>JAZJYH010000008.1:0-2119 GCA_040390485.1 Pseudomonadota bacterium
CAACAGCAAATTCAACAACAACGGCAACCAGATTCTCCAAGTCCAAATAGAACTTACTCGCAAAATTTAGTTGGCTTGATTGGGTGTTGGGGTTGTTGTTGTTGACGTTGCTGTTGACCTACCCCCGCTTGGGACGCTGCATTTTGTGCGTTACAGAAAATGGATCAGAAATGAACGTTGTTTGAGCGAAGCGAGTTTCGTTCATTTCCCATTTTTTGTAACGCACAAAATGTGATGGCACTTGTGCCATCACCCGTAGGGCAAGTCTGCGGTCGCCTTTCTTTGCCTACTTTCTTTGGCGAAGCAAAGAAAGTAGGTAGCATGCCGGGCTACCCCCGGCCAGCAATCTCAAAATACACGCAACCTCAACCAAGTGAGACCTCAGTAAATCATCAAACCAAAGAGTACAAACAACACCAACTCACTCCTCATATCGCGCCGCCTTAGCCAAGCGAGTCAAATTAGACTTATCCTCAAACGCCTGGTAATACGCATTCACCGCCGGCGCCCCGCCCAGGTGCATGTACAGCACATTGGACCCGGCCGGGATGTCCTTGCGCAGCGCCAGCTGGATCAGGCCGTCCATCGACTTTCCTTCATATACCGGATCGGTGATCATCGCCTCCAGTTCCGCCGCCTTGCGTATCGCCGCTATCGTCGATTCGCTCGGCAAGCCGTAGCCGGGGGCGCTGAATTCGGCGTTGATTTCTATATCCGTATCCCGGATGTCGGTAGCCCGCCCGCCCCTGGCGCGTATCGTTTCCACCGTGTCCAGCGCAATCTTGGTCACCGCCCGGCGCGTCATAGCGGCATCGTCGGCGGTGTCGATGCCGATGATGCGGCGGGCTTTTTGCTGGTGGGCAAAACCGACCACCATGCCGGCCTGGGTAGAGCCGGTGCAGGTGGCGACCACGATAGTGTCAAAGAATACGCCCATTTGCTGTTCCTGCGCAGCGACCTCGTCGGCGAAGTTGGCGTAGCCCAGGCCACCCAACGGGTGGTCCGAGGCTCCGGCCGGGATCGCGTAGGGTTTGCCGCCCTTGGCGCGCACCGCTTCCATCGCGTTTTCCCAAGTGTCCTTGGCGGTGGTGGAATAGCCGTAGCCGGCCAGGATAGGATGGCCGCCCATGATGCGGGTCAGCAAGATATTGCCGACCTTGTCGTACACCGGATCGTCCCACTCGGCCCAGGTTTCCTGCACCGTATACGCGTTCAGGCCCAGCACCGCCGCGACCGCGGTCACTTGCCGCGTGTGGTTGGACTGCACGCCGCCTATCGACACCAGGGTGTCGCAGCCTTGGGCCAGCGCATCGGCCGCCAGCCATTCCAGCTTGCGCACCTTGTTGCCGCCATAGGCCAGGCCGGAAGAAACGTCGTCGCGCTTGGCATACACGCTGACGCCTAGCTCCTGGGACAGGCGCTGGCAACGGTGTATCGGTGAAGGAAAAAAGCCCAGCTTGGTGCGGGGAAAGAAAGATTCCAGGGATAACATGGCGGCTCCTTAAGGTCGGTGAGTGCTTCACGGGATAGGAAAATTATAGGGAATGTCGCCGGGAATAGGCTTCTTATTTGTGCCACAATTGCCGTTGCTTATCCCGATTTTTTCACACCAGCAATACTTACTTTCCCAAATACCCAATGAAAACAGAAGATTCTTCCAGCGGCATAGACAAGACCGATCGCAAGCTGTTGAAGCTGCTGCAGGCGGACGGCCGCATGTCGAATGCCGATCTGGCGGCCAAGGCTGGCATCAGCGCCACCGCCTGCTGGACCAGGACCAAGCGCCTGCACGAGGCCGGCCTGATCAGCGGCACGCATGCGCGCCTCAATTACGCGCAACTGGGTTATCCGGTGCTGGTGTGTGTGGGCGTGGTGCTGGACCGCTCCACCCCGGAGCTGTTCAAGGCCTTCGAGCAGGAGGTGGCCAAGGTGGCGCAGATCACAGAGTGCCTGCTGCTGGCCGGTGAGTTTGATTACCTGCTGAAGATGCGCGTGAAGGACGTCGATGCATTCAGCCGCATGCACGCCAAGACCCTGCTGCGCCTGCCTGGCGTGCGGCAGCTGCGTTCTTTCTTCGTACTCAATGAATGCAAGGTCGATGCGCCGATGCCGCTGGACT
>JAZJYH010000009.1:0-62942 GCA_040390485.1 Pseudomonadota bacterium
TGTCTGAGCGCAGCGAGTTTCGCCCGTTTCCCATTTTTTGTACCGCACAATCGGGCACCCCGAAGGGGCGAGGCTTGCGGTCGCCTTCTTTCTGCTTACTCTTTCTTGGCGAAGCAAGAAAGAGTAAGTGGCCGCCGGGCCACCCCCGGCTTGTACCCACGAAGCGCAACCCTAATATCTAACCAGGCTCAAATGCACTAACAACCCCATTAAACCCGACCCGCACCAGCAAGCCCTTGCCAGTATTACTCAAACCAAGCTCCGCCCCATGCCCATCGGCAATCTGCTTGACGATAGCCAGCCCCAGCCCGGTCCCCTTGTCGGCGGCCCCGGGCACCCGATAAAAGCGGTCGAACACCCGCGCCAGGTCGGCCTCGGGTATGCCGGGGCCGCTATCCTGCACCTCAATCGCAACCCCATGCTGGCCGGCCAGCAAGGACAGGTCCACGGTCGCCCCCGGCGGGCTGTAGCGTATCGCATTGTCCAGCAAGTTGTTCAACAGTATGCGCAGGCTGTCAGGGTTGCCCAGCACCTGGGCCGGCGCTTCTGCGCGTATGCCCAGGTCTATATTTTTGGCATTGGCGGCCATCGCAAAATCACTGACCGCGGCGTGCACCAGCGCCCGCATGTCTACCGGCTGCGGCTCCTGTTCCACCGCACCGGGCTCCTGCCGCGCCAGGGTCAGCAATTGCTGCACCAGGTGGATGGCGCGTTCCAGGCCCTGCTTCAGGTCGGCGAAGGCTTCGGCGCGCTGTGCTTCGTCGGCGGCCCGTTCCGCCAGCAGGATTTGCAGTTTCAAGGCCGTCAGCGGCGTCTTCAATTCGTGCGCGGCGTCGGCGATGAAATTGCGTTGTGCCTTGATGGCGGTATCCAGCCTCTGCAACAGCGCATTCAGCGCCTGCGTCAGGGGTTGCACCTCTTGCGGCACACCGCGCTCGGAAATCGGCGCCAGCGAATTGGCATCGCGCGCCTGCACGTCGGTGGCGGCGCGCTGCACCGCCGACAGGCTGCGCCCCACCGTGACCCAGATCAGCAGCGCCAGGAAAGGCAGGATCAGCAGCAGCGGCGCGACGGTCTTCAGGGCCAGCCGGGCCGCCAGTTCCAGCCTGGCGCTGAGCGGCTGCGCGACTTGCACGATGGTGCCACCCAGTTGGGCGCTGTATACGCGCCAAGTGGTGCCCTGCGCGGTAAAGTTCGAGAAGCCCAGCTCGGCCCGTTGCGGCAGCGCCGAGTTGTCGTGCGAATGGTAGATGCGCAAGCCGTTGACGTCCCAGATCTGGATGATGATGTCTTCCTGCATATTCGACAATTCCGGCCGGCTGGGGATGATGGGTGCATACGAGGTGGTCGGCAAGGAAGCCACCAGCTGCTTCATCTGGTAGTCAAACAATTGGTTGGCCTGGGCGCGCGCCTGCACATAGATCATGCTGCCGGCAACAACAATGCCGGCCAGGATGCCGACCGACAGCCACAGCAGCAGCGTTCGGCGTACCGACGAGCTTGAGTGCATAGTGTCGGCGACCGCCGTCATGCCGGCCTCGGCACCATGTAACCGACGCCGCGGATGTTCTTGATGAAATCAGCGCCGAGTTTCTTGCGCAGCGCATGGATATACACTTCCACCGTATTGCTTTCCACCTTTTCATCCCAGCCGTACAATTTCTCAGCCAGTTGCACCGGCGAGAACACGATCCCCGGCCGGTCCAGGAAGACTTCCAGCAAGGCGAATTCGCGGGCCGACAGCGCCAGCGGCTGGCCTTGCAGGAATACTTCATGGGTGGCCGGGTTCAGGCTGAGCTCGCCGAACTTGAGCACGGGGTCGGCCCGGCCCGACTGCCGTCTGAGCAAGGCGCGGATGCGGGCTTCCAGTTCCTCCAGGTCGAAGGGCTTGACCAGGTAGTCGTCGGCGCCGGTGTCCAGGCCCTTGACCCGGTCGGCCACGGCGTCGCGCGCGGTCAGTATCAGCACCGGGATGCGGTTGCCCTTGCGGCGCAGCGCGGCCAGCACTTCCAGGCCGGCCTTGTTGGGCAGGCCGAGGTCCAACAGCAGCAAGTCGTAGCTTTCCAGCGTCAGGGTATGCTCCACCAGCGCGCCGTCCTGCACCCAGTCCACGGTAAACCCGTCCTGCCGCAAACCCTTGCGCAGTCCCTCGCCCACCATCGCATCATCTTCCACCAGCAGTAATCGCATCAGCTCACCTTGCCCACAAACATTGCACCGATTTTAGCTGAAGACGGCGCTTTGCGGCATTGGTTCAGTGTTGGCAGGTCGGCGCGAGTGACTCAGAGGGAGCTGCGCCTTATTGTTTGGAGTGCGCCGCGGTTTCGTAGTCGGTCAATTTCCAGACATAGATCACCTTGATCCACAGTTGCTGCGGTTTGCCGTCGACGGTGCCGGGCTTGTTCTTGCAACTGCCCGACAGCAATTGCGCCTTGACCGCATTATCCAGATTGCGAAAACCGCTCGATCTTTCTATCCGGGCATCGGCCACGCTGCCGTCGGGGCCTATCAGCACGGCCAGGCCGACGGTGCCGGTTTCGTCATTGCGTATGGATGACCGGGGCCACTCCGGCCGGCAGCCGGGCGTATCAAAATTGACCACGGCGGGCACCACCACGGGGCCGGCCGCTTTTGCCGCCGGTTCGGCGTCCACACTGGGTTTGACGACGATATTGGTCGGCAGAATAGCCTCGGGCGGCTTGACCTGGGTGCTGGTCAGGGCCAGCTGTTGCGGCTGCGGCTGTACCGCGACTTCGGGCGGCGGGATGTATGGCAGTTGCACCACGACCTTGGGCGGCGCGGCAAGATCCGGTTGCGGCAGGACTTTAGGCGGTTCCTCGGGTGGCTTCTTGATCTCTTCCACCAGCTTGACCAGCACCGGGCTTTGCACTACTTCGAGCACCTTATACCCGGCCCCATGGAGCAGCGCATACACCAAGCCCAGGTGGAACGCCGCCGTTAATGCGATGCCACTCACTTTCCTGCCGGATTCGCCGCCATGCTCTGAAAAATACATCGCCACCCCCGCTAATTACTAAGCAAGAATATTTTTCATTTTTTATAGGTTTATATCATTGCCGGAGAAAAGCAAATCAAAAAGCCAGCCGCGTCGCAAGCCAGTGCCGCCGGCAGCCGGCCCGCTTTTTTCAGCCGCCCCGTGTTTTCTTGCACCCGAGAAAACCAGCTTGCAAACAATCAATTAAATCAGCGTTTTTTCTGACAGCATTCTAGGAATAGTCCTATGCGGCATCGCCATTTTTGCCCTTAACATGAAAACGAACCTCTGATTAATCCCGGTCTGCGTAGAGTTCGATACTGGCCTGACACCGGCCGTCGCTGTCTTGGCCTATGCATGTGGAGGCGTGCATAGTGGCGCTGAAAATATGCAGGTTTTGCATTTTTCTGGCGCCGGCTGAGCGACGCCTGGACCGGCAGCAATATTTTTTCAGGTCCGGAACAGCTTGCCGCTTTTAACCGGAGGTTCCTTTCCCAATCAGCGGGCCTCCCGCTGTTCTCCAGCTTACCGGGGCGACCCCACTCCCACCATCTAACACAACAATTGTTTGCCGGGAAATATCCGTTTCGCCTGTGGTGCACCCGCCAAGTGCCGGATGCAGTGACAGACAAGCTCAGCGCAGAAATCGACGGGACCAGGGGCAAGCCTTGGAACGCTGAGCACCCCTGGCTGAATGGCCGTCCCGGCTTGCGGTATACTCGTCTTGCCTGCCGCAGGAATGTACCTGCGCCGCCGGCAATTCCAGGAGAAAACGATGCCGTCGCCCCACCCATCATTGCCAGAGCTGTCCAGCGCGCTGCGCCAGTTGCACCGCACCCTGATCGAGGCCGAGAGCGCCAATTTCCCGGGGGCCACCGGCCCCTTTGACCGCCTGGTGCTGGTGGTCGAACATCCTGGCTTCAACTGGCTGCATGCGCTGTCCGAACTGATCGTGGAAATTGATGAGCTGGCAGATGCCGGCGCCGAAGCCGGCCAGCCGATCACCCCCTGCAAGGATGTCATCGAAAGATTGCTGGGGCCGGCGCCGGCCTTGCGCGAAGACTTTCGCAGCCGCTACCTGGAACTGATGCAGACGGCACCGGATGTGGCGATCGCCACCGGCGTGGTGCGGCGGCTGCTGGCGCGGCTCTGAGCCCATTGCAGCCGGCACAGGGTATCAAAGTCGGCTATGGGGCCGACGGCAAGCTGGAGTCGCAATTCCCCCTTGCATGGTCCCTGCCATTCAGTGATTCCCGGCGGCGGAAGAGTTCGCCCTTCGCCTGCGCCCTCCCTGCCCACGGCTGAATCTTGCCGTCCAGTATCCACCTGCTGCCGCTGAGCCTGGCCAGAAATTTTGACGTGCATCAAGAACGCGGAACAAACAGCGTCCTACAATGAAAGTACATAGTCGCGACTTCGCGACTATGCGCCAAACGAGGAGAGCTGAGGTGAACTACAAAAGCGTGGCGGTGTGCCTGGACAATAGCCCTGGTTCTTCGCGGCAACTGGAATTTGCCCTGGCGCTGGCGTCGCGTCAAAACGCGCATTTGACAGGCTTGCATATCATCCACGGCCCGCGGCTGCCGTACGACACGTATGGCCAAGCAGCAGTGATCATGGCTGAATGGGAAGAAACGGCCAGGGACAAGCAAGTGCGCGCCCAGACAGAATTTCATGCCGCGGCACATAGCGCGGGAGTCAATTTCGACTGGGCAGGCTACCGCAGTTCTGCGCGCGAAGACGTGCTTGCACGTGCGCGCGCCTCGGACCTGGCAATCGTCGGCCAGCGCGATCCGGACGAAGTCCAGACCAGCGCCAGTTATCGCTTTCAGGAAAGCTTTGTGCTAAGGCTAGGCAGGCCGGTGCTTTTCCTGCCCTATGCAGGCGAACTCCCCAAGGCATTTAGCAATATCGTCATTGCCTGGGACGGCGGACGCGAAGCGGCCCGCGCCATGGCCGATGCCCTGCCCTTCCTCATGCAGGCGCGACAGGTGAGGGTCCTGACCGCGGAAAGGAAAGAGGACAGAGAAAACGACTTGCCCGACGTCGATATCGCCGCCTACCTGGCCAGGCACGGGGTCAAGACTGAAATTGAAAAAGATGCGGCGGTGGGCATCGACACCGCGGAATGGCTGCTTTCGCGGGCGGCGGATCTGGGAGCCGACCTGCTGGTGATGGGGGCATACGGCCACGCCCGCCTGACTGAGCTGGTGCTGGGCGGGGTCACGCGCTCCCTACTGCGCGAAATGACGCTGCCGGTACTGATGTCGCACTGATGGCCGGGCCGGGTATATGACCGGCACGGCTGCTGGCGCGGCTCTGAGCCCATTGCAGCCGGTGACGGCATGGCCAAGGTCGCCGTAAACACGCATAGGGCTGACTGGAATTCGGCTCCGCTTCCGTGCTTGGGCTGAATCCTTGTAGTGTTTTCCCTACAAGATTTGTTCCGTGTTCCATTACGGCACGTTTCGGCAATCCCCGACTGTGCTGCCGCTTGGCTTGAGCGATACTCTGTCCATAAAATCCGCGCCCACGACACCTTAGGCCGATTTGCAGACTATCCAGGGAGAAAAGATCATGCTGCAAGCAAACCGGGACGCAGCAGCCTCCGCGTCCCGCCCTGATCAGACCTCATCGCGCGACGGGCCAAACCGTTGCTCAAGCTGCAGCCTGCATAAAATGTGCCTCCCCACCGGCCTGGATGAATCCGACATGCAAAGGCTCGATGGCATCATGGTGCGCCGGCGCGTACCCAAGGATGGCATCCTGTATAGCATGGGCGAAAGCTTCCGCAGCCTGTATGCGATCCGTGTCGGCCATTTCAAGACATATCAGCTGGCGTGCAACGGCCAGGAACACATTTCCGCCTTCCAGATGACCGGCGACCTGCTGGGCATGGACGCCATCAGCACCGATCAGCATCATTGTTATGCAGTGGCACTGGAAGACAGCGAAGTGTGCGAAATTCCCTTTACACGTTTACAAGGACTGTTTTCCGACATTCCTCCGCTGTTGCGTCACTTCCACCGCACGATGAGCCAGGAAATCATGCGCGAACAGAGTGCCATGTTCCTTTTGGGGAACATGTCGGCTGAGCAAAGATTTTCTGCTTTCCTGGTCAACCTGTCCCTACGCTACAAGGCTCGCGGCTACTCGTCGACTAACTATCAATTGCGCATGTCGCGCGAAGACATAGGCAAGTACCTGGGCCTGACCATAGAAAGCGTCAGCCGGTTGTTGTCCAAATTCAGGGCGATATCGTGGATTTCTGTCGATCGGCGTGAGGTGACCTTGCTTGACCTGCCTGCGCTGAAACTGCATGCCATGCAAAACACGGAAGAGCATTGATTTTTTAAGCAGTCAATTCGGCACTTTCCCGACCATCCTGGCTTCAGCTTGTCCTGACTGAGCCTCACAAGCTGCTCACTGGTCAGGCTTGCCCGCCAGTTGCGCCGCATCCTGGCCCTTTCCCGAAAACTGCCGCCAGAACATCTGCACAGAAAAAATCGTTCAAGCTTTGATCTGCATCATGGGTGCCTGCGATTACTTCGGCTAAAGTTTCCCTAGCAGGCAAACCAAGGTATCTGCTTGCGCATTTTTGGCCATTCTAGGCCCCAGGGGGAAATATGCGAGTACCACCTATCCAATCCGCCATACACGTCATCCACGAGGAACACGACCTGCTGCAGGCCATCATCCATGGCATGCTGCATCTTGTGCACGATATCGCCAATGGAAAACCCGTGCCCGACCTCAAGATCTTCCGGGCCATGCTTTTCTACATCAAGGAATATCCAGACAAAGTGCATCACCCCAAGGAGAATCGCTACCTGTTCGCACTCCTGCGCAAGCGAAGCAATCAATTGGATGCCACGATTGCAGAGCTGGAGTCGCAACATATACAAGGAGATTCGCTGGTGGCCGAGATGGAACACGCCCTGGCCCGCTACGAGCTGTCCGGCACTCCCACATTCAGGCAGTTTCATGATATGGTTGAACGCTATGCTGCGTTCTATAGAAATCATATGCGGATTGAAGAAAATGAAATTCTGCCTGCGGCGATGAAAATCCTGACGCCGGATGACTGGAGCGTAATCAATGACGCGTTTTCCAGCAATACCGATCCCCGCGGCGATGCAGGGCAAAAGCCCGAGCTGCAGAAACTCTTCTCGCTGATCGTGAATATCGCCCCGCCTCCGGTAGGTGTCGGCCCCGCAGTCTCATGAATCTCGGCTGGCTGGACGCACAGGGCCTGGACCGGTTACCGGATTTCCTGACCGCTCTTGCGATCGGCCTGCTGATGGGATTGGAACGCGAGCGCAAGCCGAGCGCAAAGGCGGGGCTAAGGACCTTTGCCCTGGTTGCGCTGGCGGGCGCATCTGCGGCGACCCTGGCCGGCGAATTTTCCTCCCCGTCGTTGATCGGGATAGGATTGGCCGCCGTCGCCGTTGCGATGATCGCCGCCTACTATCACCATCACGAAGCGGCTTATGAAATAGACCCCGGCACCACGACCATAGCAGCGGTCATCGTCTGCTACCTGCTCGCAGCGATGGCCATGACCAGCCATTCGCGGCTGGCTGTGATGATCGCCATCCTGGCGACTACCCTGTTGTACTTCAAGGCGGAACTGCGCGGCGTCGCGCATAAGCTGGAACGGCGCGATCTGGTCTCCATACTGCAGTTCGCGATCGTCACCTTCGTCGTATTGCCCTTGCTGCCTGACCTGGCATTCGGCCCTTACCAGATACTGAATCCACGTCACGTCTGGTTCATGGTAGTGCTTATCAGCGGCGTGTCCTTGGCCGGTTACGCCGCCTTGAGGCTGATAGGCGGCAAACACGGCGCTGTACTGCTGGGATTATTCGGCGGCATGGTGTCCAGTACCGCGACAACCCTGGCCTATTCGCGGCATGCCAGAAACGGAAGCGAATTGACCGGTCTCGCGGTGACGGTTGTAATCACTGCAAACCTGGTGCTGCTGGCGCGACTTGCCATCATCACGGCAATCGTCGCTCCCGCCGCCCTCACCGTGCTGGCGCCGGTACTGGCGACAGCTCTCGGTGCCGGCATCGTCGTCTACCTCGCCAGCCAGTACCGCAACACTAGCACGCAAGAGGAACTCAGCACGCCGGAAATAAAGAACCCTGCCGAACTGCGTGCAGCGCTTGGATTCGCGGCGCTGTATGCCGTAGTACTCCTGCTGAGCGCATGGCTGGCGGACTATGCCGGCGGCAAAGGTGTGTACGTCGCCGCGCTAGCGTCCGGACTGACCGACGTAGACGCGATTACACTGTCAAGCCTGCGCCTGTTTGGCCTGGGCGCGCTGTCCAGTTCGCAACTCGCCACGACTGTAGTGCTTGCGCTATCCGCCAACTCTGTTTTCAAACTTGGCGTAGTGCGCATCGCAGGAAGCCGTGAACTATTCTATCGTTGCCTTCCGACCATGGCAGCGGTCGTTGCCGCCGCCGCCATCGCACTTCGGCTATTTGCCTGAAGAAGTCGTCTTGCTAGCGGAATACCAGCACAGGTATCTGGCTATTCGTCAGTACCTTCTGCGTTTCGCTTCCCAATAAAAAACCCTTCATACCCTTCCTGCCGTGAGATGCCATGGCGATCAGCTCACAGCGCTTATCCTTGGCGGCCTTGATGATAGCCTCATACGGAGATTCGCTGATCATATACGAGGTCTCGCACTGCACGTCGGCAGCCTTCGCCGCTATTTCTATCTCCGCAAGATATTTTTTCACGTGGGCCATGCATTTTCTTTCGTATTCTGCCCGGGTGTCTTCCAGCATCTCGGTTTGATAGGTGAAAGTATGGAATTCGGGAATCACATGCAGACCTATGATGGTTGCGCCTGTCTCTTTGGCAAAAGAGATGCAGCTCTGGATTGCTTTTGCGGACGTTTCCGAACCGTCAGTGGGCAACAATATGCGCTTGAACATTTTCTTTCTCCTGGTAAGCCCTGTAAAAAAAGCTGTGGCGGTGCAATTACCGGTGCCGGCATGGCTAGCCGCCTCATGTCTTTTCAATCCATCGCTTTTGCGTCTAATGCCAAGCTGTCCCGGCAAAGTGCTGCTGCGACAGCTTCACCATATCGGCCTGCACGCTCCAGGCTATCTCCAGGACCTGGCGGCCGTAAGCCAGCGAACGCTCCAGGTCCGACTGAAATTCATCGGAGCCTACCGGATAATTCGGCAATTCGCCGTCATGCGATACTAATTTTTTCGTCATCGCAGAGATCCCCTGCAGCGTCTGCTGCACCTCATACATATTCAGATCCGCCAGCCTGGCAATAGCGTCCAGGGCTTTACGGTTGAGCGCTGTCCACAATTCCAGCTGCGACGCTGCTTGTGTTTTAGCCGCCACAGGAACTGACATGGGCATGGAAGAAACCATTTGAATCTCCTTTTTAAAATCCTGAACCGGGCCCACTGCAGCCGGACCGAGTGCTGAGTGCTGAGTGCGGCGAATCAAACATCGACATGGATATTGTTTACCACTTCCGTAATTTCCGGCGCGCGCCAAGCGGCATCTTCCGCCTGCGCCCTTTCTGCCCATGACATCACTTCACCGTCCAGTATCGCTCTGCCGCCGTTGACATTGACCACGATACGATTGGCGTCGAGCTGCGCATTCTGCAGCAAGGCACTACGTATCCTGGATTTGATGTCTGCGGCAAGCGCGCCCGATTTGATCACGATCCTGTTGACGATGCCCTTGACCCCGACCATGTGTTTCAAAGCGCCCTCGGCGGCGGTGCGCTGGTATCTCCAGTCGACTTCACCGTCCAGCGTGATCCAGCCGTTCTCAACGCTCAGCTGCACCGTCTCCCTCGACATATTGGCGTTGAGTCTCAGCCCCGTCAGCGCCGATTCTGCAATGTCGGCGTCGCTGCGCTGCAGCGTCGGCGGCAGCCTGACTTCGATTTCATTCACAACCGCTTTTACATTGGCGACCCGCTTCGTGGCCTGCTCTGCATTTTTCTTTTCTGCGTAGCAAGAAACGTAGCCGGTGAGCGTGATGACTCCTTCCCTGGCGGCCACATCCACGTGGGTCGCGTCGACGCCGGGATCCCACAGGATTTCTTCGCTTACCTTTTGTTGCAGGCCGATATTGATATCCACGATGATCTTCTCCACAGCGCGATGGGTAAAGCTGCGCGCTTCGCATCTTCATAGTAGGAAGTAAACGGTTTTCCGATTTTGATCTGCATCAAACATAGCGATCTTTCTTTCCCGCATCCATGACGTTTTTCGCGCGAGGATTGCGGGCAGGAAGACGCTAAAGCGAACAAATTTGATGTGCATCATGAACTGTGTGCGTGCGGCGTCCTACAATCAATTTACACATCCGTCATCATGACTCGAATAAGGAGACATCAAATGGACTACAAAAGCATCGCGGTCTGTGTGGACAATAGCAACGGTTCCCCAAGGCAACTGAAGTTTGCCCTTGCCCTGGCGGCCCGCCACAACGCACATTTGACAGGATTGCACCTCACCTACGGCCCGCTAGTCCCTTACGACCCCTACGGCCAGGCGGCCGCGATCATGATGGAATGGGAAGAAACCATCATGGAAAAACAAGCGCGTGCAGAAAAAAGTTTTCGCGCCGCAGCACAGGACGCAGGAATCAATTTCGATTGGCTGGCTTTCCGCAGTTCGGAGCGGGACGAGGTGCTTGCCCGTGCACGCGCCACGGACCTGGTCATCGTCGGCCAGCGCGATCCTGCCGATTTGCAAACCGATGTCGGCCATGCCTTTCATGAGAGCTTTGTGTTAAAGCTGGGCAGGCCTGTACTGTTCCTGCCGTATACAGGAGAACTTCCCGGCGCGTTTGACAACATCATCATCGCCTGGGATGGCGGACGGGAAGCAGCCCGCGCCATGGCCGATGCCTTGCCCTTCCTGAAAAAAGCGCGGCAGGTGAAGGTGCTGACCGTAGCAGAGAAAGAGGATCGCGAAACCGACTTGCCTGATGTCGACATCGCAGCCTATCTGGCGCGGCACGGCGTCAGGATAGAGATAGAAAAAAATGAGGGTGTGGATATGGACCCGGCGGAGTGGCTGCTTTCGCGGGCAGCAGACCTGGGAGCCGACTTGCTGGTCATGGGGGCATACGGGCATAGCCGCATGAGCGAACTCGTGCTCGGCGGTGTGACACGCTCCATGCTGCGTGAAATGACGGTGCCGGTACTGATGTCACATTAAGGCCGGCGGCCAGGCAAGGGCATTTGCCCTGGAAATTACATCATAGAAAGGTACTCCATGTCCTATAAAACCATACTGGTGCATGCGGATCTATCCAGGCACGCCAAACAAAGGATTAAAATCGCGGCAGACCTCGCAATATCTGAAAATGCCCATCTGATTGGCGCTGCAATGACGGGAATTTCGCGCTTCGTCTGCAAGGATGGCAAGCTTGATCCCGCCTATGCGATGGTGTCCGCGCACATTGAGGAATTGAAAGTGCGCGCCAGCCAGGCTTTGTCGGAATTTGAGGCTATCGCCAGTCAAATGGGAGTACTCTCGTTTGAGGCAAGGCTGGTCAACGACGAACCTGAAGGAGGGCTTGCCTTGCAGGCCCGTTACTGCGACCTGGCGGTGCTCGGACAGACCGATCCGGATGAAGCCTCCCCCGGGCTGGTATCCGATCTTCCGGAATATGTGATGCTCAATTGCGCTCGTCCGGTCTTGCTCATTCCGCACTCAGGCCAGATTGAACGGCTAGGCAATAAGGTCCTGGTAGCATGGGATGGCAGTATCGAGGCGAGCCGCGCGATTGCAAATGCATTGCCACTTCTGCAACGCGCGAAGAATGTGACAGTGGCCGTATTCAATGCTACCGCACACTCCGAGGTGCACGGTGCACAGCCCGGCGCCGACATCGCCCTTTACCTGGCGCGGCATGGCATCAAGGTTGAAGTAGTGCAAAAGCATATCGACTTTGACATAGGCAGCGGATTGCGGCTGCTGGCCGCGGACACGCGATCCGACCTGATAGTGATGGGAGGATATGGGCATACACGTTTTAGGGAAGTACTGCTGGGCGGCGTCACCTTGACCATGCTGAGGTCCATGACTATCCCGGTTTTGATGTCACATTAGGCGAAAAATTTCGGCAGCATCCGGCCTGGAGAAACAAATTGAAAATAGGCATCGTAGGCACCGGCCATGTAGGCAGCACTGCGGCGTACTCGCTGGTCATGCAGGGGGTGGGCCGCGAATTGGTGCTGGTCGATCACGACCGTCAACTGGCTGACGCACATGTCATGGATATCATGCATGCGACGCCGTTTTGCCATCCTGTCTACGTGCACAGCGGTGATTTTCCGGACCTGGAGGGATGCGCGCTGGTGATACTCGCCGCCGGCGTCGGCCAGCAGCCGGGCGAAACGCGCCTGGCCTTGTTGCAGAGAAATGCCGTGGTTTTTGCCGACATCGTTCCCAAGGTCGTCAGGCATGCGGCTGACGCCGTGCTGCTGGTGGCGACCAACCCGCTGGATATCATGACCCAGATTGCCACAACGCTTGCGGGCCTGCCCGCAGGCCGCGTGCTGGGAACCGGTACCGTATTGGATACGGCGCGCTTTCGCACCCTGCTCGGCCAGATATACGAGGTGGCGCCCAGCTCGGTGCATGCGTATGTAGCGGGCGAACACGGAGACTCCGAAGTGCTGCTGTGGTCCAGCGCCACGGTGGCGGGGATTCCCCTGGCCCAGTTTTCCGGCGTCTGCGGAAAACCGCTGACAGCTGAAACAAAGGAACAAGTGGACACCAATGTGCGCCGCGCCGCCTACCGCATTATCGACGGCAAGGGCGCGACTTACTACGGCATAGGGGCGGCGCGGGCCAGCTTGAGCCGCTGCATCCTGTATGACGAACGGGCGGTGTACACCTGCTGCTCGGTGGTCCCCAACTTTGAGGGGATCAGCAATGTCGCGCTGTCCCTGCCCCACGTCCTGGGGCGATCCGGGATACGCCTGACGCTAGAGCCATCGGCCGACCACCATGAACGGGGGGCATTGCGCAACAGCGCCGCATTGATCAGGGACGGCGTCAGCTCACTCGGTTACTGAGTCAGGCTGGGCGCATCCGAATTCCCGACGCACTCAGAACAGGGAACCGTTACGATCTTCCTGCACCGGCGCTTGCTTTGCCCTGACCACCGCCGGCTTGGGATCGGGCGCCGCCAGCATCAGCTCCGCCGGGTGCGTCTGCAGATAGGCCCGCGCCTGCTCGGGATTGCGGCAGCCCAGCCAGTCGTCGTATTCGGCTCTGGGGATGATCACCAGCGAGCGCTTTTCATCCTCGGGCCGGTGGAAGCGTTTCATCAAGGGATGTTCGTCGGCATTCACCGTCAGTTGCGTGAAGGAGAAGGTCTCGCCGCCGTCGGCCTCCTGCCAGGAGCGGTACAGGCCGGCCACCGCAAACGGCGCCCGGTCGGCCATGCCTATGCGCCAGCGCACCGCGCTGCCGGTTTCCCAGTTGGGTTCAAAATACGCCTGCATGGGCACCAGGCATAGCTGCCCGCGCCGCCACGGAGCCGCATAACTGGGCCGCTCAGCGATGGTCTCGGCCCTGGCGTTCATGGTTGAATAGCGCTTCATGCCGGGCGCAATATGGCGCTTGGGCACCATGCCATAGGCGGCCGGCAAGGCGGTCCTCTGCCCCGGCTGCCCGGCGACGATGATGGGCGCCAGGTAATCCTGGTAGACCTCGTCCATCCATTCCTGCGGCGAATTCACCAACGCCTCAAAATATTCTTCCAGGGTTTTCTTGCCTACGGTCGTGAAATTAATGCACATGGGTGTTTGATTCTCTGTTTGATTCTTTAAATAAGACGGGTCTGATGAATGATACATGTCATCGGGTGAAGATTTTCTTCATGCCGGTGACTGCATTCCTGAAAATATTTTACCTTAAGTCTATAATTCGACTATTATTGAAATATCGAATCAATTAACAGGCCCAGCCCTTTCCCATGCAAACCAAAGACGTATTGAACGCGCTGGCGGCGCTGGCGCAGGAATCGCGCCTGGCCGTATTCCGCCTACTGGTGCAGGTCGGCCCCGACGGCATGGCCGCCAGCAAGATAGGCGAGCAGCTGGCGGTCCCGCCGTCCTCGCTGTCCTTCCACCTGAAAGAGCTGTCGCACGCCGGCCTGGTCGTCGCCAGACAGGACGGACGCTTCGTGATCTACTCGGCCAATATGGCGACGATGAACGGGGTATTGGGTTTCCTGACGGAGAACTGCTGCGGCGGAGCCCCCTGCAGCCCGGCTCGCATGCCGGCCTGCGCCCCTGCCAAGGCCGGCTTGAAATAATGGCGCCCGTGAACCTCCCGGATGCCAGGGCGCAACTCGCCAGAAAACTCGCCGGAATTCAGCCGCGTGACACATGGCTGCCATAAAATTCACGTAGCTTCCAGCTTGCACCTACCTTATTCAACTTACAAGGAAATCACATGAGCGACAAAATCTACAATGTGCTGTTCTTATGTACCGGCAATTCTGCGCGCAGCATCATGGCCGAAGCCATGCTCAATGCGATGGGCCAAGGCCGCTTCAAAGCCTATAGCGGCGGCAGTCAACCTAGCGGCGTCGTCAATCCGCTGGCCATCGAGCAAGTTCAGGACATAGGGTTTTCGCCCGGAGATCCCCGCAGCAAGAGCTGGGATGAGTTTGCGTCGGACGATGCTCCCCACATAGACTTTGTCATCACAGTGTGCGACAACGCGGCCGGCGAAGTCTGCCCGTTCTGGCCCGGGCAGCCAGCGATCGCGCATTGGGGCTTTGAAGACCCGGCCAGGGTCAAGGGCAGCGAAGAAGAAAAGCGCCACGCCTTTGCCCGCGTGTGCCGCGAGATCAAGACCAGGCTGGACCTCTTCCTCAGTTTGCCTATCAGCAAGCTGGAAAGTCTTGCCCTGCAACAGGAACTGGACAAGATAGGCGCAACCAAGACATGACGAAGTCACGACGTTTAGTGTCCGAAGGCCTGGGCACCGCCTTCCTGCTGGCGGTGGTGGTCGGCTCCGGCATCATGGCCGAACGGCTGGCCGGCGGCAATCTGGCGATCGCCTTGCTGGCCAATGCGATCGCCACCGGTGCCGGCCTGGTCGCCCTGATCCTGATGTTTGGGACGATCTCCGGCGCCCACTTCAACCCGGCGGTCACCTTGTCGGAAGCCTGGCAAGGGAATATGCCGGCCAATGAAGTGCTGCCCTACATCCTGGTGCAGGTCATCGGCGCCTTTGCCGGCGTGGCGGCGGCGCACCTGATGTTCCAGGACCCGATCTTCTTTGCTTCAGAACATGTCCGGACTGGTGCTTCGCAGTGGTGGAGCGAATTCGTCGCCACCTTCGGCCTGGTCGCGGTCATCATAGGCTGCTCGCGCAGCCGGCCCGGCGTGACGCCGTTTGCGGTGGCGGCGTATATCACGGCTGCCTACTGGTTCACCTCGTCCACCTCATTCGCCAATCCGGCGGTGACGCTGGCGCGGGCGGCGACCAATAGCTTTGCCGGCATACGTCCGGCCGATGCGCCGGGATTCATCGCCGCTCAACTGCTCGGCGCCAGCGCGGCCACCTTCATTTTTTGCTGGCTGTATCCGGCGCCGCCCAAGGAAGCCACCGTCGGCGGTACCGTGGCGCCCAGCGATTTTGCACAACCCTGATTGGAGCCTTCGTGACTATCACCATCTATCACAACCCGCACTGCGGTACCTCGCGCAATACGCTGGCGCTGATCCGCAACACCGGCGTGGAGCCGGAAATTATCGAGTACCTGGCCACTCCTCCTTCGAAGGCCAGACTGGTCGAACTGATTACTGCGATGGGCATGCCGGTGCGCGAGCTGCTGCGCAAGAAAGGCACGCCCTATGAAGAACTGAAGCTGGATGAGACCACATGGACCGACGACGCATTGATTGATGTCATGCTCGCGCATCCTATCCTGATCAACCGGCCGATCGTGGTCACGCCGCTGGGCACCAGACTGTGCCGGCCGTCGGAAGCCGTGCTGGACATCCTGCCCTTGCCGCAACTGAAGGAATTCAGCAAGGAAGACGGCGAGCAAGTCATCGATGCGGAGGGTAAACGTGTCTCCAATGCATCCTGAGCTACCTAGCCTGAACCACGAATTATTCAGCATCCCGGATGCGGGCAAGCTCGCCTCCAGCGCGCCGTCCGCGCATGCGCCCCGCTTCCTGCTGCTGTACGGCTCGCTGCGTGAACGCTCCTATAGCAAATTGCTGACGCTGGAAGCGGCGCGCCTGCTGGAAGCCATGGGCGGCGAGGTGCGGGTATACGACCCGCGCGGCCTGCCCCTGCCGGATGAGGCGCCGGAAAATCATCCCAAGGTACTGGAGTTGCGCGAGCTGGCACAATGGTCAGAAGGCATGGTCTGGTGCTCGCCGGAGCGGCACGGCGCCATGACCGGCATCATGAAGGCGCAAATAGACTGGATACCGCTGGCCGTCGGCTCGGTGCGCCCCACCCAGGGCAAGACCCTGGCAGTGATGGAAGTCTCGGGCGGCTCGCAATCCTTCAATGCCGTCAACCAGCTGCGCATCCTGGGCCGCTGGATGCGCATGATCACGATACCCAACCAGTCATCGGTGGCCAAGGCCTACCAGGAATTTGACGAAGCCGGCCGCATGAAACCGTCCGCCTACTACGACCGCGTGGTGGACGTGATGGAAGAATTGATGAAGTTTACGCTGCTGACGCGCGATGTCGCCCCCTACCTGGTGGATCGCTATAGCGAGCGCAAGGAAAATGCGGAAGAATTGTCGAAGCGCGTAAATCTTGGCAAGATAAGGAGCGAGCCGCTTCCTTTAAAATAGCGATAGACCGCGCCTTATTACTCTCGGGCATCCCCGCGTCTGTCGCGGCCGCCGGGCCAGCACCGGCCAAATGGATGCCTATGTGCTCCTCAGACACCACCATCGGTAAGCCCTGCGGCCTTTCATTCTACCAAAGCACGCTCGGTCTTATTTTTTTGCAATGTCCAGCCAGGCATTATTGCGGCTTCCGAATGTTGCCAGCTGGCTATTCAAACTGTGAACACCATTGCTTGAGATTCATTGACATGCTGTTAAATGCTTGGCCGTATTGACGGGTCTTGGCAACTCGATATTCGTCTATCCCTCAGCCGTATACTCGAATGCAACATCGCCGACCCCGTCAGAGTGGTCAACATCTTTTGCATTTGCAGTGCAACTTCCTTGTGAATGTTCTAATTTTTAGCCTACACTTGCGTGTAGTCACCGGTGCAGCCGTGACTGGAAATTCATAGAAATACTCATTGTTCCACTCCGCTGTCTATCCCTACAAACATCAGGAGGAGTAAATGATTTTGCATCCCAGCCGCATCCTCAGACTTTCAATCACCGCCCTGTTCGCGCTTCCTTTGCTTGCCCATGCCCAGGGCAGTTCCGCGGACGCACCCGGCCATTTGAAAGCGGAAACGACGCAAGAGACCTACCACGATCATTTACCCAGTTTGCGCGGCATCATGCCGAAACCGGACGACTATTACGACACGACCAAGCATGTCAAAGAATTGAAGTTCATTCCGAACATCGATTCGCCGGGCTTCGTCACTGATAATGCTGCACAGCAAAAATTTATCTCAAGCGCAGCAAGTACGACCGCCGGCCTCGGATTCGACGGTGTCGGCAAAGGATTCACCGGCCCCCAGGGCAGTTTTACCGTCAATTCGGCGCCTCCGGATACCACGGGTGCGGTGGGTGCAACGCAATACGTGCAATGGGTGAACTCTTCATTTGCGGTATTTGACAAGAGCACCGGCAATCCAGTCTACGGACCGGCGGCCGGCAATACCTTGTGGCACGGCTTCGGCGGCGTCTGCGAAACCACCAATGACGGCGATCCTATCGTCCAGTACGACAAGCAAGCCGGTCGTTGGGTAATGATGCAGTTCGCGGTGCCAAGCGGCGGCCCCTACACGCAATGCGTCGCCGTGTCACAGACATCGGATGCAACTGGCGCATATAACCGCTATGCCTTCACGTATTCGGGCTTTAACGATTACCCGAAAGTCGGCGTCTGGCCGGACGGCTACTATGTCACGTTTAATATATTCTCCGGCAACTCGTTCAGCGGCGCCAAGGTATGTGCGATGGATCGGGCAAAAATGCTGGCCGGTCAAGCCGCGACGCAGCAATGCGTACAGTTAAGCAGCAATTATGGCAGCGTGCTGCCGGCGGATCTGGATGGCACTACCGCACCGCCAGCAGGCTCGCCTAACTATATGGTGAACAAGGGCAGTTCTTCGCTGAGTCTATGGAAGTTCTATGTGGACTGGAGCAATACTGCGAACACCAAGCTGGTCGGCCCCACGGTGATTCCAGTCGCCGCATTTAACGCAGCATGCAATGGTGGCACTTGCATCCCGCAAGCCGGCACTTCGCAAAAACTCGATTCGCTGGCAGATCGTCTGATGTATCGTCTTGCGTATCGCAATTTCGGCAGCTATGAATCCCTGGTCGTCAATCATTCCGTAGCGGTAGGGACTAACCGCAAATCGACCTACGCCGCCGTACGCTGGTACGAATTGAGAAACCTGTCCGCTACGCCGACCATCTATCAGCAATCCACCTACGCTCCGGATTCAACCTTCCGCTGGATGGGCAGCATAGCGATGGACAAGATGGGCAATATAGCGCTCGGCTACAGCACTTCCAGCGCCTCGCTTAACCCGGGACTACGCTACGCGACGCGCCTTGCCAATGATCCACTCAACACGCTTGCCAACGAAACGCTGATGGTTCAAGGAGCGGGCTCACAAACGCAGAACCTCAGTCGCTGGGGCGACTACACTCATATGAGCGTCGATCCAATAGATGACTGCACCTTTTGGTATACCGGCCAATATCTGAAGCAGAACGGCACCTTCAACTGGAGCACGCGCATCGCTTCGTTTAAAATTTCCGGTTGCCAATAATATTCCTCATGTGTCCACTTGCCCCCGGTCCCTTGCCGGGGGTATTTTTATCATGAACGTAAAACGACTTATCGCCGGCAACGTGTTGCTTGCTTGCATGCTTGGCCTGCTCTGGTATCTTGCGCATCTGGACGCTGTGCCCGAGCCGTCCTCCTCGCGCGCCATCGATGCCAGCTTTGCCGTACCTGCCGGCACCCCGTACGAGGGCATGCCGGCGAGTCCGGGTCAACCCTCCTACGCCAAGTTGACCGAAAGCTTGGCAAATCCGCTGGAACGTGCGCAGGACTTGCGTTCGCTCTATGAGCTATATAAATCGAGCAACGATCCTGTCGAGCGCAACATCGCCTATCGTGCATGGTCAGCGTGTTTTCCGGCCTTTATCGCGCCGCAAGGAGAGTCGCCGACATTAGAATCAGTCACACGGGCATTGCCGCGAAACGCTTCGAATAATGCAGAGCGTATTGAGGCCTATCGTAGCTTGCTGGGCCGTTGCAAGAATTTTTTCGAGATACCACGCGACAAACTTCTCGCCGAAACACGGCAGTTGAACAACGAAGCACTCGCCGGCCAGGCGGACACCCCTGGAGAACGCGCGCTCCGCACACTGGCTGACGGCAATACCAGCGAGGCTGCGGAAGCTGCACGGGCGGTCGTCGCCTCGCAAGACGCTTTCGCGATACGATCGCTACAGGATTTCATGTACAAATACCTGAGCAGTCGCACCGATGCATTGCCTGAGCAGCCGGCGGCGCGTCCGGATTTGCGTGCGCTGGCATTTTCACTGGCGGCCTGCGAGCTTGGGATGGAATGCGGCGCCGGATCGTTGAAGGCGCTGCAGCTTTGCGCGAATCTGGGCCAGTGCTCAGGCAGCGTCCAGGAGCGCTATTTGCAATCCCTGTCCAATCAGGCAGAGCGCGATATAGCGCAAAAGGAGCGCGATCTCGTCGTCGGCGCCGTCAGGAACGGCGACTACCGCGCCCTTGGTTTATGAACGGCCTGCGTTTGCAGATCATCCATACGCTGCTTGCAGATAAAATACCTGCAAACCACGGTGCCGGCACCACCGCCATCTATAAAAAATAGCAGAAAACGCAAATAACGGTCGCGCCGGCGAGTAATCAACGCATGCCACTATCGCAGGAAATATCGGCATTGACTATCCGGCCCTTGCGTAATCGTATTGATTTTTCTTCGCATCGAGGATATAGCCCGCCTACCGCCACCCTCAGCGCGTACTGGCCAGGAGCTGCTCGCAAAGTGAACTGCCCCTGGTCTGTCGTAACTACGCTGGCCACTACCGTACCAGAGCCGTCGACGAGCTGGATCTGCGCTCCGGCAAACGGGCTGACACATTCCAGCCCCTGTCTTTGCGGACCGCCACATGTTGGCGACAAGTAAACTGTTCCGCTGATGGCGGCTTGCACCGCGTCGGCCTTTGCATGCGCGATATTTGGTTCAACTACTGCGACTATACTTAAACAAGCAAAAAATATTCCCCTGGTCCACATTTTAGTCTTCCACAGATTGAGAATGGCAGGAAGGAGGCTCTGCAAGTATATCCGAATCGAAACAAGCACAAAGACAAGTGACCCCGTTACTGAACTCGGCTAAGATGATTGGTCGCTGCTCTAAAGACTGCAATGCCACTTTAATGAGAAAGTATCCCATGCATCGAATCCTGGCGGCACCGACTATTCCACGCACCATCTGGGCTCTGGGCTTTGTCAGCCTGTTCATGGACCTGTCTTCCGAACTGGTGCATAGCCTGCTCCCCCTATTTTTAGTTGGCAGCCTGGGCGCCAGTGCATTGACGGTAGGCTTGATCGAAGGCATTGCCGAAGCAACCGCCCTGATCGTCAAGGTATTTTCCGGCGCGATCAGTGACTTTATTGGTAGACGCAAGGGGCTTATCCTGCTCGGCTATGGCTTGGCGGCGCTGACCAAACCGCTATTTCCGCTGGCGACGTCGATAGAGCTGGTATTCACCGCCCGTTTCCTGGACCGTATCGGCAAAGGCATACGCGGCGCTCCGCGCGACGCCCTGATCGCCGATATTGCTCCGCCGCAGATACGCGGCGCCTGTTTCGGCTTGCGTCAGTCCATGGATACCGTCGGGGCTTTTCTTGGCCCGCTGCTCGCAATCGCCCTGATGCTGGCGTTCGCCGGCAATATTTCCCTGGTGCTGTGGTTTGCGGTGTTGCCGGCATTGGTGGCGGTAGGCTTGATTGTCGCCGGCGTCGACGAGCCCGCTCAGGACAGCGCGGCCCATCGCTTCCGTTCGCCGATACATTGGAGCTTGCTGCGCAATTTCTCCGGCGCCTACTGGTGGGTGGTGATAGTCGGCGCAGTCTTCACCCTGGCACGCTTCAGCGAAGCCTTCCTTATCTTGCGCGCGCAGCAGATAGGCCTGTCCACGACCTGGGTGCCCTCGGTCATGGTCGTGATGGCGGTAGTGTACGCGGCGTCCGCTTACCCTGTAGGGAAATTATCCGACCGCATCGAACGCCGCTGGTTGCTGGGAGCCGGCCTGGTAGTGTTGATTGCCGCCGACCTGGTCCTGGCGCATGCCGGTTCGATTGCCGGCGTCATGCTGGGCGTCGCATTATGGGGCTTGCATATGGGATGCAGCCAGGGCGTCCTGGCGAGCCTGGTGGCAGATACCACCCCGCAGGAATTCAAGGGCACGGCGTTCGGCATATTCAACCTGGTCAGCGGCCTGTGCATGCTGCTGGCCAGCCTCATTGCAGGCTGGCTGTGGCAATTTCACGGATCGGCGCTCACCTTCCAGGCGGGCGCCGGATTCTCAGCCCTGGCACTGCTGCTGTTGTCAATCAAGAAGGCCTGATCTAGCCGAATCCCATCGAATTCAGCCAGTATCAGCGTAACGCTACCGCATGCACAAACATGCCCAGGCGGCGCGGGATGGCAGGGTCTGTGGCCGGGTCGTGCGGGGCCTCGTGCGTCAGCTCTATCTTCAGGCTAGCCAAGGGCCTGTCCACATCCTGTTTCACCTGCAGGAAATCCCTCTTCCTGAGATCGACCCAGCCCATGTCTTCGCCATTGACGACGACCCGGGTACGCTGGTTATTGCCGAAATAGTGCGCAAAAATCTTCACGCCCTGCACCGGCCGCGCCGGCTCGACGGCGATCGTCATGGTTGAACTGGGGCCATCCGACCATATCCCGTTCCAGTCATAGTCGGCTTCCGGCCTGACTTGTTCCAGCCGGCTCCAGCCGGAATTGAACTGCACCCGGCCATTCTTGAATTCAGTGAAAGACAAGGTCTGGACCGTATCGCAGCGCACCGGGCCATTGATATAGTGCCAGCCGAAACCAGCTGCGGCGACATGCGTGTCCAGCGACAGCAGTTTGTTGGGGCCGCACAATTCTGTGTCTATGGTCCTGCTGCTTTCATGGAACATCAGCTTTTTATGCTGGCCGTCCAGGTCATAGGCATAATATTTTCCTGTGTCCAGCGTAATTCCGTCCTGCCTGACGGTGCGCTCCACAAAAATCTCGGGATCGGGGTTGTACCAGGCCGGTGCCTTCCTCAGCATGAATTTCGCCATGGAGCTCAGCCCCAGTTCGGAATACAGCTGCGCACTATACGCACACTGGACCTGCAGGGCCGCGATAAACAATAGCAATACGACCGGCAAGCGACGCTGCTGGCGCAACAGAAACAAGAACAGGAACAGGAAAGGCATCGCCCCCCAGAAAACATAGCGCATCATGCCGACCGCGGCCGAGTTCCAGTTGGTGGTGGCCAGCGCCGGTATCGCCAGCGCCAGCGCCAAGCCCAGGTTGCACAAGACCACCAGCGACAAGCGCCATTGCTCGTCTGTGCTCTTGCTGCGGCGGCAACGCCACCACAACACCGCGCAGCCTATCCACACGCCGGGTATGCCGATGATCATGCCCTGGTTCCAGTCGAAAAAGAAGGAGTGCAAGCGCCCCGGCGTCATCAGGGACGGCGAGGCGGCAGTCTTGGCGATGATGTTGGGCACGCCAAAGGTCAGCAGACTGAAACAAATGGGCAGCAGGAACAGGGCCGTGCCGGCGGCGATGCCGGCCAGCATCCTGCGGTCCAGCGTATTGCGCAGGTTCGCCCTGAACGACAGTCCACGCTGGTAATGCAGGCAGAGATGCAGCACCGGCCCCAGCGCCAGGAAGCAGACGATGGGCGGGTTTTGGGTGGATGCCAGCCCGGCCAGCAAGCCGGCAAAGACAGGCGCGCCGGTCGCGAACAGCAGCATGGCCGACAATACCGCGGCGGCGCTCATGCATTCGGGACTGCTCCACAAGCCGTAATTGAAGCCGCCGCACAGCACAAACAGCGCCAGCCCGATACAGGTCCGCGCCGCCGAACCAAAGAAACGGTACAGGCTCAGGCCCAGGATAAACACAAACACCAGGTTCACAAACCAGAAAGACTGGAAAGGGTCGACGCCTATCTTTTCAAATGCCAGCAAGGGCAGCACCGCCAAGGCCGAATAGGAAAAGAAGTGTATCGAATACACATTGCTGTCCCTGGCCCGGTAAAAGCCGCTGCTGGGCATCTGCTTGCCGGCCTTGATGCCCTCCTCCGTGGCCTGGAAATACGGCGCGTATTGCGGCAACAGGCGCTGGACCTTGTGCAAGTCTGCGCTCTGTATGTCCGGCGACAGATGCGAGGCCAGCGCCACGCTCATGACCGTGTATTCATACACATCGCCGTTCAGGACTACTTTTTGTTGGGTGAATAAAGCGGCCAGCAGTAACAATAAAGCCAGTGCGAACTTATGGAAATCAGTGAGTCTGGGGAACATATTCGGTGTGAAGCGGATGGTATGTATGCCGGCCGGCTATAAGATGCCCGGCCCGGCATACGCATTGCGCTCATGATGGTAATTGAGCAACATCATAAATGATATTTATATTGCAATCAATTAACATTTAGAAAATATTTCTACAATTCAATAATTATGCCGACTTTATCGAATAAGCCCCTCCCTCTAAGCGATTGCGGCTTTTTCTCCGCCGTCTTCGTCCCTGCCATGCGCCAGCCGGTACAGCAGGGGCAGTACCAGCAAGGTCAGCGCAGTCGAGGACAGGATGCCGCCTATCACCACGGTGGCCAGCGGCCGCTGCACTTCGGCGCCGGTGCCGGTGGCCAGCGCCATGGGAATGAAGCCCAGCGATGCCACCAGCGCCGTCATCAGCACCGGCCGCAAGCGGCTCAGCGCGCCGGTGTTGATTGCCTCATCGAGCGACCAGCCTTCCTCGCGCAGGCTGCGTATGCTGGAAAGCATCACCAGGCCGTTCAGGACCGCCACCCCGGACAGGGCGATGAAGCCGACCGCGGCCGAGATCGACATGGGGATGTCGCGCAGGTATAGCGCGGCGATGCCGCCGGTCAGTGCAAACGGGATGCCGGTAAACACCAGCAGGCCATCCTTGGCGTTATTGAACATCACGAACAGCAGGATGAACACCATCAGCAAGGCCAGCGGCACCACGATCTGCAGGCGCTGCGTGGCCGACTGCAATTGCTCGAAGCTGCCGCCCCAGCTGCTCCAGTAGCCGGGCGGCAGCCTGACTTCCTGCTGTAGCAGTTGCTCGGCCTCGGGCACGAAGCTGCCTATGTCGCGCCCGCGCACATTGGCGCTGACCACCACGCGGCGCTTGCCGTCTTCGCGGCTGACCTGGTTGGGGCCGGGTGCAAAGTCCAGCGTGGCGACTTCCGCCAGCGGGATGTAACTGGTTTTGGCGTTCTCGCCGGCCGGCCTGGTCAGCGGGATGGGCAGGCGTTGCAGGGCGTCCAGGTCGCCGCGCAGGTGTTCAGGCAGGCGCACCAGGATGTCGAAACGGCGGTCGCCTTCGAACATGGTGCCGGCCGCGCGGCCGCCGGTGGCAATCGCCACCGCATCCTGCACCTCGCCGACGTTCAGGCCATACCTGGCGGTTTTCTCGCGGTCTATCTTCACCGTCAGCATGGGCAGGCCGCTGGTCTGCTCCACCTTGACCTCGGTCGCCCCGGGGATGCGTTGCAGCACCCCGGCAACCCTGGCGGCATGGGCGTTCAGCACCTGCATGTCGTCGCCGAAGATCTTGACCGCGACATCGCTGCGCACGCCCGAGATCAGCTCATTAAAGCGCAGCTGTATAGGCTGCGAAAACTCAAAGCTGTTGCCCGGATATTGTTCCGCTTCCTGCTGTATCGCCGCCAGCAGCTCGGCGCGCGATTTTTTCGGCCGGGGCCATTGCGCCTCCGGTTTCAGCATGATGTAGCCGTCCGAGATATTCGGCGGCATCGGGTCGGAGGCGATTTCGGCGGTGCCGGTGCGGGCGAAGATGCGCTCTATCTCGGGAAACTTCCGCTTCAGCCCGCGCTCCAGCTGCATCTGCATGTCCAGCGACTGCGACAGGCTGGTGCCGGGAATGCGCAGCGCCTGGATCGCGATATCGCCCTCGTTCAGGCTGGGCACGAACTCGCTACCCATGCGCGCGGCCAGCAAGCCGGACAGCAGCACCAGCACCACCGCGCCGCTCAGCACAACCGCCTGGTTCAGCATGACCCTGGCCAGCAGCGGCTGGTAGATGCGCCTGGCGTACAGCATCAGGCGGTTTTCCTTTTCCGCCAGCTTGTCGCCGATGAACAATGCTACCGCCGCCGGGATGAAGCTCATCGACAAGATCATCGCGCCCAGCAGCGCCGCCACCACGGTAAACGCCATAGGATGGAACATCTTGCCCTCCACCCCGGTCAGCGCGAAGATGGGCAGGTAGACGATCATGATGATCAGCTGGCCGAACAACAGGGGCCGGCGGGCTTCCCTGGCGGCCGCAAACACTTCCTGAAAGCGTTCGCTGCGGCTCAGCGGCCGGCCCTGGTTTGCCTGCGCATGGGCCAGGCGGCGCACGCAATTTTCCACGATCACTACCGCACCGTCGATGATGATGCCGAAATCCAGCGCGCCCAGGCTCATCAGGTTGGCGCTGACCTTGTAGCTGAGCATGCCGGTAAAGGTAAACAACATTGACAGCGGGATCACCAGCGCCGTGATAATCGCGGCCCGGATATTGCCGAGGAACAGGAATAGCACGGCGATCACCAGGATCGCGCCCTCCAGCAGGTTTTTCTTGACCGTATTGATCGCCTTGTCGACCAGCACGGTGCGGTCGTACACGGTCACGGCCTGCACGCCGGGCGGCAGGCTACGGTTAATCTCCAGCATCTTCTTGTCGACCGCTTGCGATACCACCCGGCTGTTCTGCCCTATCAGCATGAAGACCGTGCCCAGCACCGCTTCGCGGCCGTTCTCGGTGGCGGCGCCGGTGCGCAATTCGCGCCCTATCGCCACCTCGGCGACGTCGCGCACCCGGATAGGTACGCTGGGTACGCCAGCTACGCCCTGCACATTGCTGAGGATGATATTGCGGATATCGTCCAGCGTAGCGACCTGGCCAGGCGCGCGCACCAGGAACTGTTCGCCGCGCCTTTCTATATAGCCGGCGCCGACATTATTATTGTTGCGCTCCAGCGCGGCCACGATGTCCTGCAGCGTGAGGCCGTAGGAACTGAGCTTGGCCGGGTCCGGCGCCACCTGGTATTCCTTGGCATAGCCACCTATGGAATCGATTTCCGTCACGCCCGGCACATTGCGCAATTGCGGCTTGATGATCCAGTCCTGGATCTCGCGCAGGTCGGTCGCCGTATAGGCGCTGCCGTCCGGCTTCCTGGCGCCTTCCCTGGCTTCCACGGTCCACAGATAGATCTCGCCCAGGCCGGTGGAGATAGGCCCCATCATCGGCGTGACGCCGGCCGGCAGCTTTTCCCTGGCTTCCTGGATGCGCTGGTTGACCAGCTGGCGCGCAAAATAGATGTCGGTGCCGTCCTTGAAGATCACGCTGACCTGCGACAGGCCGTAGCGCGACAGCGAGCGGGTCTGCTCCAGGTTGGGCAGGCCCGCCATCACGGTCTCTATCGGGAAGCTGATGCGCTGCTCGACCTCCAGCGGCGAATAACCGCCGGCCGAAGTATTGACCTGCACCTGCACATTGGTAATGTCGGGCACCGCGTCTATCGGCAGCTTTTGATAGCTGTAAACGCCCAGGCCCAGCATGGCCAATACCGCCAGCATTACCAGCCAGCGGTGTTCTATCGAAGAACGGATAATTTTTTCAAACATGCTCGTTCCCCTGTCAATGCGCGTGACTTGCGCTGTCTTTGCCCTGCTCCGCCTTGATGACGAAGCTACCGCCGGCGGCGTAAGACGTGCCAGCTTGCAAGCCCTTGACGATCTCCATGCGCTTGCCGTCGCTGCGCCCGGTGACTACCGCCTGCGCCGCGAAGCCGCCTGCCACCCTGGTGAATACGCTAGGCTGGCCATTGATGCTCTGGATGGCCTCGGCCAGCACCGCCACCGGCACTTCGCTGTCGCCGGAGCTCAGCTCGACATTGACAAACAGGCCGGGACGCCAGGCCCTATCCGGATTGTCCAGCGTGATGCGGGCCTTGGCGCTGCGGGTCTGCTCGCCCAGCAGGGAACCCACATAAGAGATCTTGCCGCTGGCGACAGAATTGATCGAGGTGGCCCTGACCGTGGCCTTCTCGCCGACGCGCACGATGTCCAGGTCCTTGGCCGGCACGATGATTTCCGCCCACACCGAGGACAGGTCCGAGATCGTGAATACATTGGCGTCTTCCTTCACCGCCTCGCCCAGCGCGATATGCTTTTCGACTATCATGCCGTCGAAGGGTGCGCGCAGCTCATAGCTGCTCAGGCTGCTGGAGCTGGCCCCGGCGGTGGTCCCAGCAGGGGCAGCGCCCAGCGCGGCCAGTTTCTGCCTGGCGTTCTGTACCGCGATTTCAACTTCCGCCAGGCTTTGCTGCGCCTGCAGGTAATCCTGTTCGGCCGAGATCTTGTCCTGCCACAGTTTTTTCTCGCGCGCATAGGTAAGCTGCGCCAGCGCCAGCCTTTTTTGCGCGGCCAGCAGCTCGCTGCGCAATTCGGATAACTGGGTACTGGCGATCACCGCCAGCAGCTGGCCTTTTTTCACCTGCTGGCCCAGTGCGGCCGGGACGCTCTGCACTACCCCGGCCAGCCGCGGCACCACGTGCGCGGTGCGATCCTGATTGAAACCGATTTCGCCGGCCAGCTGCACAATGCTGCTAATGCGGGCCGGCCCGGCATTGGCGATGACGATGCCGGCGTCCTTGAGCTGGGCATCGCTCAAGTGCACCTTGCCGTCAGTGCCGTCATCGCCGGCTGGTTCCGCGTGATGTTCCTGGTCGGCGTGCTGCGGCTCGTCCTGATGCGTTGCCGTGGCGGTTTTGCTCGCTTCGCCCTTGCCGGAGTAGAGTATGGCCGCGGCCGCCAGTGCGCCTGCAACCAATACTGCGGCGATCGCCCTGCCCTGTTTTTTGCTGATATTTGCTAATGTCATGATCTGTCCTGATGCTATGCTTGTGTGCCGAGAATGCGGCCTACGTCGGCCATCGCCCGATGCGACTCCGCCAGTGCCCGCAAGTAGTGGGATTTGCCCTGAAACAGGGTTCTTTGCGCATCCAGCACATCGAGGAAATTGAACTTGCCCAGCTCGAAACCCCTGGCTGCCGCCTCATACGCGCCCTGCGCCCCCGGCAGGACTTCGGTCCGCAACAGCGCCAGTTCGGCATCCGCCGCCTCAGCGCGCTGGTAAGCCTGGGTCAGTTCGACAGCCAGCCGCTGCTGCGTTGCCGCCAGTTGGTCGCGCGCCTTGTCTGCCCTGCGCAAAGCGCTCAGCAGATTCCCCTGATTGCGGTCAAATAGTGGGATAGGCATGGACAGGCCGACGATGGCCTGGCTGCGCCCGGCCTGCTCATCGCGCTTGCTGCCCAGGCTAAGCGTCAGGTCGGGCAGCCAGCGGCTGCGCTCCATCTCGGCCTGCGCCTGCTGCCGGCCTACCTCCAGCCGGGCCCGCACCAGTTGCGGAGCTGCCGGCAAGCGCGATAACAGTTCAGGCAGGCCGCTGCGCGCTGCCGGCTGGTTTTCCGGCGCGGCCAATTGGCCGAAATCCGGCACTGCACTGCCCCAGGCGGCCGCCAGCCGGCTCCTGGCCAGCGCCAGTTCACTGGCGGCCTGCCCCAGCTCTATGCTGGCGCCGGTCTCGGCCAGCCGGGCTCGGGTCTGTTCTAGCGGCGACACCTTGCCCGCTGTGACACGGCGTGCTGCGGCCTCGCTAACCTGGCGCGCCAGTTGCTGCCCAGCCTGCGCCAGTTGCAGGCGCTGCTGCGCCGCCAGCACTTCAAAAAAGGCCGCCACCACCTGCGCGCGGACCTCGGCCCGGCGGTTGGCCAGATCGGCCTGCGCCGCGTCGCGCTCGCGCTCGGCGACAGCGATTCTGGCTAAGCGCTTGCCGCCCAGCTCCAGCACCTGGTTCAGCTGCAGCGTGGTGGTACGGTTTTCTTTCTGCAAGCCCTCGGTGAGCAGCGCCAGCTCGGGATTGGGCCGCGTTCCCGCTTGTACAATGCCGCCTTCGCTGATCTCGATTTCGCGGGCGGCCACCAGCAGTTCGGGGTTGGCTTGCAGTGCGCGCTGTAGGGCGGTTTGCAGGCTGAGCGGGGGTGCAGATGTGCTGGCCCCGGCTTGCTGCGAAGGCGCAGCGGCCATAGGTTTGACAGTTTGCGCAGCGGCAAACCAGGGCTGGATAGACAATACCGCCAGCCCCAGCGGCAAATAAATTGATCGCATGGAATTCTCCTGAAAATGAAAAGGAAGAATCCGGCGACGGCGTGCCTACGCAAAATGCATTAATGCATTAAGGATGGAACTGTGAGGTAGGGAATGCGATCGCCGGAATTAGAATCTGTTTGATATCTGTAGCGAGCGGACGTCAGCGGGGTGAAGAGCAGCGCAAAAAGCGGAACGTACTTGTTGGTACGTGAGCATTTTGAGCAGCGCATGAGCCCCGATCACGTTCGCGCAGTAAGATATCAAATAGATTCTTAGGCGATGGTCCACTGAGGGCGCTCGGGCATCCCCAGATATGGGGCCGGTAGCGCGAGGGAAGGAGAGACAGGCTGGTAAGCCGGCAACAGCGGCTGTACCAGTTCGACTTGCCAGGTGTAGGCTGCCAGCGGGCTGTGCGTGCAAGATGCGCAATCGGGATCGGCGACCAGCTTCTTAGCGGCGGGACTTTGGTGCGCGTCTGCTGCGGTAGTCTTTGCGTCGTCAGCGCCGGCAGACCCATGCTCATGCTGGTGGTGGCCGAAATGCTTGACCGCCCTGCCCGTCTCATGCAGGCAATACGCGCTCGCCACGCCCCAGCTGAGCTGGAGGGTGAAGGCGACGATCAGCAGGTAGACGACTTTTTTGAGCATGGCCGGATTATAAACCTTAAACAAGTATAGCTGGTGGCTGCAGACGCCAGGACTCTCACATAGAGGCAAAACGCTGTCCACGAAAAGCACGAACGACACGAACGACACGAACGAATAAGAGTAGAGAAGTTAAGCGCATTAAAAATATTCAAAGATCGTCAAGATAGAAATATTTTTCATGATTTTCGTGTATTTCGTGGACAAGAAAAAGTCACAGATGTCCATCACTCTCTGGTGTAACTTCCCGGCTGCAGATATGTCATTAACTCAGCTTGCGCAACAGACGCAGGCCATTGAATACCACCAGCAGGCTGGCGCCCATATCGGCAAACACCGCCATCCACAAGGTTGCCATGCCCATTACCGCCAGCAGCAGGAACACCAGCTTGATGCCCAGCGCCAGCGCGATGTTTTGCTTCAGGATAGCCGCCGTGCGCCGGCTCAGGCGGATGAATTGCGGGATCTTGCGCAGGTCGTCGTCCATCAAGGCCACATCGGCGGTTTCGATTGCGGTGTCGGTACCGGCCGCACCCATCGCAAAGCCTATGCTGGACTTGGCTAGCGCCGGTGCGTCGTTGATGCCGTCGCCGACCATGCCCACGCTGCCGTACAGCTTTAATTCTTCAGTGATGGCGGCCAGCTTGTCTTCCGGCAGCAGGTCGCCGCGCGCATCGTCTATCCCTACATGGGCGGCAATCGCCCTGGCAGTCAGGGTATTGTCGCCGGTCAGCATCAAGCTGCGTATGCCGAGCTGGTGTAATTCCGCGATGGCCTGGCGGCTGCTGTCGCGCACGGTGTCGGCCACGGCGATCACCGCCAGCGGCGCTTGCTCGTTGCAGATGATCACCGCGGTCTTGCCCTCTGCTTCCAGCCGGTCCAGGGCGGCCTCGGTCTGCGGCGTGCAGATCTGCAACTCCTCGATCAGCCTGTGATTACCCAGGTAAATCCATTGCCCGTCCATGCGGCCCTTGACGCCGCGTCCGGCCAGGGCCTCGAAGTCGCCGACTTCCAGCAATACGCCAAGGCCCGCCTGCGCCTGCCAGTAAGTGCTGATTGCACCCGATACCGGATGGTCGGAACGGCCGGCCAGGCTGGCGGCCAATTGCAACGCATGGCCCGGTTCGCCGCTGAGCACCACCACGTCGGTCAGCAGCGGTTTGCCCTGGGTGATGGTGCCGGTCTTGTCCAGCGCCAGCGATTTCAGCTTGCGCCCTTGTTCCAAGTAGACCCCGCCCTTGATCAGGATGCCGGCCCTGGCCGCAGCCGCCAGGCCGCTGACCACGGTGACCGGGGTGGATACCACCAGCGCGCAAGGGCAAGCAATCACCAGCAAGACCAGGGCCTTGTAGACCCAGACCATCCACGGCAAGCCCAGCAACAGCGGCGGCGCCAGCATCACGCCTAGCGCCAGCAAAAACACGATGGGCGTATAGACCTTGGCAAAGCTGTCGACGAAGCGCTGGGTAGGCGCGCGGCTGCCTTGCGCCTCTTCCACCGCATGGATGATGCGCGCCAGGGTAGAGTCGGTCTGCGCCGCCGTCACGCGGTATTCAAAGGACCCGGTCTGGTTGACCGTGCCGGCGTAGACCTGGTCGCCGACCGCCTTGGCGACCGGCATGCTTTCGCCGGTGATAGCCGCCTGGTCCACCGCAGACTGGCCCTTGCTGAGCTCGCCATCCAGCGCGATGCGCTCGCCCGGCGCTACCCGTATGGTGGCGCCGATGGCGATGGACTTGGCGGCGACCGGCTGCCAGCTGCCGTCATCCTGCAGCACGCTGGCGCTGTCGGGCGTCATCGCCATCAGGCCGCGTATCGCATGGCGGGCGCGCTCCAGCGACATCGCCTCTATCATTTCCGACAGCGTGAACAACACCATCACCATCGCCGCTTCCGGCCACTGGCCTATCAGCAGCGCGCCGGTGACGGCAATCGCCATCAGCGCATTGATGTTCAGGTTCAGGTTTTTCAGCGCGATCCAGCCTTTAATATAAGTGCCGGTACCGCTGACCGCTATCGCCAGCAAGGCCAGCAGGAGCACCGGCCAGGCCTGGTCCGAGCCGCCGATCCAGGCATAGGCTTCCGCCGCTACGGCGGCCGCGCCGCCCACCGCCAGCAGCCACCATTTCCTGCGCGCAACAGGCGGTGCCGGGTCTGCCGCACCACCGCCGTCCGTGGATAAAGCCACCGCCTGCATGCCTATAGCGCTCAGCGCCGCGTAAATGGCATCGGCTTGCGGCAGCGTGTGGCTGACCGTCAGCTTGCGTTGCAGCAGGTTAAATTCGAGGCCGGTGACACCTTGCATCTTTTGCAGCTTGCTGCGTATCAGGGATTCCTCGGTCGGACAATCCATTTGTTCGATGCGCATCGTCAGCAGCTGGCCGCCCTGCAAGAGAGGCATGGCGGCCTGCGGCGCCTTGGCATGCTGATGGGCGTGGCTATGGTGATGGGTATGGCCGCAGCAATCGTGTTTATGCGAGGTGCTCATGCAAGTCCTGTGTCAATCTGTCAATGTGTAGACAGGACAGTAGACACCCTGTAGCAGGTACAGGGTCAAGCCCTAATGACGAGATTGCATGCCAAATGGAAAATCAAGCCGTTTTTTTAGGCCGCCGCTTCCACCAGACCGAGATGCCCGTCACCAAAAAAAGCAGCGGCATGATGCCAAAGCATGAGATCAGGATGCGGCCGGCCAGGCCGAAAGCTTCGCCGCTATGCAGCGGAAATAGCCAGTTCAGGAACACGTCTCCACCGGGAGCGCGCAGCGGGTCCAGCACCCGCAAGACCCGGCCGTCGCCGGAATCTATGCTGACGCGGGTGGCGCCATCCCCCTGCCTGAGCTCATCCGGCTGGCGCAGGCGCACTTCATACGGCATGGATGCCTTGGCCGGCCATGTCAGGCGTGACACCCGCGCCTGTGGAAACAGGGCTAGCGCCGCCTGCACCGCCTGGGCCGGCGCAATCGAGGCTGCCGATGCCGGACTTTGATTGCTTGGCTTGGCGGCCAGCGTGACGTCGGTGACGCTGGCAACGGCGCTGACGGCGGGCGTGATCCAAGCCGGCAAATTGAAATAGCTGCCAGAAAATCCCAGCACCAGCAACACCGGCGCGGCAAAAAAACCGGCGGCCCGGTGCAGGCGAAAATTCAGGCGCGGCCAGGAACCGCCGTAGCTGACGCTAAGCGCTTGCCGGAGCGCCTTGCGATTCGGCTTCGGCCACCACAGCACGATGCCGCTGAGCGCGGTCAGCAGCAGCACCAGCCCCGACACCCCGACGATGGTCTTGCCGATTTCGCCGGCGACCAGGTAACGATGCAAATGAAATAAGGTTGGCATCAGCAGCCGGCGCGACAAGCCCAGTTGCCCCCAGTTGCGCTCGCCGGTGACGGCCAGCGTGGCGGGGTCCAGCATCACTTGGCGCGCTACCTCCAGCGCCAAGGGGGAGGAGGATGAGGCCGGCGCTGCCTTGGCCCGGTACCAGGCGACGACTACGCCGCCTGCACGTTCCGGCAGTACCAGCATCGACGGCCGGCCGTAGCGCGGATCGGCGTTCAGCCGATCGGATATAGCCTGAACCTGGGCCGGAACCAGCTGCAGCGGCGCACCGGCAGTCTGACCAGCCGGTGGCGGCACCTGCAACAGCTCGGGATTGAGCATATGGTCCAGTTCGTGCAGCCAGGCGATGGCGCTGCCGGTCAGGCCGAGTACGACAAAGACCGTCCCGAACAGCAAACCTATCCATAAATGTAATTTGCGGCTAATCGCCTTGATGCGTGGCATGCGAGTGGAATATCCGATAGTTGAACAATAAAAAGGCTGCCGGTGGCGGCGGCACAAGCGCAGCCTCCACCGGCAAGCGGACCGCAAGGATCAGAAGCGATAGCGCGCCGTCACCAATAGCGAGAGCGGCTCGCCCGGCATGTTGTAGTCGTTGGCGCCGCTATGTGCGGCCACATAGTATTTCCGGTTCATCAGGTTTTTCAACATCACGCTGACGTCGAATTTTTTCGCGACATAACCGGCGCCGACGTGGATCACGCCGTAACCGGGCAATACCGTCAAGTCATCCGGCGAGGCAAAGCGCGCGGATTCGGCGCGTCCGCCCGCGGCGACATAGTAGCCGCCGTCGAGCTTGCGCTTGAGCCACAGATTGAAGCTATGCTTGGGCGTCAGCGCCGCGGTTTTCCCCTGGAACGGCGTGCCGGCCGAGGTGCGCTCGGTCGATTCGACGATCTTGCCGTCCATATAGGCATAGCCGCTGACCAATTCCCATTGCGGCGCGATTTCGCCGGTAAAGCTCAGTTCCACGCCGCGGGTGCGTTGCTTGCCGACCGGCAGGGAGAAACTGCTATTGGCCGGATCGGCTACCTGGATGTTGGTTTGCGACATCTCGAACAGGGCCGCCGTCAGGCTGGCCTTGGCGGCGACATCCAGCTTGACGCCGACTTCATGATTGACGGTCTGGGTAGGCTTCAGCTGGTCGCTGTTGGCGCGGAAGCTGAAAGAATCGGCCAGCGGCTGGAAAGACTTGCTATAGGCCGCATACAGGGAAAGCTGCTCGCTCGGCTGGTAGATCAGGCCGACCCGCGGCGCCAGGGTATTGTCGTTGCGCTCCAGGTCCTGATTACGCGCGGTCCTGTCGTCCCTTTGCTGCTTCAGGTGATCGTAGCGCAGGCCGCCCAGCAGCTTCCATTCCGGGGCCAGGGTGGCCAGGTCTTGCAGATACACGGCAGCGATATCGACCCGGTTCTTGTTATCATTGCCGGCCGCCAGGCTGGCCGGCAACGGCGACAGATTGACCAGCACCGGGTTGAACAGATTGTAGGTGGCGGCATTGCTGCGCGACCACAGCAATTCGCTCTTGTCCTGCTGGCCGAGTTCCACGCCGTACAGCAGCTGGTGACGGGTCGCGCCCCACTGTATTGTCTGGCTCAGCTCGTTTTGCAGGTAGACGCCGCGCTCGTCGCGCAAGCGGCGCGCCTGCGCGATGCTGACGGTCGGTATCGCAGCGCTGGAAATGCTGCCTATGGTCGTATAGTTCCTGTCCAGCGAATAGTCATAGGCGCGCAGCACACTGTGCAAGCTCAGCGTATCGCTGAAGGCATGGTCCAGTGTGGCGGTGCCGCTGCTGACTTCAGACTGCACATAGGCACGGTCGCGCCCGTTGGCAGCGCCGAAATAGGTTTCTAGGGGCACGTCCACCGGACGCCCCTTGTAGCTGGGCACGCCCTGGTCCGCCAGCCGTTTGTCTTTCAGGTAATCGGCCTGCACGGTCAGCTTGGTTCGCGGTTGCAGCAAGAAGGTGGCCGAAGGCGCAAGAGCTTGCCTTTCCAGGAAATACTGGTTGCGGAAGTTGCTGGAATCCTCCAGCGCGCCGGTCAGGCGGAACTGCTTCTGCTTATCCTGGCTAGCCGTGCCGATGTCGAATTCGCCGCGCTTTTGGCCTTCGGAACCGAGCGTGGCAGCCACTTCCATCACCGGGTTGGCGTTGGGTTTCTTGCTGACGCGATTGATCAGGCCGCCGGCGGAACCGCGCCCGTACAGCACCGAGCCCGGGCCCTTCAGCACTTCGATGCGCTCGATATTGGACAAGTCGCGGAAATACAGGGCATCGTCACGCACGCCGTCGATGAATTGATCGGTGATCGCGGTGAAGCCGCGGATGGCGACCTGGTCGCGCTGGCCATCGCCCACGCTGAAACTCAAGCCCGCGACGTTTTGCAGCACATCCTGCACCGACATGGCATTCTGGTCGCGCATCACAGCCTTAGGCACCACATTGACAATCTGCGGCACATTGCGCAATGGCGTCGCCACCTTGGTCGCGGTCGCCGATTCCGTCACTTCATACTTGTCGGCGGGCTGGGCGCTCTCCTTGATCACGACTTCCGGCAAGCTGGCCTGGGCTTGCGCACTGTGCGCCAGCAGCGCGGTAGCGGCAGCGCCGCCCGCCAGGCAGGCAATTTTCTTCAGCATCGACTTCATCATTTTTCTCTTCTGGTTTTAAATTTGAGGGGCATGGCTGGTCCGCTGCTGCCTTGTCCTTGCGGCGGCGGCACAAGGAGTAGCGGTGGCGCGGCAGCGCGCAGGGAGTTCCCGTTTGTCGGCGCCAGGCGGCCTGTGGCGACTGCCGCAGCTACAGGCGGCTAGAAATGGCTAGAGGCAATCCGGGGTTTTTTGCTTTTCAACAACGAAGTGATGTTACATTAAATAAGAATGATTCGCAATACTATTTGCATGTAGATTGCTGTTTTTGCCTGGAAAGCGAACTGCAGCGATGCTGCGATGGGGGACGCGATTCGCCATGCAAGTGATGGCGTCATACGTGGCGCGGGAAATACGTCTCGCAGCCACGGCGTGAAATGCATGCATTGGCGCCCATCCCGGCGAGACCGGGGGTCTTGCCAGGAAGGGCCGTGATGGCTGCTAGCGATCTGCGGCTATTTAGGCTTGCGCGAAGACCAGTGCACGTGGACGATGCTCCAGTTGTCGCCGGTCTTTTGCAGCAAGGCTGTTTCGGTGCCCAGGATGCGCACCTCCTTGCCCTTGAGCCTGGCCCTGGTCTCGGTCTCTTGCCAGATCAGCGCCAGATTGCCATCCCTGCGCTCGCCCTGCTGCAATACGCTGCGGCTGGAGGTTTTGGCAAAAGCGATGTCTTCGGGCAGGTGGTGGCCGGCGTATTCGGCGCGCGAGCGCTCGACAAAACCGGATTCGTAGATCGTCACGTCAGCTGCCAGCAAGCCGCTGGCTTTGGCGGTATCGCCGGCTGCCAGCGCAGCGTGGAATTCGGCCAGCGTGTCCTTCGGCTCGTTGGCCTGATTGGCCTCATTGGAGTAAGCGAGTCCGGCGGGCAGGCTTAAGGATGCGCTCAGCATCAACAGGCGGGCAATTTTGATCATAGGGTTGTCTCTGTATTGTACTCATCGTTAGAGCCGGCACCGGCCGAGGGAGCCGGTGCCGGTGCCGAAATTATTTCACTGTCTGGATGTCGGTGACGACGATCGCGCCGTCTGCCTTTTCGGCCCTGAAACTGACTTTGTCCCCGGCTTTCAACTGGTCCAGCATGGCCGCATCCTTGACCCGGAATACCATGGTCATGCCCGGCATGTCCAGGTTCTTGATTTCACCGTGCTTCAGCGTGATCTTGCCGGCGCCTTTATCTATCTTGCGCACTTCGCCGTCGGTCATGTCGGCCGCGCCGACCATGGCAGCCGCTGGTGTGGCCTTGCTGTCAGGGCTTTGATGACCGGCGGCATGAGCCAGCTGGAAAGCGCTGGCGGCCAAAGCCGCTACTAGTATGGTGTTGAGATTTTTCATGATGTTGCTTTCAATGTGTGGATAATCGCTTGCAATAAAAGCGCCGCGCAACTGCCCACCGTTGCACGCAACTGCACGACGCGCAAAAATTAATGTTGATGCTGGTGGCCGTCGCTCGCGGCTTTGTCCTGGCCGGCCTTGCCCTTGGCCACCGTGACCTTGCCCTTCATGCCGGCGTCATAGTGGCCGGGCTGCAGGCAGGCGAAATCGACCTTGCCGGCCTTGGTGAATTGCCACACCACTTCCCCGCTTTGCCCGCCCGCCAGGGTGACCATGTTCGGATCGCTATGCTCCATCTCGGGGTTCTTCTTCATGATCTCGTAGTGTTCCTTCAGCTCCTTCTCGGTGCCGAGCACGAATTCATGCTTGATGCTGCCGGCGTTCTTGATCACGAAGCGTATCGTCTCGCCCTGCCTGGCCGTGATGTTGGCCGGCGTGAAGCGCATATTGTCGCTCATGCTGATCTGCACCGTGCGCGTGGCGGCGCTGGCGACGCCGGGCTGGCCGATGGCGGCGCCATGCTCGTGGCCGCCGGCATGGTTGCCGGAAGCCAGGGCGGCGGAGGAAGCGATGCTAAGACTAACTGTAGCGATCAGGGGAAGTAATTTGCTTTTCATAAAAAATCCTTTCTGGTTAATTTTTCTAACTAAGTTGCTTAACTAAGCTGCTTAACTGAGTAAGTATGTAATTCAGTGCCTCAGTGATTCATCTTGCCGCTGGGCTTGCGCACCTGCACTTCGACTTCCGGCTGGTTCTTTTTCTGCAGGGGCATGCTGTTGCCGTTGCCGGCACCGGCCTGGGCCCGTACCGGTTCCGCCACCCCGCCGGTCCATTCGCGGGCGACCGTACCCGGCGGATGCTGGTACCAGCCCGGGTCCTTGTAATCGCCCGGCTTCTGGTCCTTGCGCACCTTGACGATGCTGAACATGCCGCCCATTTCCACGCCACCGAAGGGGCCCTCGCCGGCCATCATCGGTGCGGTGTTGTCCGGTATCGGCATTTCCATCTCCGCCATGTCGGCCATGCCGCGCTCGCCCATCACCATATAGTCCGGGATCAGGCTGGTGATCTGCTTGGCGACGCCGCTATGGTCGACCCCGATCAGGGTCGGCAGGTCATGCCCCATCGCATTCATCGTGTGGTGGGATTTGTGGCAATGGAAGGACCAGTCGCCCTCTTCATCGGCCAGGAACTCCAGCTGCCGCATCTGCCCGACCGCAATATCGGTAGTCACTTCCGGCCAGCGGGCCGAGTGCGGCACCGGGCCGCCGTCGGTGCCGGTGACCTGGAATTCATGGCCGTGGATGTGGATGGGATGGTTGGTCATGGTCAGGTTGCCTATGCGTATGCGCACCTTGTCGTTCTTGCGCACCACCAGCGGGTCGATGCCGGGGAATACCCGGCTGTTCCAGCTCCACAGGTTGAAATCGGTCATGGTCATGATCTTGGGCGTGTAGGCGCCTGGGTCGATGTCGTAGGCATTGAGCAGGAATACAAAATCGCGGTCCACCTCGGCGATCTGCGGGTGCTTGCCCTTGGGATGGGTGACCCAGAAGCCCATCATGCCCATCGCCATCTGCACCATCTCGTCGGCGTGCGGGTGGTACATGAAGGTGCCGGGCCGGCGCGCCACAAACTCGTAGACGAAGGTCTTGCCCGGCTGGATAGATTGTTGCGTCAGGCCGGTGACGCCGTCCATGCCGTTCGGCAGGCGCTGGCCATGCCAGTGCACGCTGGTGTGCTCGGGCAGCTTGTTGGTGACGAAGATGCGCACCCGGTCGCCCTCCACCACTTCTATGGTCGGCCCCGGTGACTGGCCGTTGTAGCCCCACAGGTGGGCCTTGAAGCCGGGCGCCATTTCGCGCACGACCGGCTCGGCCACCAGGTGAAATTCCTTGACGCCCTGATTCATGCGCCACGGCAGGGTCCAGCCGTTCAGCGTGACTACAGGGTTATACGGCCGGCCGGTATTCGGCACCAGCGGCGGCATGGTGTCCGGGCTGGTTTGCGTCGCGGGCTCGGGCAAGGCTGCCAGCGCCACCTTGCTGACCGAGGCTGCGGTGGCGGCGGCGGTGATCGCGCCCAGGCCGCTTAAAAAACTTCTTCGAGAACTCATCTGATTTCCTCTTTTCAGCATTAGTGGCCGGCCGGCGAAGCATCGCCGCCCGGCATCGCGTTGATAGACACCGCGCCGAGGCTGGGCTTGCCGAGCAGGCTCATCTCCAGGTCGGCCTGGGCCAGCCAGAAATCGCGGCTGGCCTCGATCGCGCTATTGACGCTGGAAATTTGCGAGCGGGCATCGGCCAGCAGATCGAACACGCCTATCAGCATGCCGTTGTAGCGCAACTGGTTTTCTTCCGAGATGCGCTGCTTCAGCGGCACGATTTCGTCGCGGTAGTGGCGGGCGATGTCGTAGCTGGAACGGTAAGCCAGATAGGCTTCTCTGACTTCGGACCTGGCGTTGACCGCGATTTCAGCGGTGCGGTGGACGGCTTGCATATACAGCGCTTCAGCCTTGGCCACCCGAGCCCCGCCCCAGTCGAACAGCGGCAGCTCCAGCGTGATTTCATAGCCGCGCTGGGTCGGTTCGGTGTTCGAGGTATTGCGCACCACCCCCAGTTCCAGCACATTGATGAAGCGGGTCGCCCGGTTCAAGCCCAGGTTCTGCGCCAGCTGCTCGGTGCCCAGTTTGGCCGCCTGCACGTCCAGCCGCTGCGACATCGCCAGTTGCTCGATGTCGGCCGGCTGCTCGGGCGCCGGCGGCAGGTCCGGCAACCTGGCCGGCAGCACGAAGGCGGTTTGCCCACTCCACAGGCCCAGCAGCCGGGTCAGCTTTTCGCGCGCGCGCATCTGCGCCTGTTCCGTGCGCGCCAGGTTCAGCGCGGCATCGGCGTAGAAGCCCTGCTCGCGCGCCTGCAGCAGCTTGTTGAAATTGCCGGCCTGCGCCATGCGCCTGGCCAGTTCGGCGCCGGCGTCGGCCGCCTTCTTGACCTGCTGCATATACTGCACGCTCTGGCCGGCGGCGACCGCAATGATGTAGGCCTTGCGCGTCTCCGCCGCCAGCGCCAGCGTCTGCATCGTCACTTCGCGCCGGGTCTGCTCGAAGCGGCGCTGCTCCATGCGGTGGATGGCCGGCATGCTCAACAGGCGCATCAAATTGAAGTGCAGGCCGCGGTCGAATTCGGTCTCTTCGCCGCGCCGCAAGCGGCCAAAGCTGAAGCCGGGATTGGCCAGCCGGCCGGCCTGCACCAGGTCTGCCTCGGAGACGCCGAGCTCGTAAAACGCCGCCTGCAAGCCGCGATTGTTGAGCAAGGCGATCTGTACCGCATCGTCGGCGCTCAGGGGTGCCGCCAGCAGCTGCCTGACGCGCTGCGCCGCCGCGTCCTGCTCGCTATCGCTGCGCTGCCATTGGACGTCCTTGCCTAGTCGGTTCTTGGCCGTTTGCGCCACGACGGCAAAACCGCCGTCGGCGCTGAACGAGGCACAGCCGCCCAGCGTCAGCGTCAACGGTAGCAAGGCCGTAGCGGCCAGCCTGGAAGTTAGAGGAATTTTCATCGTTCTTCCTTCTTGCCATGCTGGCTATGATCGACCGGCTGGGGCCGGTCTGGCGCCGCAGCTTCTTTCAGCGCCGGTTTAGCTTCTGCGGGGTCCGGCTGCTGGGCCTGTTTTGCATACGCGCGCCAGCCGCCGACCCGGGCTGTGGCATCGTTCAACTCTTTCCAGGCTGACACTTCCTGCCCGGCGTGGGGTCGGTAGTCTTGCAGGCTGGAGCGGTAGCCAGGCGCAGGCACAGCGGCTTGCGCATCCAGCGGATCGGGGCGCTGGTCGCGCTTCGCCTCCTGCGCGAACCCGGTAAGGGGAATGAGGGGGATGACGGACGCGGCCAGCCAGGCAATAGCCAGCCTGCGCCAGTTCGTCGAAATAATGGGATACATGTAATCCTCGCTAAAAACACCGTGAAAAACCAGGCAGGCGACCATAGGCCGCAGCGCGCCGGGCGATGACAAGGCAAAGCTGAAGCAGCAAGCTGCATCGGCAGCTACGCCAACAAGACAGGCGCAGCCGTGCGGCAGCGCTACTCAGCGCCGTGGAGGGTGTTTAAGCTCGGGGAGGTCGTTCCAGGCCGTCACTGATGTGGCCCAGGTGGGAAGAAAAAACCAGGTCGATTTTTTCTGAAGAAGGACTGGAAATAGCGGGCTCAGGGAAAGCGGTCACCAGGGCGGCGCCTACACAACAGGCGGCGCAGGAACTGCACTTGTCCTTGGCCAGGGACGCATGGCTGTCCGCCTGGTGGTCGACAGACTTGCCGGCCGCGGACATAGCATGATGCTGATGCAGGCTTGCATCCTGCGGCCCTGCCTGGGCCACATGGTGGTGCCCGCTGGCGCAGAACAGCATGCTGGCCGCGGCGATGCCCTGGACGGGTATCGCCAGCATCAAGATGCACAGCAGGAAAAGTCGGCTCAGCTTTTTCATGCTGGCGATTATAGCCGAAATTATCTCTTGTGCTCCAGCAAGCTGAGAGAATCTGGAATCGCCGGCAACTTTACATAAGTTTACCTGGGCTACATCAGCGAGCAACAAGGCTCCCATACAGTCGCAGCCAGCATGGGCAACCGTCCATGCATCAAAACCACTGAAGGGGACCCTCCATGAATCAGCCAGCCAGCAACTCCGTCCATTCCGCAGGAATCACCACCACAGCAGGAAGCACCATCCCAGCAGGAATCGCCATCGCCGCTGCAACTATTCTTTCCATCCTCTTCGTCGCGCTCGATGACAGTGCGACGGGAGCCAGTCCGCTGGCGATACTGCAAAGCATGATCGCCATGACCGCAATGAAACAGGTGGTGCATGGCGTTGCGATTGCCAGCGTGCTGGCGTATGCCTTTGGCTACTCCAGCCTTGCCGTCAAGCTGGATGTGCGCCGCCCGCTGGTACTGGCCGGCTTGACGACTTATCTGATCGGCTGCGTGGCGATGATAGGCGCGACCATGCTGGACGGCTTTATTTCCAGCGACGTGGCCAGCCAATTTGCCGGCGCCTCACCGGAAGGGGTAAAGCTGGGCTATAACCTGGTGGTATTCATGGGGATCGCCCTGACCGACCTGGCGAAACTGGGATGGATCTTGCAGGCCGTCGCCGCTATCGCCTGGTCGATCAGCCTGCTCGCGGAGCGTGGCTTCAGCCGCTTCAGCCACGTCATAGGCTGGATCGGCCTGGCGTCCGGCGGCCTGGTGATCGTGGTCGTTGTCTCAGCGGGCGCCAATATGAGCATGGCCGCCCTGCTCGGCACCCTGGCCGCGCAAGCGATCTGGAATCTGGCCGCTGCCGCCCTGTTGATCCGCGACAAGGGTATCAATACCTGGATGGAATCCGGCTCCCTGCAGCACGCAGCCTGAGCCGGATTGGTTAGCTAGCTTAGCCGAAACGCTTAATTATCCGAAACGCTTAATTATCCGAAACGCTTAAGCCACGGTTCATCTTGCCGATGGATCGTGGGTGCTAAGCACCGATAACAAGCTGCGAACACCCTGCCTTGCATCTCGATTATTACAAATAATACAATAAAAAATGCCCGGAATTATTTAAAGAAACAATCTCTACATTATTTGTAATAAACGCGACATTAGTATAGTATTCCAGACATGAATACTATCCCTGAACGCTGGCTGCTGCTGATTGTCAGCCTGCCCACCCATAGCGCCACCGCGCGCATGCGCATCTGGCGCGCCCTCAAATCCCTGGGCTGCGGGGCCTTGCGCGACGGCGTTTATCTGCTGCCGGCCGCTCCTTTGCACCAGCAGCAATTAAACGAACTGTCGGAGGAAACGCTGCGCGAAGGCGGCAGCGCCTGGCTATTGACGGTGGACGCCCAGTCCGCCGGCGACAACGAGGCCTATCGCGGCCTGTTCGACCGCAGCAGCGAGTGCGCCGAATTGCAGCAGGCGCTGGCCGCTGCGCGTAAAACCCTGACCGGCCTGACCCCGCAAGAAATCAACAAGCTGCTGCGCAAGCTACGTCGCGACTATGACGCGCTGCGCGCCATCGACTATTTCCCCAATGAGGCCAGCGCCCAGACCGAAGCGGTGTGGATGGACTTCGTCAACGTGGCCGAGCTGATGCTGTCGCCGGGGGAGCCGCACGCCGTCGCGGGATCGATACCGCGGCTCGACCTGGACGCCTTCCAGAACCGTACCTGGGCCACCCGGCGCCGGCTGTGGGTAGACCGGGTGGCCAGTGCCTGGCTGATCCGTCGTTTCATTGATCCCGGCGCCCGCTTCCTGTGGCTGGAAGCGCCGGCCGACTGCCCGCCGGATGCCCTCGGCTTCGACTTTGACGGCGCCAGCTTCACCCATATCGGCGAGCGCGTGAGCTTCGAGGTGCTGCTGGCCAGCTTTGGCCTGGAGCAGGATCGCGGCTTGCTGCGCCTGGGCGCCATGGTGCACGCGCTGGATGTCGGCAACGGTTTCGTGCCCGAGGCCGGCGGCTTTGAAGCGATGCTGAACGGCGCCCGCCAACGGGCCGCCGATGACGACCAGTTGCTGGCCGAAATCAGCCTCGTGCTGGATTCGCTGCATGCGTATTTTTCCAATGACAAGCCGGCGAAAGAATAGGGAGAGCCATGACTACCGCTGAACATATCGCCGTCAAGCCCGGCTACTCGCTGTGGCAAATGATTCTTTACATGCTGAGGCTGGGCAGCTTCGGCTTTGGCGGCCCGGTGGCCCTGGTCGGCTATATGCACCGCGACCTGGTCGAAGACCGCAAATGGATCACCGAGGAAGACTACAAGGAAGGCCTGGCGCTGGCGCAGCTGGCGCCCGGGCCGCTGGCGGCGCAGCTGGGTATCTACCTCGGCTACGTGCACTATCGGCTGCTTGGCGCCACCCTGGGCGGGATCGCCTTTGTGATGCCGTCCTTCCTGATGGTGGTGGCGCTGGGCTGGGCTTACGTGCGCTTTGGCGGGCTGTCCTGGATGCAGGCCGTGTTCTACGGCGTCGGCGCGGCGGTGATCGGCATCATCGCGATGAGCGCCAAGAAACTGACCCAGAAGAGCGTCGGCAAGGACAAACTGCTGTGGGCGATCTATTTGTTGCTGGCGGCGGTGACGGTGATTACCGAGTCTGAAATCGCCTGGCTGTTCATCGCCGCCGGCGTGCTGGTCTGGTTTTTGCGCGCCCCGCCGAAATGGCTGGCACGCGGCCGCCTGAACGCAGTCAGCCTGAGCCAGGCGCCGCTGCTGGCAAGCTTCATCGGCACGGCCGACCTGTCGCTGCTGACGCAAATCGCCGTCTTCTTTGCCAAGGCCGGCGCCTTTGTGTTCGGCTCCGGCCTCGCCATCGTGCCCTTCCTGTATGGCGGCGTGGTGACCGAACACCACTGGCTCAGCGACAAGCAGTTTGTCGACGCGGTGGCGGTCGCCATGATCACGCCCGGTCCCGTGGTGATCACTGTCGGCTTCATCGGCTACCTGGTGGCAGCCTTCCCCGGCGCGGCGGTTGCAGCCCTGGCGACTTTCCTGCCCTGCTATCTGTTCACCGTGATCCCTGCGCCCTACTTCAAGAAATACGGCAAAGTGCCGGGCGTCATCGCTTTCGTCGACGGCATCACCGCAGCGGCGGTGGGCGCGATTACCGGCTCGGTGATCGTGATCGCCAAGCGCTCGATCGTGGACATTCCTACCGCATTAATCGCGGTCGTTACGATTGCGCTGTTGTGGAAATTCAAGAAATTACAGGAACCGGTCATTGTGGTTGCTGCGGCCGTGCTTGGTTTGATCATTTATCCATTAGTCCATCACTGAGATTTGCCAGTCCCATTTGCCACACTTCATCAGGAACTCCACCATGAACTATCAAATGCAGCCCTTAAGCTATGCGCCGACGAAACTCACCGGGCTTTCCGAAAAGCTGATCACCAGCCACTACGAAAACAACTATGGCGGAGCGGTGAAACGCCTGAACGCGATTCAAGCACAGTTGGCGCCGCTGGATTTTTCAACGACTGCTGGCTTTACCGTCAACGGCTTGAAGCGCGAGGAGCTGATTGCCACCAATTCCATGCTATTGCATGAACTGTATTTCAACAGCCTGGGCGGCGACGCGCAAATGTCGCCCGCCATGGCGCTCGCGATTGCCGCAAGCTTTGGCAGTGTTGAACGCTGGCGCGCTGAATTCGTGGCCATGGGGAAGGCCCTGGGCGGCGGTTCCGGCTGGGTAATCCTGAGCTATCTGCCACGCGCCGGTAGACTGGTCAATCAATGGGCGGCCGACCATACCCAATGCATGGCGCTGGGTACGCCGATTCTGGCGCTGGATATGTACGAGCATGCCTACCACATCGATTATGGCTCCAATGCGGCGGCCTATGTCGACAGTTTCATGCAGAACGTCGACTGGAAAGCGGTGGAATTGCGATATGCGCAGGCGGTACACGCGGCCAGCGAAGGCATGGGTGCCCCGGCGGAAGCAGCCGAGACGGCCCTGGTGCTGGATGTGCGCCGCGCGGGCATATTTGCCAAGGCCGACACCATGCTACCGAATGCGCAGTGGCTGGACCCTGAGCACATCGACCAATGGATGCATCAGCTACCGCGCGACAAGGAAATTCTCGTGTATTGCATTTACGGCCACGAAGTAGGTCGCGGCAGCACGCTACGCCTGCGTGCCCACGGGTTCAATGCCAAATTCCTGGAAGGCGGTATCGATGCCTGGAAATCCGCCGGCCGCCCAATGATACCCAGAGGCGAGCCAGCATAAATAAATCACGATGAGCAGATCCTTGGCTCATACGCGACTCAAGGAGTTTTATTATTCCATGGCGCAACTGCGCATAAGGAGGTCATCATGAAATGGATTACCCGCGAACGTCCGAAAATCGACCGCATCGCCTGCCCCTGGCTGATCGCCAAGTTTATCGATAAAGAGCCGACCTTCCTGTACGTGCCGGCCGCCGACGTGTTGCGGGTCGCAGTCGAGACCGGCGCCATTCCTTATGATATCCCCGGCGTCGAGTTCACGCATGAGGGCGAGTTGTGCAGCTTCGACGCTTTCCTGAAGAAATACGACTTGACCGATCCGGCGCTACAGCAACTGGCCGTGATCGTGCGCGGCGCCGATACTTCCCGGCTGGATTTGACACCGCAATCGGCGGGACTATATGCGCTGTCGCTTGGGCTATCAAAAACCTTCACCGATGACCACGAAATGCTCAGGCACGGCATGGTGATGTATGACGCGCTGTATGCGTGGTGCCAGGATTGCCAGACTAAAATACAAAAATAAGCTCTCGAATGGGCAGATTTGTCCGGTGCAGTTTCTCAGAATTTCAGGAGAATGCCATGAAATCCACCATCATTGCGGCCAGCCTGTTCGGCGCCGCATCCCAAGCATTAGCAACGGACGGTTTTGACGCCTATACGGTCGGCAAGCCGCCGCTCGGCTGGAGTTGCGGCGCCACTGGCAGAGGAAGTCCACATTGGACCGTCGAAGCCGACGCTAGTGCTCCCAGCCGGCCCAACGTGTTAAAGCAGTCCGGCAGCGCCGACTTCCCCTGGTGCGTGAAAGACGATATCGCCATCGCGGACGGCACAGTCGAGGTCAAATTCAAACCGGTGTCAGGCAAGGAAGACCAGGCCGGCGGGGTGGTCTGGCGCTGGAAAGATGGCGACAACTATTACGTAGCGCGCGCCAATGCCCTGGAAGGTAACGTATCCTTGTATCACACGACTAAAGGTTCGCGCAGAACCATAGAATACAGGGATGCGCCGGTGGCCCCTGGCGTCTGGCATAGCTTGAGAGTTGACTTCAGGGGTACCGCGATTCAGGTTTCCCTTGACGGCAAGATGTATATCAATGTCAATGACGAGCATATTACAGGTACTGGCAAAGCAGGAGTATGGACCAAGGCCGATAGCGTGACCCTGTTCGACGATTTTACTTATGCCCCCGTGTTGAAATAATGAACTCGGCACTTGTTCGGCGTCTATTATGGGTTAAAGGGCTGCGGGCCTTCGCCGACGGTTATGTCAGCCTGTTACTGCCCCTGTATCTGACCGCGCTAGGGATGAGCCCGTTTCAAGTTGGCGCCATCGCCACCGGCACCCTGCTCGGCTCCGGCCTGCTGACCTTGCTGGTCGGCGTGCACGCATGGCGCTTTGAATACCGCAGCCTGCTATTGATGGCTTCACTGCTGATGGCGGCGACAGGCCTCGGCTTTGCCGCTGTTTCTGAGTTTTTGCCATTACTGCTGATAGCCATCGTCGGCACGCTCAATCCTTCCAGCGGAGACGTCAGTGTTTTTCTGCCGCTCGAACATGCGGTCATGTCACGCGCAGTGGAAGACCGGCAGCGCACCGCATTGTTTGCACGTTACAGCCTGATCGGCGCACTAGTTGCGGCATTGGGTGCACTGTTCGCCGGCGTTCCAGAGTTGCTCGCGATTAGCTTGGATATCAATATGCGCTTCGTGCTGCAGGCGATGTTCGTGCTGTATGGATTGCTGGGCCTTGCTGCTGCCCTGATCTATGCCACGCTGCCGCGCCTGACCGCGCCAGAGATACGCACCCGCGCAGCTCCTTTGCGCGAATCGAAAAAGACCGTGTATGCGCTGGCGGCACTGTTTAGCCTGGACGCCTTCGGCGGCGGGTTCGTGGTGCAATCCATGATCGCCCTCTGGCTGTTTCAAAAATTTCAGCTGACCACACTGGCCGCAGGGAGCATCTTCTTCTGGACCGGCATATGCTCGGCATTGTCGTATTTGCTTGCCGTGCGCATCGCCGATCGCTTCGGATTGGTCAACACCATGGTATTTACCCATTTGCCGGCCAATATCTTGTTGGTTTTAGTGCCATTCATGCCGACCCTGGGCTGGGCCATTGCCTTGTTGCTGGCGCGCGGTGCGTTGTCGCAGATGGATGTGCCTACCCGCAGTTCATTCGTGATGGCGGTGGTGCCCCCGGAAGAACGGGCCGCCGCCGCCAGCATTACCTCGGTTCCGCGCAGCATGGCGTCAGCAACCAGCCCACTATTGGCAGGATTGCTGCTCGGCGCTTCGAGCTTCGGCTGGCCGCTGGTAGTCGCCGGCAGCGTGAAAATTGTCTACGATTTATTGTTGCTGTACATGTTTCGCGCGGTACGGCCGCCGGAAGAAGTCGTGTCCGCCCCATAAGGGAAGGAATTGCTTGCGCAGCCGACGAAGATGGGAATGCCCTGCAGGTGTGCGCTTCTGGCAATCTGGTTGACTGGCCGTGGAGCCGTGCTTTATAAAAATATCGACACTCGTGTCCCGCTTTCCAGGCTACTGGTGAACGCCAGATGGCCGCCATGACAACGCAGGATTTCGTTGGCGATACTGAGTCCCAGCCCCGAGCCGCCGCGTTTGCGCGAGCGGTCCTCTTCGGCCCGGAAGAATCGCTCGGTGAGCCTGGCCAGGGCTGCAGGCGGAATGCCTGGGCCCTGGTCGATAATATCAATCCGTACCAATTCCCCGGCATTTTTTCCTATTACATCGATACGTCCCGCGGCGGGCGAATATTTGATGGCATTGTCGATGATATTTAAAAATACCCGGATCAGATGGTCAATGCTGCCTCGTATCGATATAGCGGGATCCACGTCCAGCCTAATGTCTACCCCATCTATGCCTGCAACAGGCGCCATCTGATCTGCCAGGCTGATGAGCAGATCGTTCACGTTGATTTCTTCGAACGCCCACTCGATATTTCCCTGGTCAATACGTGCCAGCAGCAGCAAGTCATTACTTAAGCGGATCAGCCTGTCCGCTTCATGCTCAATGTTATGCAATGTCGCCTGATATTCTTCAACGCTGCGAGCATGCGTCAATGCCACGCCGATGCGGCCCTTGATAGCAGTGAGCGGAGTGCGTAGCTCGTGGCTGGCGTCGGCAGTGAAGCGGCGTTCGGATTCGAAGGCTTGCTCTATCCGGTCCAACATACTGTCGAAGGTGGCCGCCAGGCGGCCGACCTCGTCGCGCGGGCCGGCATAGCTTATGCGCCGGCTAAAGTCGTCGGCGCCTATCTCCTGGGCGATACCGGTTACTGTTTCGATAGGCTTGAGCGCGCGATGGGCCAGGAACATGCCACCCGCGCCGGCCAGCAACAGCAAGATCGGCACGCTGATCAAGATACTGCGATTCAGACTGGCGAGCGCCTCGTCAATCGGCGTCAATGCCTTGGTCGACTGTATCCATCCGCGCGTAGTGCCTTGGGCGTCGGCAATGCGCTGCGTGTAGGTGCGCCATGCCTGGCCGTACTCTTTACTTCCCTGCATTTCTGCAGTGACCAGTCCGGACGCAGCTTGCGATGGCCAGGGAAGCCTGTCCTGCCTGCCGAAGCCGGCGATGGGCTTGCCGTCGGGCTGTAATAGCCGGACACTGAAGCCGGCCTGGTTGAGATGGCGGGAAGCATGGTGATATTCTTCATTGTCGCTGAAAGCCAACTTCGCATGGCCATCGGCCACATAAGCCAAGGCCTGCGTCACTGTCACTTGCAGGCTCTCGTCGGCAGACTGCAGCAAAGTGCGCTCCAAGCGATAATGCAGAAAAACGCTGAATAGCGATAGCGTGACCAGCAGCAACAGCAAATACCACAGCGTCAAACGCAGCCTCAGCGTATTCCAGGCGCTAAGCATAGCTGCCATCCTCAATCAGCCGGTAACCGACGCCGCGTACTGTATGGATGATGGGCGCTTGTCCAATCTGGTTCAGTTTGCGCCGCAGGTAACCAATATAAACATCAATGACATTGAGGTCTCCATAAAAATCGTAATTCCAGACGCGCTCCGCAATCTGGGTGCGAGTCAGGACCTGGCTGGGATGCCGCATTAAATATTCGAGCAGGGAAAATTCGCGCGGACTCAGGGCGATGATTTTATCGGCGCGGCGTACTTCCCGCTTGGACAAGTCCATGGTCAGGTTGGCCGTTTTGAGCTCGGTACCGGTTTGCAGCGGCGGACGGCGCAGCAAGGCGCGAATGCGCGCCAGCAGTTCACTAAATGCAAAAGGCTTGACCAGATAATCGTCGGCCCCGGCGTCCAGCCCTGCAATCCGGTCGTCCACCGTGTCCTTGGCGGTCAGCAGCAGTATCGGAACGCGGTTCCCCTCCGCGCGAAGGCGCGCCAGCACAGACAGGCCGTTGCGCTTCGGCAGGAGTATGTCGAGAACTATCATGTCGTAGGGTCCGTTCGTCGCATAACTAAGTCCTGCTTCACCGTCGATGGCCAGGTCGACCGCGTAGCCGGCTTCGGTGAGTCCCTCACGCATAAAGCCGGCAATGCCCGGCTCGTCTTCAACTACCAAGATGCGCATGTTGTTCCTTCTCTATCAAATAAGGGTGACAATTGATCAATGCCGGCGGAAACCGGTGCGTATCAAATGCACCGTTCCCGCCGTATCGCCGCTGCTATCTATCCCCACAACTCCAGTTTCTTGATGCGTTTAGGTTGCGTTTGTACTTCGTTCACGAAATCGTCAAGCGCTTGCTGCAGGTCGTACTGAGGGCTCCATCCCCACTCTTTTTGAGCGCGCGTGTCGGCCAGAAAACCGAAGCCGTTCAAGGTAGTGATGATGGTCGGCGTAGTACCGTCGGCAGGCGGTTTGGCAAAGGAAACGCTGCCCTTCTTGAAATCCGGGTTCTTAATCTTAAATTCCAGGTTATCGGGCGCATCCTTCAATGCCGCGTAGATATCGATCGCTTTGGGCGGTTGCGGAGCGCTGCTGGTTTTGTCGACGATGCCCTGAATGTTGTAGACACGGTTTGCCAGAATACGTTCAGCTTTGGCAGCGTCGGATTCGGATTTTATTTGATCCGGTGTAAGCAGGCTTTTGCCGAAATTTTCCTCATTAGCCTTCCACAATCCCAGCAAGGCACTCACCGCATCCCTTACATAGAGAATGGCCACCCGGGTATTTTCGTATACATAGGCCGAGTAATTTTCACCGTGCGCGGGCAACTCTGCCATCAAGGTCGAATAAACGGTGGTGCCGCCTGGCCCGCGTCCAGCGCCGATGACGGAAGGAAAGCGAACCGCCCGGAAATCGAGCCAGCCTTTGCGGTTGTAGTATTCACCCAAGCGTTCCGCCGATACCTTGGCCACGCCGTAGACCGTGGTCGGCATCTGGATAAATTCGTTCGGCACCAGCGGCTTGACGCCATCTTTTTCACCGGGCAAATGAGTACCGAACGAAGCGATAGTGCTAGGGAACAGCACTTTGATCCGCTCCTTGCCATCGCCGCCGAATAGTCGTGCCGCCTCCAGCACATTTTGGGTGCCGCCCAAGTCGGTCTGGTAGCCCAATTGGGGCCGGGCTTCCGCCCCCGCGGACAGCAATGCGCCGAGATGAAATACCGTCGTTGGGCGATAGCGGTCGAAGACTTCCAGCACGGTCGGCAGACAGGTCAAGTCGCCTTCAACGAAGCTTAGATTGGGCTTGATTTTCGTTTCATAGTTGGAAAAACCTTCCAATCGTATCCTTTCCGGATTAATGTCAAAGACCACCACTTTATGGCCAGCAACGGTCAAGGCTTGTACCAGATACGAGCCGATAAAACCTCCGCCGCCTGTGACCAGAATTTCCTTTGAAGAATTGTTGTTAACTTGCATGCCGAACTCCTTAATGAGATTAGCGTTGGACTGATTGCCTTACTTGCTTTGCAATGCCGGACACTGAATTTTCAGCGCCCCATCCCACAACGTCATCGTCCCATGCTACGGTGTGGAGGTGTTCTTGATAGCTTGTTACTGCCGGTCAAATAGCCGATTCGCGATGCGGAAGCCATCTGGCATCAAAAAGCACTTATTTCCAGTCGCATGATTAAGGAAAATTCACTGTGCAATCGAAAACTGAGAAATTTCTGAATCGGAGATGAGAGTTTTCTTAGAGGCTGTTGCGAAATTACCCTGGCCTCGGCGTCCCCGCTAGTTGCGCTTCCTTGCCGTGCTAAAGCACTGTCTTCGTCAGCGACGCCTAGCCAGACTAATTTCGCAACAGCCTCTTAGAAATTGCAGCGTCATTGCGCTTTCAAGACTGGATCTATGATGTCTTTTTCGAGATTGCAGAGTCCCTTCCAGTTACAAGTCGAGGCTTCCCCGATACGGCTGAAATTGTGCGTCACCCAGTGGTCGGCCGTTTCACGTCCTACGTCGAACAACCACTGCAAGAAGGCGAATGAAGCATTGCTCTTACCCACAAATCCGAGCGGCTCCATCGCCTTTTCATTACGAATAAAGTGCAGCCGGATTTTCCTGTAACCAGTGGCATCGGCCTGATCGTCAGGCAATTTATCCAACAGCTTGTTTACTGCATGGATCGCATTGATTTCCAATACCAGCGGCGCATTGAAACTGATGTCGTTCAAGCGATCGAGAATTTGTCGCGCGGATTGCGGCGGAACGCCGGCAAAACGCAGTGGGTTGACCATCACGACGATGATGTCCTGGCACGATTTCAATAGCGGTTCAAGCGCCGGGTTGCCGATATAGCCTCCATCCCAGTAAAACTTGTTGTCGATATCGATGGCTCGAAATTGACTCGGCAAGCAAGCTGAAGCGAGCAAGGTCTCGATGCTGAGCTTGGGCTGCGTAAACAGCTTGCGTTGGTTGTCACCGACGTTCACCGCGCAGACGTGCAGTTTTGGAGCCGAGCTGTGGTTGATCGCAGCAAATGCGTCAGCCGGCAGAAAATCGGCCAGAAGCGGTATCAGAGGATTGGAATAAAGCGGAAAATTGTAAGGAGAAAAAACCAGCGACATCATTTCCAGCGCAATCGCGACCGGGTTCCAATCCTGGTTCCAACCGGAAAAGAAGTTCGGCATTATGCCGCTGGAAAAAGGATTGCCGCCTAACAAGGCCCTTTCGGAAAGGGATTGCCAGAATGCAGCCAGCAGTGCCTTGGTTTTTTTCGCATTGTCCGGCGTCATTCCACCGCTGAGGCCACACGCGCACAGGGCGCCATTCACCGCCCCGGCACTCGAACCACTCAATGCAGCGATTTCCAGGCGCCCCTTGGCAACTTCATCTAGCAGGCGATCCAAAACGCCCCAAGTAAAGGCGCCGTGCGTTCCACCTCCCTGCATCGCCAGCGCTACGCGGTGAACCATGACGAGCTCCCTAAGCTATTGATGGGTGGTGTAGGCGCAGGCCCCGGTCCCTGCAATGCAGAAATTGATTACTTTCAGGTAATTACTAGCTAATTTCTATTTACTATTTTAGTAGAAAATAAAATAATAATGTAACTTAATCGACATTTTTAGTAGCAATAAATACGTTATGGCAATATGGCTAGCTAATGCATTTTTGATATCACGTATTTTCTCCAGTCCTGAGAAAACACTTATCTTTATCTCATCGTGTTCTTAATTGGCATCGGCATGCTGCAATTTCTTTTACTCCACAAATGAAAGGAAACGCTCCATGAAGCTACCGACCTTTTTAGCTAAACCACGTGCCAAGGCTGCGATACTGAACCTATGCGTGGCCAGTTCTCTGGCGCTCCCTGTCCACCTGGTGTACGCCGGTGGCGATCAAAGCGAACTGCCGCGCCGCCTGGCCGACGCCAAGATCAGCCTGACCGAGGGCATCAGCCGTGCAGGCCAACTGCAGGGACTGCCAATCTCTGCAAAATTCGAGATGGAAGGCAAGGACTTGCACCTGAGTGTCTACACGGCAAAACAGGGCCGCGCAGTTGCCGCGGAAAACAATGAATTGATTGAACTAAGCGGCAACGCATCGACGCCTGCCTGGCAGCCAGAGAAGGAAATATTCAGCGATAAACCGCATATTGCACGGGCGGCGATGCAGTTGACCGTCATTCAGCAATCCAAACTCGGCCTGCTTGAGTTGCTCAAAAAATCAGCGGCTCAGCATCAGGGTACGATTTATTCGATCACCCCGGATGTGCAGAACGGAAAACCGGCATTCAAACTGTTGATTCTGGGGGCGCAAGGCAAGACCAGCGAATCCTGGATTGACCTGGACGGTAACCGGCTTGCGCAATGAGCGGGCCATCGGCGGGGTTTTGGGGGCTCATCATGAAGCCACCGTTGCTTGTCGCGATGCTGCTCGTAGCCATCCCGTCTGCGTTCGCCGCCACGGTAAACTTCGACGCAGATGCGCCTGGCCAAACACCGGCCGGCTGGACTTGCGGCGCTACCGGCAAGGGCAATCCGCACTGGAGTGTCGAAGCCGATGCCAGCGCGCCCAGCCGTCCCAACGTGCTGAAGCAATCGGGCAGCGCCGACTTCCCGTGGTGCGTGAGGGACGATATCGCCATCGCGGACGGTGCGGTCGAGGTTAAATTCAAGCCGGTGTCGGGCCAGGAAGACCAGGCCGGCGGCCTGGTCTGGCGCTGGAAAGATGGCAACAACTACTATGTGGCACGCGCCAATGCGCTGGAAGGCAATGTGTCGCTGTACCACACCACGAGTGGCTCGCGCAGAACAATCGCCTACAAGGATGCGCCAGTCGCGCCCGGCGTCTGGCATGCGTTGCGCGTGGAGTTCAAAGGAGAGTCGATTCGGGTTTTACTGGATGGGAAAGCCTATCTCCAGCTGGACGACAGCCACATCCGCGGTACCGGCAAGGCTGGGGTCTGGACCAAGGCCGACAGCGTAACGCTGTTTGACGACTTCACATATACCGCAATGGGGAAATGAGGCGATAATCAACATTCCCCTTGAAACTGTGCAGCGCAGGATCTTCTCGCGCATGGATTGTGCGTATCAGCCGCGTTAACCCGGCTGGCGTAAAAGTCGACGCAACAAGAGGACATAAAAAAAGGACATGAATAATGATTGATATAGGTAGATGCAATGCATAAAGGGGTTATCTACGCACTATTAGCGGCCGCGCTGTTTGGCGCCAGCACACCGTTCGCCAAGATACTGGTGGGCCAGGTCGCTCCGGTGATGCTGGCCGGCATGCTGTATCTGGGCAGCGGCCTGGGTCTGCTCACCTGGTATGTCGCGCGTGCCATTACGTCACGCGGTGACCAGGACCGAACCGCAGGTTTGAAAGCGCCGGACCTGCCCTGGCTGGGCGGCGCCATCGTCGCCGGCGGGATCGCCGGCCCGGTGTTGTTGATGCTGGGCCTGAGACTGACCCCGGCCTCTTCGGCGTCGCTGTTGCTGAATATGGAGGGCGTGCTGACCGCGATGCTGGCCTGGTTTGTGTTTAAAGAAAACTTCGACCGGCGTATCTTCGCCGGCATGTTGCTGATCGTGGTGGCCGGCACCCTGCTGTCCTGGGAGCAGGTCCCCGTGCTGGGCGTGCCCTGGGGCGCATTGGCCATCATCGGCGCCTGCCTGTGCTGGGCGATTGATAACAATCTGACGCGCAAGGTGTCGGCCAGCGATGCGGTGCAGATTGCCGGCGTCAAGGGCCTGGTCGCGGGTTCGGTCAACCTCGCGATCGCTGTCGCGCTCGGTTATTCGCTACCGGAAATGCGGATCGTATTGACGGCTGGCGTGGTCGGCTTTTGCGGCTACGGGCTCAGCCTGGTGATGTTCGTGCTGGCGCTGCGGCACCTGGGCACGGCCCGCACCGGCGCCTATTTCTCGGCAGCGCCCTTCGTAGGCGCAGTGATTTCCCTGGCCATGTTGGGAGATAGCCCTGGGATCGTATTTTGGATTGCGGCGGCTTTGATGGGAGCGGGTATCTGGCTGCATCTGACCGAATCCCATGAGCATCCGCATGAGCACGAAGCGATGTCGCATGTCCATGAACACAGCCACGACGCGCATCACCAGCACCAGCATGATTTCGACTGGGACGGCAAAGAGCCGCATGTGCATCCGCACCGGCACGAGCCTATCGTGCACGCGCATCCACACTATCCGGACATCCATCATCGGCATCCGCATTGACTGCCGGCAAGGATTGCCCCGCAAATCCTTACATTTTTCCAGCAGCGCAACAAGCGCCTTGCCCCTGCATGGGCGGACATTTGACCGAGCCGTAGGAACAAAATACGCAGCAATCCCCGGCCTTGGGCCGCAGCAAGGCCTTGCACAGTGTGCATTCATAGAAAAACTGGCAAGCATCGACGGGCATGCTTTCCTGCTGGCTATGTCCGCAGTGTGGACAGGTCAGCACAGACGTAGTAATGATGTCGCTCATGTCGCCATTTTAGCGCTATTGCACATTGCCGTTCTACAAGGCAGGCAGGCCTGCCCGCCCCGTTCTTTTGATAATTGAAACATATTGTTGCAATCCTTACCGCTTGATGCTGGCGATCCCCTGCAATAGGGGGTTAAATATAGTCATTAGACAATAAAGACGAGAACGATCATGAAGAAATATTTACCTCTCGCCGCCGCAGGACTGATCACAGGCATCGCGCTGCTGGCGGCATCGCCTGCGATGGCGCATGGACGCGTGGATTGGTCGGTCAGCATCGGTGCCCCGCTCTACGTCGCGCCCCCGGTCGTGTATAGTCCGCCACCGGTATATTATGCACCGCCGCCAGTGGTATACGCGCCGCCGCCAGCCGTCTATGTAGGCAACGGGCCGGTAATATACGGCCCTGCATATGGTCCATCTTACGGGTATCCAGCCGGCTATTGGCGCGGACGTCCGTGGCACGGGCACCACAGGCATCACCATTGGAGATAAGCGTCCAGCCAGGTTAAGCGGCATTGCCGGTTCACAGCCGGGCTAGATATTTCCCCTCACAGCTTGATCTCCAAGTTCAGCCGCACATGCATGCTGGACGGCCACACCGTGGTTTCGTTCAGCCTGCCGTTCTGGTCAAAATAATCCGATTCATTGAAATAGTCCTGGCGCAGGATATTGGCCAGGGTCAGGCGCAACTGGGTTTTAGGCGTGAATTTATACAGGCCGTAAAAATCCAGCTCGCGCCTGGGTACCGTGTAGACCTGCTGGTTTTCCGAGATACGTATAGGGCCGCCGCTCTTGAAACTGTAGCTGCCGCCGGTGGTGAGCTTGTTGCCGGCTGTGTGGTAATCCAGACCCACGGTGGCGCTGAACGGCGTTTGCTGGGCCAGGCGGTTGTTGGGGCCCGGCACGTCTTCCACAGTCGACCAGTTGCGGGTCAGGTTGGCGCGCACGTCTATCGCCGGCGCGCCATCCAGCATGGAGCGCAGCGGGAACTTGCTGTCCATCTCTATGCCGCGGGTGCGGGCGCGGCCGTCGTTGATGGGGGTGGATAGCCAGGTGCCGTCGACTTGCGCCACGCGGTTGCGTATCAGGTCGCTGATCTGGCGCGCATACACGCTGGCGCTGAACATCGCGCCCTCCCCCCAGTAGTGCTCATAGGCGGCGTCTATGCCGGTCGCCAGTTCCGGCCGCAAATTGGGGTTGCCCTGCGAATCCGGGTTGACCGCGCTATTGTTGACCGAGGTATACCGGCGCGGCACCAGGCTGCCTATGCTGGGTGCCTTATAGGTGCGGGTCAGCGCAAAGCGGACCTGGTCGCTCTTGCTGTCGGGCAGCTTCCACAGGGTCTGGAACAAGGGGCTGAACACGCTGGAGCGGTTGTGGATGGCATTGAACAGATTGCCTTCGCTACGCGTATCCAGGCCTTCCCAGCGCGCGCCCAGGTAGACCGACCAGCGCGGCGTGACATTCCATTCATCTTGCGCATACAGGGCCAGGCGGCTGAGGGTGGCTTTAAAAACCTCGTCGCGATTGCTGCCTGGGAAGCCGGGCAAATCCTGCTGGCGCTGGATGCGGGCTTCGTCGCGCCGGTTGCTGCCGCCGTCCCAGCCCACCGACAGCGCATGGTCGGTGAAATACGGCGTGGAAAACTTGCCGGTCAGCGTAAAGCCGGTCTCCTTGGCGTAGGAGACGATGTCGCTGTCCAGCGTGTTGACGCCGCCAAGCGCATAGCCTTGCTGCCTGAAATCGGTATCGCGCCGGCTGGCATTGACGCCGGCCTTGAGATCGAGCTTGGCGTCGTCCTTCAGCTTGTGCACCCAGTTCAGGTCGCTGCGCAACCAGGTGTTTTCGCTCTGGTTCTGGATATTGTCGCTGGCGTAGGGCGCGGTATCACCCGGCAGCAGCTCGTAACGGCCGGCCTGGCTGCGGTACTGGCGATCGGCATTGATAAAGGTTTGCGAAGCCAGCGTATCGCCGTTGGCCAGCGTGAAATTCAGGCGCGGCGAAAAGCCTATGCCGTCGAAGGTGCCGGCCGAGTCGCGCGTGGTGTGGCGCGACAGCGTGGTCTGGCCTTGCGCATCGGTGCCGGTCAGCTGCTCCTGGCCAGCCACGCCGAACTTGCTGTGCGAGACATAACCGTTGACCGAATAGGAAAAACCGTCTTCCTTGTCCGACACCTGCAGGCTGGCGTTCGGTGCGGTATAGCCGTGTCCCTTGGCGATGCCCAGCTTGAGCTCGCGCTGGGCGATCTTGACCGCTTTCTTCAGCACGATATTGACGGTGCCGGCGATCGCCTGCGTGCTGAACTCGGCGGTGGCGGCGCGGATAATCTCGATGCGCTCCACCATGTCGGGCGACAGGGTTTCCAGCGAAAAACCGGGCGGCGCCTTCTCGCCGTTTAGCAGGATCTGGGTGTAGCCATAGCCCAGGCCGCGCATGGAGATGCCGCCGCCGGAGCTGACGGTGATGCCGGGCTGGCGCTTCAGCACATCGGTCAGTTCGGTGTCGCCGTACTTGGCGATTTCTTCCTGGGTGACGACGATCTTGGTGGCGGTGTCTTCGCGGCGAGCGTCGTAGGTTTCCTTGGCGGCGCGTACTTCCACCGTTTGCGCCTTGGCCGGCTCGGCCTTTTTGACAGTGTCTGCCCTGCCCTTGTCCGGCTTTGCGGCGGACGCAGTGCCCGCGTCGGCTAATTCTGCCACTTCAGCCAATACGTGCGCCTGGCAGCTAGTGGCGACGGCGATGGAGATCAGGCCGGCGGTGCAGAATGCCTTGTAGATATCGGTGGGTTGAAACAAGCGGTGGCGGAGGTAATTCAAGCGTTCATCTTTCTGTGCGGCGCGGCGTCTCGCCCGCAGCAATAAAATTGCATAAAACGCAATTTTATTCGATGTTGCCTTTTTTTCAAAATGCGAATGCCGACATCATTCTTCGAAGTCTTCCGGATACACCGACAAGAACTCCTTCAGCCCGCGCTGCTGCATATCCTGGTTGGCCCGTTCGCAAATGCGCTGTGCCTCTTCCGTGCGGCGGGTATGGCTCAGCACCGTCACTAGGTAGGTGGCCTTGTTGACATACATGTCCTCGATGCGCTGCTCCATATCATCCACGCCCAGGGAAGCATTTTTCCGGGCATAAGCGATGGAAATATCGAACAGCTCGAGCGCCTCCGCATACTGCCCGTCTGCATCTTCAATATAAGCGCCGCAGACTTCCCACTGCCCGGCTGCCATCAGCTGCTCGCGGATAAAAGTATAGATCTCCCTGGCCAGCTCCCTATCCGAGCGATGGTACTCAAGGAATTGCTGCACCGGCAGCGCCGGCATGCCGGTGTAACGGCAGAGGGCGATGAAGTCATGGAATTTTTTTGCCTGCCTGGTCAGCTCCAGCTGCTGGATGCTCTCGGCACGCTTCTGTTCCAGCCTGGCGCGCGCCGGCGCATATTTCTCGCCCACTTGCGCCCATTCATCCAGGCAATAGGATAGCCGGACGCCATACAGCGATGCTTGATCCTCATCCAGTGCATGGTCGAAAAACCACTCGTAGTGCTCCAGCGCCAGCGCATAATCCTGCTCACGCACAGCCTGCCTTGCCTGGTCCAGTATCCGGCGCGCCTTTTCGGTATTGATTTCCATCAGCCACTCCATTTTCTTGTATGGTGGGATTATCGCATGCCGCTCGCCTGCGTATCAAAATGCTACAATTCCCGGATTGATCGGTACCTACATCCAGCACCGGTTCCCCTATTCCTTGATAAAGCCGCCACCATGCCTACCACCCTGCAAACGCCCTACGAAAAAGGCAACCAGAACCAGACCACCACCTGGGAAGAATGCATCGCCTTCTATACCGAGCTGGCCCAACGCTACCCCAAGGTACTGCATTTTGCCCAGGCTGGGGTATCGGACGCCGGCATTCCCATCCACGCCGGCGTGGTCACAGCCGACGGCGTGTTTGACCGCGAACAACTGCAGCGCGAGGGCCGGCCGGTGTTCTTCAATAACAATGGCATCCATCCCGGCGAGCCGGAAGGCATAGACGCCTGCATGGCGATGGTGCGCGACCTGTGCACAGAACCGGCGCGCCTGGCGGCGCTGGGGCGCACGGTCTTGCTGTTCATCCCCATCTACAACGTGGACGGCTGCCATAACCGGCAAAATACCTCGCGCGTGAACCAGGACGGGCCAGAGCTGTTCGGTTTCCGCGGCAACAGCCTGCAGCTGGACCTGAACCGCGACTTTGTCAAATGCGACAGCCTGAGCGCCAAGTTCTTCAACCACTTCTTCACGATGTGGAACCCGGACGTGATGGTGGATACGCATACCTCCAACGGCGCCGACTATGCCTACACGATGACCCTGATCCACACCCAGGCCGACAAGCTGGGCAGCGGCCTCGGCCCCTTTCTGCGCGACACCATGCTGCCGCACATCTTCGCGCAGATGGAAGCGCGCGGCTGGCCGACCTGCCCCTACGTGAACCCGATCAAGGATAGCCCGGACCACGGCATCGCGGAATTCCTGGAGATGCCGCGCTTTTCCACCGGCTATGCAGCGCTGCACCACACCATAGGCTTCATGCCGGAAACCCATATGCTGAAACCCTTCGCCGACCGCTACGCCGCCATGCGCGCGCTGGTGGAAACGGTGCTGGCGTTTACCGTGGCCCATGCGGCGCAGATCCAGCAACTCAGGCATGCCGCGCGCGAGCAGGGCCGGCAGCGCAAGCAATGGCCGGTCAGCTGGAAGATGGATGAAAATAACCCCTCCAGCTTCTGCTTCAAGGGCTATGCCGCCACCTACCGCCCCAGCCTGCTGGGCGACTACCAGCGCCTGGCCTATGACAAGAGCCAGCCCTGGGAAAAGCACATTCCCTACTACAACCACTTTGTGGAAGACGTGGTGGTGGCGGCGCCGCTGGCCTATGTGATACCGCAGGAATGGCGCGAGGTGATACAGCGCCTGCAATGGAATGGCGTACACATGGAGCGCATCATTGCCGCCAGGACCGTGCAGGCGCAGTGCTACCACATCAAGTCGGTGGCCTCCCGCTCCGGCCCGTATGAAGGCCACATGTTCCACGACGACATGCAACTGGAAAAGCGCACCGAAACCCTGCACTTGCGCGCCGGCAACTACTACCTGCCGCTGGACCAGGCCAATGCCCGCTATGCGGTAGAGACGCTGGAACCGCAGGCGCACGACAGCTTTTTCCGCTGGGGATTTTTCAATAGCGTGCTGGAGAGGAAAGAGCATTTCTCCGACTACGTGTTCGAAGACCTGGCGCTGGAACTGCTGCGCGAAGAACCGGCGCTGAAACAGAAGTTCGAGCAATGGAAAGCCGCCAATCCGTCCCTGCTGGCCAACCAGGAAGCGGTGCTGAACTTCATCTATGAAAATTGCGCGCGCTATGCCGAGCCGGAATGGCGCCGCTACCCGGTGCTGTCGGTCTTTTGAGTACGCCATGCTGACCCTGTACGAATACAGCAGCCAGCCACGCTTCTGGGTGGCGCGCGACGAAGACGGCTACTGGCTGGTGCCGGCCCGCAATGGCGGCTGGGAAGATCGCAGCCCGTTTGTCGGGCATGTGACTTCCTTGCGGGAGCTGGTTGACCGGGAGGGGATAGATTTGGGGATACCGGGAGAGGGCGCTGCTTCGGTGTAGCCATGAGAACCGGTGCGGTGGGCAGTTGTGCTGACACTGCGATTGCGGCGTCTTCGTTGGCAAATGCCAAATAAATGAATTGCTCTTCGCGGGTACAGGTCGGGGGTAGCGGTACGATACAGCCACATCAGCCAGGTGATGTTCGTGTCAGGGGTGACGTTCAGCAGGTTGTCCAATCCGCGCTTGTGGTGCGGTTGAAGTGGTTCCAATAGCGCCCGGTAGATGCGCCGGTTGGCGCGCGTCACGGCTTCGGCACATGCCCGTTCAATTACGGTAATCGCCGGCAGAATGATGCGCTGCTGCCGCAAGATTCCAAACGATTGACTCGCGAGCACCATCCCCTTGTCGGTTTGCATCGCAAGGTCGGCGAGGCTGTGCACCAGCGAGCGACAATCCCGAAGTCCGAATGTGAACAGCGTCAGATAGGCGCGCAGTTCCTGAAAATGTTCACGCCGCGTCTCGTCGCGGCAAGGATGGACTCCAATTTCTCGCCGGTGATAGCTGGAGGACGGCCGCCG
>JAZJYH010000010.1:0-13919 GCA_040390485.1 Pseudomonadota bacterium
GAAACGGGTGTGTCTGAGCCGAAGGCGAGTTTCGCCCGTTTCCCATTTTTTGTACTGCATAATCGGGAACCCCGAAGGGGCGAGGCTTGCGGTCGCCTTTCTTTGCTTACTCTTCTTTGGCGAGACAAAGAAAGTAAGTAGCTGCCGGGCTACCCCCGGCCAGCAATCAGAAAACACAAAATCATCAAGTAAAACTAAGTAATTAAGCAAAGTACGTGACGCTCAAGCACTGCTGCATCATAGGCGCCTGCGGCAATCCACTAACGGCCAACTATCGCCCCCCGATAAAGCGCCTCCAACACCTGCTCTTCCCAAATATTCAAACTGGAATAAGTCCCCCGATTCTTCGCGGGATCAGCCCCGACCCCGCCAATGATATAGATCATCCCATTGCGCGCAACGGGATCAAAGACGAAGCCCGCATTCAAGCCATAGGCAAACCCCAGATGGCCATAACCGCGCAAACCGCCGCCTGCCACCAGCCGGTCGCCAAAGTGAGCGGCGCTGACATCCGTAAACTTCTGCGCGCCCAGGCCCCAGGCCTGATACAGGCCCTGGTAATTGTCGCCGTTCTTGCGCACGGCGTCATAGCGCCACTGCTCGCCCAGCATGGATTGCAGACTGTCCCGACTGAGGATGCGCACGCCATCCAGTTCGCCGCCATTCATTAGCATCAGCATCAGTCGCGCCAGTCCCCCGGCGCTGATGCGCAGGCCGCCTTGCGGGCTGAATAGCGTGGCGTTGCTGCCCAGCACATAGTATTCCAGGCCCTTGCGCCTGGCTGGTGATTTCCCCTGGTAGTCGTCGGTCTGCACTACCCAGGGGCCGGCGCTGTTCCAGGCTTCGTCGCTGCCTTGCTTACGGTATAGCGCCGCCAAATGATCAATGTCGGCCTGGCTGAATTCTTCGGGATTGTAGCCGCCGGCGATCTGCAAGGGTGCCAGCACCGCTTGCTGCATATAGCGGTCGAAACGTTGGCCGCTGACGGCTTCGATGATGGAACCGAGCAGGCCCCAGTTGAGGTTGCAGTATTCGAAGTACTTGCCGGGTGCACGCTCGCTGTCCCTGGATGGAGGCGCCCATTGCAAGCCCTGGCCATAGTTCTGTCCGGCCGGCAGCAGCACGCTGCGCAAGCTGGTATCGGCAGGAAAGCTGTAGCCGCCCTCATCGCGCAGCGACGAAGTGTGGCTCAGCAGCATGCGCGTGGTGATGGCCACGTCCGGGAAGTGCGGATTGCGCAGCGTAAAACCCAGGTATTTGCCGATATCGGCATCCAGCTCCAGCCGCCCCTGGTCCACCAGGCGCAAAGCGCCTATGCTGGCGACCAGCTTGGAGACCGAGGCGACCCGATACAGGGTGGTATTTTCCGCTGGCAGCCTGCCGCCGGCAGCGTCCATGCGCCGATAGCCGAAAGACTGCTGATAGGCGATCTTGCCATCTCGGATCGCCAGCGCCGACAAGCTGGCCAACGGCCTGTCCTGGTCGCTGACTATGGCTTGCAATTGCTGGTCAAGTTCAGGCATGGGCTGGCTGGCATTGGTGAGGGTATTGGTCAGGGCCTGGGCAAAGGCCGGGCCGGGTACGCCCATGGCGGCCAGCATGCCGGCGCCGGCTAGCAGTACGGCAGGAACAAGCTTAGGCATCCACCGGGCTCCCGATTTGATTGTTTTCCACTGCCGTTTATTCTATGCGGGTATAGGTTTGACGTATCACCTCGGTATTTCCAAAATCAAAATGCCACCATTCGGTGCCGATGCCGTGGAATCCACTGTCCAGCATGGCCGTGCGCAGCACCAGCCGGTTATTAATTTGCGCTTTGCTCAACACGCCCTTGGCAAAATAGGCGTCTTCCAGCGCAGGATGGGACAGGTCATTCATGTCGTCGTAGGCAGTGCCCATGTCCAGTTGCTTGCCGCTGCTGTCGATCAGGCTGACATCCACCGCCATGCCGAAAGAATGGATGGAGCCGCGCGCCGGGTCCGCCAGGTATTTGCGCAGGCTGGTGCTCTCCAGTTGCTCCCACAGCATATTTTGCACACGATGCGGCCTGAGCGCATCCAGCACGATCAGCCGGTATTCCGGATGTTCTATTGCCAGCCACTTCACCGCGGCGTCCAGCCCCAGGGCGGCATCTGCGTGCAGGTAGCGGCAGTTCAAGCTGCCGTACAGGTTGCGTTGGGCGAAGTTGTTTTTGCTGGCATAGCGCAAGTCGATGGCGATGCCGTCTATGCTGTCCAGCGAGCGGAACTCGGGATGGTCGGCAATAAACTCGCAACGTACGCGATTTTTTTCTGTAATCATTTGCAATTCAATAGACATAGGTAGCATTCAGTTCAGCAGACTAAGGCTGAAGCCGGCCGACGACAAATGAATGCTTGTGCTGAAGGTATAACCGGAGGGAATAGCGTGGAAGATAGCGATATTGCAGTACAGAAGCAGTTTTAGGCTGGCATCGCAACATTGGATTTGATGCAATGCCTGCGTAAACCCCGCGCGCGAACTTAATCTATGCGCAAGTAAGTCTGGCGCACCACATTCGGGTCACCGAAATTGAAATGCCACCATTCGCTATTGATGCCGCGAAATCCATTGCAACACATCGCTTGCCGCAGGATGTTGCGGTTGTCGGCCTGCGCCTGGCTTAGGCCGCCGTCCGCCAGGAACCTGGCTTCCAGCGCGGGATGGGATTTTTCCACCAGTTCGTCGTAGGCGGTGCCCATGTCGATTTCCTTGCCGTGCCGGTCGAGCAAGGCAACGTCTACCGCCATGCCGAAAGAGTGGATGGAGCCGCGCGCCGGATCGGCGACATACATGCGCAAGGGCGTACCTTCCAGGTACTGCCATAGCATTTCCTGGATCCGGTGCGGCCGCAATGCGTCCAGCACCAGGATCTGGTAACCAGGGTAGTGCTGGCGCAGCCAGGCAGCCGCGTTTGCCAGTCCAGCAGCTGCCTCATGATGCAGCCAGCTGCAATCGAGGTCGCCGTACAGATCCTGCCCTACAAAATTATTGATGCCGACATAACGCAAGTCAATGACGATATCGTCTATCGATTGCAAAGGTCGGAAATCCGGGTGGTCCTTGATCAATTCACACAGCATTGTGCGTCTCCATGCCTACTTGTAGAATGCTGCCGTAGTTTCTTTCCATTCCTGCACAGCTAGCTGCTTGTTGTTCCTTGTCGTTACTTGTCGTTACTTGCTGCCAGCCATTACTTCCTTGGCCGCACTATGCGCCCTTCCCCAAGAAAACACCGCGCGGATTCCAATAGGTAGGCAGCATATTGGTTTGCCAAGTCGAACCACAAATGAATCTTTACCTGTGATGTATAACCTTGGGGTATGGCTTTCTTGGGTATAGATTTATTTAACACCCGGATGAGCCGTATTGTCTATATCCAGGTAGCGCCACGTTGTGAAATCCACGGGGTGGCGCTTGTAATTTTTCAGCCAGGGTTGCCATACATCAGCAGACAGCGGGTGGATGCGCACTATCCATGGCGTATAGGCGTGCATCAATTGCGCCATGTCATGATAGAGGCGCTGCCGCTGCGGCGAGTCGCTCAGCGCGCGTGACTCTTCATACAGCTTGTTAAACGCCGGCAAGTTAAACCGCGCATAATTGGCCCTGCCGCTATTGGGTCCATACAGCAACTGGTAGAAATTCTCGCCGTCGGGAAAATCCGCGATCCAGTTGGCTTCGGTCATCTGCACCTTGCCCAGCCTGGCGGCCTTCAGGATTTCCGAATTCTTGTCGCTTTTGAAGCTGATCCGTATGCCTATGGAGTCCAGGTTCTTGCGCCAGGTTTCATCGCGCAAGCGGCCCTTGGTGGACGCCAGGCTATGCATCACCAACTGCAGCGGCTGTCCATCCGGCATGCGGCGATAGCCGTCCGGCCCACGTTTGTAGCCGAACTTGTCCAGCAAGGCATTGGCCAGTCCCACGTCAAAGCCGAGCGGGCTGCGGTAGCCGGGATCATAGCCCAGCACGTTCGGCGGCAAAGGGGTCTGCGCCGCTATGGCCAGCCCCTTTTCCATCAGGCTGATGTCTTCCTTGCTGTTGTAGCTGAGCGCAATCGCACGGCGCAGCGCCACTTTTTCCTGGGTGTAGCCGCCTATCACCGGATCGTCCATATTCATCCACACGTAATAGGTTTGCAGCGTCGGGAACAGGGCCAGCTGCACGCCCCTTTTCAGCAGCTCGGGCCGCAACCGGATGTCGGCCCCGGGAATCAGCGCCATCTCCGCCAGCGGCGGCGGCACCTGTTCCAGGTAATCGAATTCCTTGTTCAGGAAACCCAGCACCTGCGACTGCGCCTCTTCCATGATCCTGATTTCCACCCTGTCGACGCGCGGCAGGCGTTTGCCTTGCAAGTCGGCGACGATCTTCTGGTCGCGCGGATCACTACCGGCCACCGAAGAAAACCTGACCGTCCTGTAACCGGGATTGGCCAGCAATTCTATCTGGAAACTGCGCTGCCACTTGCCCAGCATAAAGGGGCCGGTGCCCACCGGATGGCTGCCGACCTGGTCGGCATAGGCCTCGACAACTTCGTGCGCCACTGCCGCCGTGGCAGGAGTGGCCAATTGGAACAATAAATTGCTTTCCGGCGCCTTCAGGCGTATGCGCAATGTGTACTTGTCGAGCGCTTGCAAACCCTCTATGGCCTGGTTGACGTCAAACTTGCCGGTCTTGAGTTTTTCATCACCGAGCAGCTTGTTTTCAAACATGAACAGCCATGGCGATTTCAGCGCCGGGTCATACAGGCGCTTGATGCTGTAGATATAGTCTTGCGCGGTCAATTCGCGCTGCCGGTCCTTGAAGGCGGCGTCCGGCGTGAAGAAGATGCCGGGCTGCAGGTGCAAGGTGTAGGTTTTCCCCTGGTCGCTGACCTCGGGCATCGCAACCAGCGTATTGGGGACCAGTCTGACCGGACGCGCCAGGTAATCGTAGCGCAGCATGGGATCGAAGATGTTCTCGTTGATGCTGAGCGATGCCAGGTCGGACGCCGCCGCCGGGTCCAGCGCGGCTTCCTGCGTGGTCAGCATCACATGCAGGGTTTTCGGTGTTTTTCCGGCCTCCGCCCCCCAGCTGCCCTGTACTGCGGCCAGGGCCAGCAGGAACAAGCAAAATACGGCAGGCTTACAGCGAGACGAACGATAGAAATTCATGCAAAATCCAGTTTTGGGGTGCCAAATGCATCAGAGTGGGTCGGGCCCGGCAGGATAGCAGGATGCCTGCGATTGCGCCAAAGCATATTAGTGCAAGCCTACCCTGGCAGCCAATACCTAACCGGCACCAGCATATAACTTTTGGACATACCTGGGTACTGCCCCTATACTCCTATGCTCCCACTATTTTCAACTTTCAACCTGAATCCAAGCAATGACAATGAGCCGCCCCGTAGCCTATGGCTGCCTCGCACTAAGCATGTCCCTGGTCGGCTGTTACGTGGCGCTGTCCAAGCCGCTGACGGCGGCCCTGCCGGTATTCCTGCTGGCCTGGCTGCGCTTCGGCATTGCCGGCATGGCGATGCTGCACTGGCTGAAAAAACCGCCCGGCGAAGCGCCCATGAGCCGGCAAACCCGCTGGCTCTTGTTCCTGGAGTCCTTTGTCGGCAATTTCATGTTTTCCATCTGCATGCTGTTCGGCGTCAGCATGACCAGCGCCGTATCGGCCGGCGTGATCATGGCGGCCATCCCCGCCGCGGTGGCAATGCTGAGCTGGATCTTCCTGCGCGAGCATGTCCCGCTGCGGGTATGGGGCGCGGTCGCCTGCGCCGTGGCCGGCATAGGCTTGCTGGCCTGGTCCGGCAGCGGCGGCACGCATCAGGCAGGAAATGCAGCGGGCGATAAGGCATGGTTGGGCAATCTGCTGGTATTTTGCGCGGTGCTGTGCGAAGCGACCTATGCGGTGGTAGGCAAAAAACTGAGCGGCGTGTTGAGTCCGCGCCGCATCAGCTCGCTGATCAATTTATGGGGTTTCCTGCTGATGACGCCTATGGGCCTGTATTGGGCCCTGAAGTTTGATTTTTCAACGGTGCACGCGGGTTCGTGGCTGCTGCTGGTGCTGTATTCGCTGGCAGCCAGCGTCTGGACGGTATGGCTGTGGATGACGGGCCTGAAGCGGGTGCCGGCCAACCTGGCCGGCATTTTCAGCGTGATGCTACCGATTTCGGCAACGCTGGTGGGCGTGCTGGTGCTGGGCGAGAGCCTGACTGCGATCCAGGTTTTGGCCTTTGCGATCGCCATCGTCGGGGTGTTGCTAGCGACCCTGCCCAGCAGGCAGGCGATATTCAGGCGTTATTCGGATAGCTGAGGCGTCGCCGGGCATACCCGGGTATGCGCTCAAGGGCCTGGACGCTCGCCAAACCAGGTCACCCCCAGCAAGCCGTGCGGATCCATCAGTCTTTGCAGACTCCCTGCCAGGTGCTGCGAAGGCGCGGCGATATAGCGGTGGTAATACGCCTGGTTATACGGGCCGACGCCATGCTCGGCACTGAAGCTGCCGTGATACCGATGCATCACCAGATCATAGATCGCATCGCGCAGCCGGCTCACTGTGTCGGCGTCATAGGCCGGTTCCGCCGTTTGCGGCCAGACCATGTTGAAATGCACGCCGCCGTCGCCCCAATGACCGAAATCCATCACCTTCAACCACGGATAGCCGGCATGGACGAGATTCAGCGCCGCACTGCGAAACTCCACCAGGGCAGAGCGCGGCATGGCGATATCAAATGCAATCACCTTGCCCTCCTGCCGCACTGCCTCGCTGATCGCGTGGCGAATGCGCCACAATTCCTTGCCATGCCCGATGACGGCATTTTCTATCACCTCGCCAAACAGTTTTTCCAGGCTGGCGGTCAGCATTTGTTCCAGGTTGACGCCCATCGCCTGCTGGCTGGCGGCGCTGCTGAGCTCCACCAGCACGCAATACTGCGGCGCCGGCTCCGGCGCAAAGGGATTGCCGATAGCGGGAATATGCCGCAGCACCGCTTCCAGCGCAGCGCCGGAAATGCCTTCAAAGGCGGCCAGGAATTCGGGGAAATCCTGCTCCAGCGTTTGCAAGAGTTGCAGCACCGCCGCCTGGTCGCGCGGCACTACCAGCGCGGTCGCGGTCTGGCGCGGGATGCGGTGCACCTGTAGTACGGCCCTGGTGATCACGCCGTAGGCGCCGCTGCTGCCGACAAACAGCTGCTTCAGGTCGGGACCGGTATTATTCTTCCTCAGGGCTTGCTGCAGATCCAGCACCTGGCCGGGCGGATCCAGCAATACCGCCTGTAAGCCGAGCAGGTTGTGCCGCACGTCGCCGTACTTGATCAGGCGCGCACCGCCGGTGTTGGCGGCGATCATGCCACCTATGCTGGGATTGGCGCCCAGGTCGATAGGAAAGAACAGGCCATGCGGTTCCAGCACATCATTCAATTCTTGCAGGCTGACCCCGGCATCCACCACGACCGAACGATTGACCGCGTCGACCTCGATATGTTTCCTCAGGCGCTCCAGGCTCAGCACCAGCAAGCGCCCTGATGCATCCGGCGTGCTGGCGGCCACCAGGCCGGTATTGGCGCCCTGCAGCACCAACGGCAATTTCTGCGCCGCGCAATAGGCGACGATCGCGGCAACCTGGCTGGCATCGGTGGGACGCAACACCGCCAGCGCCTGGCCGGCGCCGTAACGTGCGCCGGTGACATAGTGCGCGCACTCCCTGGAGTCGACCAGGACGCCGCGTTCATCGACTAGTGCCGCCAGGGCTGCCAGCTGTTCCGTGTACTGATTTGACATGTGCTTGGGCCGGCCTTAAGAATTGGCGGTCATCTTGAAGATGCCCTGGGCATTGCCGGTATCAAAGTTCAGGTCCAGCTGCTCCTTGCCGCTGGCATCGACAAAGCGGTCGCGCGAGATAAATTCGTAAAAGGATCCTGGAACGGTGCGCTCTACCGCGCCACCGTCTCCGGTGCGAAATTGCCGCTGCACGCTGTCTGCCTTGAATGCAGTCTGCCTGACCCTGCCGCTGCGCGACACTTCCACGGCGGGCTTGATCGCACGCCCTAGTTCTCTCTGCTGCTCGGCAGTCTGGTGCACGTCCGGCACTCGGTCGGTCGCATGGTTGAAGGCATTACCCTCGGTGGCTATCCAGGCCATCTCGGCCGATTCCGCCAACAGGATTTCATAGTCTGCCAGGCTGGGGATGTCGTGCTGGCGTTCAAAGCAAGCTAGCAGCACCGGCAATAACTGAGCCGCTTGCGGCATCTCCAGGCTGCCGTCGCGTTCCAGCTCGTTCAACAAGCTAAACGCGGCGGGAGTCAGCGGATCGGCGGAATTGCCGAGCACGCGGCTGACCGCCTCCTGGAAACCGCGGCTGAAGCGCTCCGGGTGCAATTCACTGACGAAGAATTGGGAAATGTTTTCAGCATCGTCGACATGCGTATAGGAGCGTCCCGTCATTTTCAGTTTGTCCAGCGGGTAGTTGCCGTTCAGCCGGTAGCCTAAGGGCTTCAATATCCGGGTCAGCGCTGCTTCGCCCGGCGGCAAGGCGCCGATGCCGAACCAGCGCACGGTACGCAAAGCGCCGTGATCCAGGAATACCTTGCCATGACGCTGAACGACATCTTCGGTATAGGCTTTGCCGCTGGGCACGCGCTGCAAGATGCCGTCAAACAGCAGCATGTTCAGTGCCTGAGCCAGCTCGGAACGCGATACCTTGCCCTCTTCCCACATCCTGAATTTGGGTGATATGTGCAATAAATTCACTAATTCGGCAGCTTTGTCGCTACCGACCTGGGTACTTAACAAGATATGGAGGTTGGAATTCATGGATATTTTATTTTCCTGACACGAAAACGGGCTTTTTTTTAGCTGAATTGGAATGCATTGCTGGTCAAGCGGTTGGTGCCTTATTCTGAATCATCGGCAATTTCCTGGCAAACGATATAAAATCACCACTTAGTGAGTTTTTTACACCAACTTAAATATTCGCCTCCCTCCAGCATGCGCAAGAAAATCCCCAGCCTGAATGCCTTGACCATCTTTGAAGCGGCAGCGCGACAACAGAGCTTTACCCGCGCCGCCGATGAACTGGCGCTGACCCAGGGTGCGGTCTGCCGCCAGATCGCAGCGCTGGAGCTTTACCTGGGACTGCCACTGTTTGCCCGCGTCAAGAAGCGTGTGATATTGACACCGGCCGGCCGCCAGTATGCCGAGCGGATACGCCTGCATATCAACGGCATAGAAAGGGATACGCTGGAATTGATGGCGCAGCAAGGCGGGGGCGGCGTGCTGGAACTGGCCGTGGTGCCCACCTTCGCCACCCAGTGGCTGATCCCGCGGCTGGCGGATTTCTACCGGCGCCGACCGGACATCACGGTCAACCTGCATACCAGGACCGACGCCTTCCTGTTTTCCGAATCCAGCTTCCATGCGGCGATCCACTCCGGCAAGCTGGCCTGGCCGGGTACCGCCGGCGATTTCCTGATCAGCGAAGGCGACACGGTGCCGGTCTGCAGCCCTGCGCTGCTGGAGCGGCTGAAAAAGCAGGCCGGCGGAAAACCGAGGGCAGCCAGGAAAGACATTAGCATCCAGGATATCGCTGCGCTGCCCTTGCTGCACCTGACTACCCGGCTGAATGACTGGCGCTCCTGGTTTGAACAGCACGATTACCGCAATGACGTTGCCGCGGTAAAGGGCGGGCGCTATGAACTATTCACGATGCTGGTGAGCGCCGCCGTGGCGGGTCTGGGCCTGGCATTGATCCCGCGCTTCATGGTGCAGGCCGAACTGGAGGCCGGGGCGCTGGTGATACCGCTGGAACTCAGCCTGTCCGGCTCAGCCGGCTATTACCTGGTCTATCCTGAGGAACACGCCAGCTTTGCGCCTTTGACGGCATTCAGGGAATGGCTGCTGGGCGTGGTCCAGGATGGCTAAACTGCGCTACATACACCACATGCATAATATGCACAATATGCACCAGGCTATTTCCTGATTCCCGTATATTGAGCCGAAACCACCTGCCATTTGTCGCCAATTTTGCTGGCCACATAGACCACGCGCAGGGCCTGCTCGGTCGATTTGCCGTCCTTGCCGGTGAAAATGCTAGGCCAGCGGGCGACCACCACGACCACGCTCTCGCCATACGCCCTGGCGCTGATCTGCTCCAGATCCAGTACCTGAACCGGCGCATTGGCGGCCTGGGCTTTTTGCTCGGCCCCGTAAAAACCCAGCACCCTGGCGCGTGCGTCCACCTCCCCTATCGGCGAAATTTCCACGTAATCGGGCGCCAGGATGGCATTGATGGCGGCCTGGTCGAAATTTTTTTGCGCAGTGGCCAGCTGGCGCACTGCCGCAATGCCGGCATCCAGCACCTCGGCAGTCGCGGCAAAGGACAAGTTGGCGGCAACCGCGAAGGCGACCGCGAGTGATAGTTTCAGGATGTGATGCATACAGTCTCCAGGGATTTTGCTTATATGAAATGCTGCAGCCAATCCCTTGGAGAGCAGCAGCTTACGGAAGTTCCCCGGAAGCCGGATTCTTGTTCTTATCCTTGACCCCAGCCAGCAAGGCCAGCCCGCTCAGCAACAGCAAACCCGTCAATAAATACAAGGCGCCGTCCATGCTGCCGGTATGCGTCTTGATCTGGCCTATCACCCAGGGGCTGACAATACCGCTGGTAATGCCTACGCTGCTGATCAGCGCGATGCCGCCGGCCGCGGCATTGCCGGACAAGTAGCTGGGCGGCACGGCCCAGAAGATGGGCAAGGCGGCAAAGATCAGGACTGCAGCCAGCGACAGTATCACCAGCATGGCAGGCAGGCTGGGCAAATGCAGGGTCAACAACAGCATTGCGACCGCTCCGCCCATCGTGCAAAAGGCGAAATGCCTGCGCCTTTCCGCCTTGCGGTCTGAGCGGCGGGCGATCAGGATCACGCCTACCGCGCCTATCGCGTTCGGGATCGCGGTATACAGGCTGATCAGCACGACATCCTTGACGCCGAAATCCCGTATCATCAGCGGCATCCAGAAGTTCAGGGTCAGCGAGGCGCAGGTCAGCGCAAAGTAGATGAAGGCAAACAGATAGACCTTGGGATTGCGCAGCGCCCCCGCAAAAGAGTGGTTGGCGCGGCCCTGCATGCCGTGGTTCTCGGCGGCCAGCCTGCTGGCCACCTGCGATTTCTCTGCGCTGCTGAGCCACTTCGCAGCGGCGGGATTGTCATCCAGGTAGAAATGCGCGACCACGGCCAGCAGGATGGCCGGCGCCCCTTCTATCGCAAACATCCACTGCCAGCCATACATGCCGGCCACACCGGCCATGTCGCGCATGATCCAGCCGGAGATCAAGCCGCCCAGCACGCCGGCAATAGCAACTCCGGCAAAAAAGATCGACATCACGGCAGCGCGCCGGGTCGCCGGAAACCAGTAGGTCAAGTATAAGACGATGCCGGGAAAGAAGCCGGCTTCAAACACACCCAGCATGAAACGCAGGGCATAGAACTGGTAAGGGGTGGACACCAGCATCATGCCTACCGAAGCCAGTCCCCACAGGGACATGATGCGCACGAAGGTCTTGCGCGCGCCAAACTTTGCCAGCAGCAGGTTGCTGGGTACTTCGCACAACACATAGCCGACATAAAACACCGCTGCGCCTAGCCCGTACATGGCGTCGCTGAAACCCAGGTCATGTTTCATCTGCAACTGGGCAAAGCCGATATTGATGCGGTCCAGGAAAGACACGACGTAGCAGATGAACAGGAAGGGGATGATGCGCAAGCCTATCTTGCGGTACAGCTTATTGTCGCTGTCAAGCTCGCCGGACTGAAGCATTTCGCCGCTGCGATCAGGCACGGGGTCAAGCACGGGGGTTGCGATGGATGTGCTGCTCATGGTGGTCTCACTCCAAAATTACGCGCCGGCGGAACCATTCCGCTAGCTGGTTTGGCGGCATCTGGCGTGCCTTGCGGGAGCTGGCGTTTGAAAAGACAAAAACCGTCCCTGGCGTTTATCCGTAGATAACGCTCTTTGTGTATGCTTGATTGGTATCGGCTGACCCTGGGCAACAGCGCCAGCCCAAAAAGACGGGGAGTTCTAAGTAACGCTATCCCCTGCGGCGGCATTGCCGGCCAGGCTTGCCGCACGGGCCAGGTCCATTGCTTCGCGCAAGATGTCGTAGTCACCGATATGGTTGGCCAGCAGCAGTATCAATTGGGCGTTGACCGCCTGGCTCTGCGCATCGTCCAGCCCCCGGTGCATCTCTATCAGCGCCTCGTAGAAATCGTCGGGGCGCGCCAGGTTGGCTTGTGTATTGAGTGGCATGATTTCCCCTTCCCTAAGATGCTGAATGTATGCCGAGCGCATGATGTAGAGCGCCCTGCACGCCGGCCCTGTCCAGGGTACGCCAGCGCGCCGCCACGTGCTGGTCCGGCCTGATCAGGTAGCAGGTGCCTGGCCGCGCGTCATACCGCCGGGCGGCGATACCGTCCATATCATGCAGCAGTGTCAGCCCGGGCCAGGAAGCTGCAAGCTCGGCGCTGACCCCGGCGTCGCTAACGACCACCAGCCTGACCGGCACCGGAGCGGCAGATATGGCTTGCCTGGCGGCGACTACGGACGCATCCAGGCCCTTTGCATCGCAAAACAGCAGGACCGTAAATTGCTGCCCCAATTGAGGCAGTAACCAGGCTTGTTCCGCCGCGGCAGATACCGGCGCATCCACGCAAGGCGCACCCGGCACCAGCGGACTTGAAAAACTATCCCGGTCGGCGGTATTCAGCGCCGAGCCGTGCAGCACCGCGGGCACCGACAGGCGTCCGCTATTCACCAGTTGCCGCGCAAAGGGATGCTGCGCCGCCAGCCTCAGGACGGCGTCGCGAAACACCCGGCTGACCGCACTCTTGGGGGTGATGAAGTCGGTAGAACGGGTGGAGTTGCGGATATTTTCATCGGCGGCATATTCGCGCTCCTGCGCATAGCTGTCCAGCAGGGCGTCCGGCGCTTGCTCCTTCAGTACGGTAGCCAGTTTCCAGGCCAGGTTCTCTGCATCCTGTATGCCGCTATTGGCGCCGCGCGCACCGAAGGGCGAAACCCCGTGCGCCGAATCGCCGGCAAACAAGACCCTGCCATGCCGGAATTTTTCCATGCGCAGGCAAGAGAAGGTATACACGCTGACCCACTCCAGCTGGAACTTGGCGTCCGTCCCCAGCAGGGCCTGCACCCGGGGCAGCACGCGTTCCGGCGTTTTTTCCAGCACAGGATCGGCGTCCCAGCCCAGCTGGAAATCGATGCGCCAGACATTGTCCGGCTGGCGGTGCAGCAAGACCGATTGATGGGGGTGGAAAGGCGGGTCGAACCAGAACCAGCGCTCGGTCGGGAACTCTGCTTCCATCTTGACGTCGGCAATCAGGAAGCGGTCCTTGAAGATGCGGCCCTTGCTGTCCAGCCCCATCAGGTTGCGAATGGGGCTGCGCGAGCCGTCGGCCGCCACCACATAGCGGCCGCTTAATGTATAGGGGCCGTCCGGCGTGTCTATGGTCAGGCTGACGCCCTCGCTGTCCTGTTGCAGGCCGACCACCTTGTTCTTCCAGCGTATCTGCAAGTTGGGCAATTCTTGCGCCCGCTCCAGCAAAAAGCCTTCGACATAGTACTGCTGGAGGTTGACGAAGGCCGGCCTTTGATGCCCGCTCTCCGGCAACAGGTCAACGCTGTATACCATCCGGTCTTGCAGGAAGACCTTGCCGATGTTCCAGCGCACTCCCTTGTCCACCATGCGCTGGCCGCAGCCGAGGCGATCAAAAATATCCAGCGAACGCTTGGAGAAACAAATCGCCCGCGAGCCGCTGGACAGCGTGCAATCGTCGTCCACCAGCACCACGTCTATGCCTTGCTGCGCCAGGTCGATCGCCGTCGCCAGGCCCACCGGCCCGGCGCCGA
>JAZJYH010000011.1:0-48135 GCA_040390485.1 Pseudomonadota bacterium
CTGCCTACCGCGCCCGCGCAAATGCGCTGTTCATGATTGCGATGCCGGTGACGGCGGCGGTGGGATCTGTCGTTTCCGGCTATATCCTTGGGATGGACGGCATGTTCGGCATCAAGGGATGGCAGTGGCTGTTCCTGCTGGAGGGCCTGCCTTCTGCGATATTAGGAGTGACCGTGTATTTTTACCTCAATGATACGCCGCAGCAGGCAAGCTGGCTGACATTGGACGAAAAGGGCACCCTGTCAAAAATGATTGCCGCCGCAAAGCCGGATGAGCGGCCCGGCTCAGATGGGGCGGTGGAGAAAAAGCCCTTGCTGCGCGAACTGTGCTCCCCGGTGGTGGTGAAGTTTGGCCTTGCCTACCTGTGCCTGGTGAATACGCTGGCAATGGTGGCGGTGTGGACGCCGCTGATCGTGCGCAGCTTCAATGCCGGCGCCAGTAATGCGCAGGTGGGTTTGCTGGCGGCTATTCCACAGCTATGCACGATAGCCGGCATGATACTGTGGGGCAGACATTCCGATCTGCACCAGGAACGCAAATGGCACATCGTGCTGCCCATGCTGCTGGCCGCCGCGGGCTGGATGCTTTCCGCTTATTCCAAAAGCCCGCCCGTCCAGTTGTTGGGGGTCTGCCTGGCGTCGACGGGCTCTTACACTGCCATGTCCATTTTCTGGACCATGCCGGATTATGCACTCAGTTTCAAGGCCAGGGCAATTGGCATTGCGGCCATCAATGCGGTCGGCAATATAGGTTCCGCGCTAAATCCGGTCGTGGTCGGCTGGCTGAAAGATGCGACGCAGAGTTTTTCCGCCGGGCTGCTGTATGCCAGCGTGCTGCTGGTGGTGGGCGCCGCCGTGATCCTGGCTTTGCCGGCGCCGCCGCGCGTGACGCAAGCCGGTGGTTTGCAGTGAAGCACCAGGCTGGAGACAAATGTTTATGTTATTGCAGCTGAGGAGACGCAATGAATTACGATTTCAAGCCATACCCGCATGAGGCCAGGAAATATGCAGCGTGGGCTCCTGCCGGAGGGGCTGGGGCAGAGGCGGAGCGGCATCCGGTCGTCATTGCCGGCGGCGGGCCGGTGGGCCTGGCGATTGCGCTCGGCCTGGCTAGCCACGGCGTGCGCTCCGTCGTGCTGGAAGCCGACGATGGCGTCTGCACCGGCAGCCGGGCGATATGTATTTCCCGCCGCAGCCTGGAGATCATCGCGCGGCTGGGCGCGGTGGACGGCTTCCTGGAAAAAGGGCTGCCGTGGACGGGCGGGCGCAGTTTTTACCGCGACGCCGAGGTGCTGCATTTCACCATGCCGCATGATCAGGACCAGCAGTATCCGCCGATGGTCAACCTTGCCCAATACCATATTGAGCAGTTCTTGCTGGAAGCGGCGGAAAAGCAGGCCGGGCTGATAGAAATCCGCTGGCAAAACCGGCTGACCGGCGTGCAGCAGCATGACAGTGGCGCCACGCTGTCTGTCGCCACCCCCGACAGCGAATATGTGATGGAAGCCGCCTGGCTGGTTGCTGCGGACGGCGGCCGCAGCTTTGTGCGCGAAGCGCTGGGCCTTGCCCTGAAAGGCACCAGCTACGAAGGACGGTATGTGATCGTCGATATCCTGCTCGAAAGCAGCAGGCCGGCGGAGCGGCTGGCTTACTTCGACCCGCCGTCCAATCCGGGCTCTACGGTGCTGGTGCACAAGCAGCCGGATAATGTCTGGCGCATCGATTACCAGTTGCGCGAAGATGAAGATGCGGAGCAGGCAGTGCAGCCTGAAAACGTCATCCCGCGGGTGCAGAGCCTGCTGGAAATGATGGGAGAGAGCAATGACTGGTCGCCCGTCTGGATTACCGTCTATAAGGCGCATGCGCTGACCCTGGATCAATACCGGCATGGCCGCGTGCTGTTTGCAGGGGATGCCGCCCATCTGGTGCCCATCTTCGGCGTGCGCGGCGCCAATTCAGGCATCGACGATGCCGATAACCTGGCCTGGAAGCTGGCCTATGCCGTGAAAGGGCTGGCAGGAAAGGACTTGCTGGACACCTATTCCCAAGAACGTGTGCAGGCAGCGCATGAGAACCTGAGGCAGGGCATTAAAAGCACAGAGTTCATGGCGCCGCCTTCGTTTGCGTTTGAGCTGATGCGCACTGCCGTACTGGGACTGGCGGGGCGGCATGCCGCTGTCCGGCCGCTGATTAATCCGCGGCAAACCAGCGCCATCCGCTACCTGGATTCCGCGCTGAATGTCAGCGTTGCGGACGAGGCCGCCTTTGATGCCGGGCCGCCGCCGGGAGCAACTCTGCCGGAAGCGCCGCTGACTGTTTCCGATGGCGACAAGCAGGCGGCCACTTACATCACCCGCCTGCTAGGGCCGTGGATCACGCTGCTTTATTTTTGCCGCGACGGCGTATTGCCGGCAGGAGCGGCGCCGCTGATGAATGAGCTTGCCGGCAGAGGTATCCAGGCCAAGTTTATCCCGGTTGCGCAAACGCAGCCGACTGGCGAAAGATATGGCGCATGGGACCACACGGGGAGGCTTTTCCCGCTGTTTGGGGCTAACGATGGCAGCGTTTACCTGGTGCGCCCGGACGGACATGTGATGGCGCGCTGGAAGCAGTTCAGTCCGGTAGAAATTCTGTCGGCCATGCAGCATGCATTCCCGGCCTCGGCCGCAGACGGAGATCACGCATGAACGAACAGGATATCGACAGGCTCTACACGGCACTGTGCAACACCATGACCGAAGTTGGCGCCGAACGCTCGCCGCTGTTGCTGGCCCGTTTTGCGCTGCTGGCGATGCTGCATATCGGCGATGCCGCAATCGTGGAGAAGATGATTGCCGACGCGCGGGACGGTCTTGAAGATGGGCGTCAGCCCTAGGCACAGCAGGGTATTACTGGGTGATCTAACTGGGACAGCAACTACACCGGGGCAATGCGCTTCCTCAGGGAGAATTGCTATATCGAGAAGGCAGCCAAGAAATAGCAAACTGCTGACATGGGCCTAATACTGAGCCATGCCGGTCTAGTGCGATGACGTGCGCTACGCAACGACATCCTTGCGCGCGCGTCAAGACCTTGCCCGGCGATTAGCCTGGGCCCCTTTTACGGCAGGCCAGCGGCAAGTAGGCCGTGGGTATGCTGCTTTGATCGCTGCCCTGGACCCGCATTTGGCCGGGAGCCTCTGCGTTGCCGCAGACCCAGGTCACCGGCACCACCGGCGCGCCGTCCACCACGGCGGGGCGTATCGTCAGGACCTTGCCGCTGATGACCGAATTGGCGCGATTGCCGAAGGTGATATTGATCACGCCGTCCTGGATGCCGACTGCGCTGACATAGTTATTGACGATTTTTTCGGCGACCGGCAAGTCTGCTGCCGCATTATCGGCCGGGAAGACTTGCTTCGCCGCCCAGGATGCGGCGATCGGTTTTTTGGCGATGTCGGCCAAAGGCAGGGCCGCCTCTATCTGCTCGCGAACGATCTTGTATTGGTAGGAGGGCAGGGCCATGGCGGCCAGGATCGCTATCACGGCCACGACGACCATCATTTCTATCACGGTAAAACCTGGGGTTTTTTTCATCATTTGGTTTGCTGGGCACATCGCATGCCGCAAAAAAATAGGGGATTAGGAAACTTATGCCATCAATGTCGATAGTGTAAATCAGGCGGCAGGGATACTCTTTCCTATCTTGTCTCGCGCCTAAAAATTGGCAATTTTGAGACAGGGATAGCCAGTGAAAAGTTACTTTCCGTAGCGGAACTTTATCAAACTTGCTATAGTCCAAGGCTTTGTTCGCGTTTCAGCCAACCTTCCTTTGTCACCCCTTATCTCCACTTAACCGGCTTTTGTCGCGCCATGTCACCTTATACCCTGGCTTTTCGCCTCGCTCCTCTTCCTTTCGCAGTGCTGACCGCTATCAGCGGCATGGCCCATGCCCAGCAACTTGACCAGGCCGCGCCGGACAGCCAACCGGCTGCGAGCCAGGCAGGCAAAGCTGGCGCTGCCGGCAAGGCCGCAGCAACTGAACCCAAGGCGGACAAGGGTGAGCAAGTCAGGACCGTGGAAATCTCCGGCTCCAGGGCTTACGACGAGCGCCGCCTGGATACCGCCACCAAGATCGTGGTCACGCAGGAAGAGATCGTGAAGTATGGCGACAGCACGGTGGCCGACGTATTGAAGCGCCTGCCGGGCATTACCATAGGCGGCGTGCAGGGCCGGGGCGGCGATATCCGGATGCGCGGCCTGGGTGCCGGCTACACCCAGATACTGCTGAACGGCGAGCCCAGCCCGCCCGGCTTTTCGTTGGATTCCATCGCGCCTGAATTGATAGAGCGCATCGAGATCATGCGCGCCGCTACCGCCGAATACAGCACCCAGGCGATTGCCGGCGCGATCAATATCGTCTTGAAGAAGGCCGTACAGACCGCGCAGCGCGAGGTCAAACTGGGCGCCGCCAATGAGCACGGGCTGTGGTCGGGCAGCGCCAACCTGCAATTGTCGGACCGGGTCGGCAAGCTGTCCTACTCGCTGGCCGGCGCCGTGATCCGCGGCCGCTGGGACCGGCCTTCGTTCATCGACGAAGTCGGCGCCGACGCTGCAGGCAAGCAGACGCTGACGCGCCACTATATGGATGACAACCACGGCCGTTTCGACAGCGTCAATCTTTCCCCGCGCCTGAACTGGGTGCTGCCGAACGGCGACAACCTGACCTCGCAAAGCTTTATCAACCATAATCATGCGCAGGGCAATACCCAGGAAAACATCTTGTCGTCCCGGCAGGACGCCCCGCTGTATGCCAGCAACAGCACGCTGTTCGACTCCCGCGCCAACATGTTTCGTACCGATGTCAATTGGATCCATAAGCTGGCCGAAGGCGCCAAGCTCGATGTGAAATTCGGCGGGAATTACAATAAGCGCAATTCGGACGTCAGTTACCAGGGCTATGACAGGGATAGCAACTTCGCGCTGGATCGCAAGGCCAGCTCCGACGCGACCGACAAGGGCTATACCTGGAGCGGCAAGTATTCCACCCCCTTCGTCACCGACCACTCGCTGGTCGCAGGCTGGGATGGCGGCTATAGCCAGCGCGGCGAACACCGCTTGCAGCACGATACGACCTTCACCGGCATCGCGCCGATCAACCTGGACGAGAGTTTCAACGCCGAGGTCACCCGCCTGGCTCTGTTTGCACAGGATGAATGGAGTGTGACGCAGCGCTGGTCGGTCTACCTGGGCTTGCGCTGGGAGAGCCTGGATACGCGCAGCGAGGGACTGAGCTTCGGCGAGGCGCATAACCGCTCGGCGGTGTGGAGCCCGGTGTTCCAGACCCTGTGGAAACTACCCGACAGCAAGAACGACCAGCTGCGCTTCGGCCTGACCAGGACCTATAAGGCGCCGTCGACCAGCAGCCTGATACCGCGCCGCTTTATCTCGAATAATAATAGCGCGGTCAGCCCGGATACCCAGGGCAACCCCAACCTGCGGCCGGAACTGGCCTGGGGCCTGGATGCGGCCTATGAGCACTACCTGCCGGATGGCGGCTTGATGAGCGCCAGCGTCTTCGTGCGCCGCATCGACGACATCACCCGCCAGCAATTGTCGCAGCTAGGCACGACCTGGATCAGCATGCCGGTCAACGACGGCCAGGCCACCACCCGCGGGATAGAACTGGAAGCCAAGCTGCCGCTGCGCTCCCTGTACAAGACGGCCCCCGCGATCGAAGTCAGGGCCAACCTGTCGTTTAACTGGTCGACCCTGTCCACGGTGCCGGGTCCGAACAACAGGCTGGATTCGCAGACGCCGATCAGCGCCAACCTGGGCCTGGATTACCGGGTGGCCGGGCTGCCCTTGACCCTGGGCGGCAACCTGAGCTTCCAGGACGGCGGCCCGGTGCGCCTGTCCGATCGCCAAAGCGCATATACTGCGCCCAAGCGCGTGCTGGACATGTACGGCGTATGGAAGTTTGACGCCAAGACCCAGCTGCGCATCTCGCTGGCCAATATGCTGCACCAGGATAATGTCGCCGCTACCATGTTCGCCGACAGTTCAGGCTCGCTGCGCCAAACCACCTATACGCCGACCAGTACCGCGGTACGGGCGATGCTGGAGCAGAAGTTTTAAAGGCCCGCTATTTCGACTTGTGCCGCGGACAAGGCCTTGCCTGCTGCACAAGCTCGCCCAGTTTGCTGCATGACAGTACCTGCCTAATCAGTGATAATGCTGCGGTAGCAAACTCTCACGCGGCAAGAATGACATGAATGACACTGTTCCCCTATTCGGCTTGACGACCACCCCGCTGGAACTGGTTTCCTTTGTGCTGTCCGTCATTACGGTCGCCTTGAACATACGGCAGACCCACTGGGCCTGGCTGTTCTCGATACTGGCCTCCGGGCTGTATGCGCTGGTGTTTGTTGAATCCAGGCTGTATGGCGACGCCGGCTTGCAGCTGGTGTTTATCGCGGTATCCGTGTGGGGCTGGTATCAATGGCTGCGCGGCGGCACCGCGCATGGGGTATTGCAGGTGTCGCGCCTGTCCGGCGCGGGCTGGCTGAAATCGGCCCTGATGTGGCTGGGGGGATTTGCGGCATTGTCCCTGTTCCTGAAGTCGTATACCGATACCGATGTGCCGTATATGGACGGTTTCCTGACCGCCGGCAGCTTGCTGGGACAATTGCTGCTGTCGCGCAAGAAGCTGGAAAACTGGCACGTGTGGATCATCGTGGATATCCTGTATGTCAGCCTGTACATGTACAAGCACTTGATGCTGACGGCGATCCTGTATGCGTTATTCGTGATCATGGCGGCGACCGGCCTGCGCGCCTGGAAGAATTCCACCGTGGCGATCGGCTGAGCGGGCCTATGTCAAGCTCTCTTTCAGCGTCTCTTTCAGCCCCTCCTATCAAGCGCATCGCCATACTGGGCGCCGAGTCTTCCGGCAAGTCGTCGCTGGCGGAACAGCTGGCGGCCGGTTACGGCACCGTGTGGGTGCCGGAATACTTGCGTGAATTTGTGGAGACGCATCAGCGGGTGCCGGTGGAGGGGGACCAGTTCCATATCGCCAGCACCCAGGTCGCGCGCGAAGACCGGGCCCTGGCGCTGGCCCGTGAATTTTTATTCTGCGACACCACGCCGTTGATGACGGCGATCTACAGCCGCTTCTATTTTGTGCAGGCGGACGCGCCATTGCTGAAGCTGACCCGGCAGCGAGTCTACGATTTTACGATAGTGACCGCACCGGATTTGCCGTGGACGCCGGATGGCCTGCAAAGGGAGTCGGAAGCCATGCGCCAGCTGGTGCACGAAGAGCTGCTGCGAGAATTGCAGGCTCGGGCGATCCCGTATTTGCTGGTGAACGGGGACATGCCGCATCGCCTGTCCCAGGTGCATGCTGCGCTGACAGCCTTGAAATAGCTATCCAGCCGGGTAGCTGGATAGCCTGACACTTAGCCTGGCATCAGAAATCAAACTGGGCCGATACCTTGTAGGTACGCGATGCACCGGGGAACAGGTAGCCGCCCAGGGACTGCGTCACGTCGCGCCAGTAGAATTTGTCGAAAACATTGTCCACATTGAAGCGCAAGGTCGCCGCAGTGCCGGCAATGTGCGTCGCGTAACGGGCGCCGAGGTTCATCACGGTATAACCTGGAACCACGACGCTATTGTCCGGGCTGAAGGCCTTGTCGCCGGCGTACAGCGCGGTTGCGTTCAGCCTCAGTCCCGGCACCTGCTGTACCGCATAGTCGGCATACACGCTGGCTTTCAGGGATGGCACGTTGGTCACGCGCTTGCCGTCCAGCGTGACGTCGCCGGTATCGTATTGGCGAGCACGCAGCGCGGTCACGCTGGCGCCCAGCATCAATTCATTGGTCAGTCTGCCTTGCGCCGCCAGTTCCAGGCCGGTATGCTCCGCTTCTCCTAAATGAACGAAGCTTGCCTCGGTATCCGTGCTGGCCAGCAGCTTCTCGCCTTCCAGGGATTTTTTAATCCGGAACACGGCTGCTGAAATACTCAAATCGCGCGACAGGTCGGCTTTGAGGCCCAGTTCGTACTGCCTGGATTTACTTGGGTCCAGGATCTGATTCACATTCTTGGTGCCCAAAGGGGCGATACTGCCATGCTCCAGGCCTTCGGTAAATGAACCGTATACGGACCAGTTTTTCTGCGGGCTAAATACCAATGCGACATTCGGCAGCAAATAGCTGTTGTCGTATGTTGAGTTCGGCGTATCGGCGTCGATGAATTGGTCGCGTTTGATATGCACGTGGCGCGCGCCCAGATGCAGCTTCAGGCTGTCCGTCAGGCTCACAATATCCTGGGCGAAGACCGACCACTCTTTCTCGCTGCGGCGTAGCGTGACGGGACCGGTAACGATGGTGGATGGCGGCACCACGACAGGGTTGTAAATATTGCTGATGCCATTGCTCTCCGTGCCGAAGCAGTCTACTTTGCCGTAGACGCAGTCGCCGAACCTGTCGCGGCGCTCAAAGCTGGAAAACCCCAGGGTCAGCGCATGCCGCAAGCCGCCCGCCAGGAAATTGCCCTGCAGCAGGGCCTGCGTCGCCAGCGGCGACTTGGACTCGTTCGTGCTTTGATAGTCGTAGACGTCATAGTCTCCATTCGCGCAATAGCCGGGGAACAGGCCGGCGGATGAACAGCCGTAAGGGAATGCCGTGTAATCGTCGCGCTTGAATTCATGCTTGTTGGCAGACAGCGATGCCTGCCAATTGTCATTGAACTTGTATTCAAAGCGCAGGCCTATATTGCTGTCGCGCGTGTCTACCGGCCGTGCCCAGGGCTGATTGTTCAGCATGGTGTCGGCGCTGACGTTACGCGGCAGGTCGGTACCATTGAACAGCTGGAAACCCGGCACGCTCAATTGCGATTTGTGCTGGTAGTCCATGTCCAGTTGCAGCAAGGCTTGCGGCGAAATTTTCCAGTCGAACGCCAGCGAGGCAAACTGGCGCTCGCCGTTGGCGCCCTTCACATACGAGCGCAGCCTTTCGCCGGCGGCATTGATGCGGTAGCCGAAGCGCGCGTCGTCGAACTGGCCGCCCAGGTCTACCGCACCGTACAAGGTGCCGCGCTCGCTGGCCTCCACGGTGACCGAGCGCAACGGAGTGCTGGTAGGGCGCTTGGTCACATAATTGATGACCCCGCCCGGAGTGGCGAAGCCGGCCTGGAAACCGGCTATGCCTTTCAGTATCTCTATGCGCTCCTTGTTCTCCAGCGGAATGGAGGCGTCGCCAGGGATTGCCAGGCCGTCCTTGCGGTAGCTGCTGGTGTTGTCCAGAGTGAAGCCGCGTATGGAAAATTGCTCGGCATAGCCGACCGCGTTATAGGCGTCGTTAACGCTGGCATCGAACTTCATCGCATCGGTGGTCTGGCGTATACGCAAATCCTGCATCAAGCCTTGCGTGAACACGGTGATGGAGGCCGGCGTTTCCAGTAGCGGTGCCTCGGAAAAGCCGCCTACGCTGGCGCGTTCCGCCTTGTGGCTATCTTGCTTGACCGCGCTGATCACGACTTCCGGCAGCGTGCTTTGGGCAAATGCCGGCACGGCGAAGGCTTGGGCGACAGCCAGGGCGATCAGGGTATGGCGGACTTCAGATGATGATAAATTAGACATGATTTGCTCTATAAATTCCGCTTTGCGGTTGGGCTGGAAGCGGCGCGGGAGAGCAAACAAAGGAGGGGAGGGGCTTTGCGCTTCCCTGCGCTGGCATTATCCAGATCAGGTTCGGAGGGTATTTCTCACCCGGAAATTGCAATTTCCAGGACCCCTAGCGAGAGCGATACTTTAGCACAAAAAACCAGCCCCTTACGAGGATGGGCTTGATACCCGGTATACAGTGGGTTGGAGATAACGGCGCCTTATTCCACCGTCACCGCCTTGCTGCGCGGTTTTTCAACCAGGAAATTTTGCCTCAGGCCTTCCACCGAGTACACCGCCAGCGCCGCCCATATCGTGACAAAGCCTATCAGGCGATCGCCGTTGAACGGCTCCTTAAACAGCCAGACACCCAGTATCAATTGCAGGGATGGCGAGATATATTGCAATAAACCCAGGGTGGACATCGGGATGCGCCGGGCGCCGGCGGCAAACAGCAGCAAGGGGATGGCGGTGATGGGCCCTGCCGCCAATAACAGCCATTGCGAGCTGGCGGGGGCGGCGACAAAATCGCTCTTGCCCTGGCTGACCAGCAGGATCAGGTAGGCCGCCGCCGCCGGGAACAGCAGCAGGGTTTCCAAGGACAAGCCCTCCAGTGCCCCCAGCTTGGCAGTTTTGCGCAACAAGCCATACACGCCGAAAGTCAGCGCCAGCGCCAGACCTATCCAGGGCAGGTGGCCAGCCTGCACCGCCAGCCACAGCACGCCGCTGGCGGCGATCGCCACTGCCAGCCACTGCCCAGGACGCAGGCGCTCGTGCAATAACAGCGAGCCCAGCAAGACATTGACCAGCGGGGTCATGAAGTAACCGAGGCTGGAGTCAATCACGTGGCCGTTATTGACGGCCCAGATATAGATGAACCAGTTGCCCGACAGCAGCAATGCGCTGGCCGCAAAGCCGGCAACCAGTCTGGGCTGGCGCGCCACATCGCGCAGCCACGACCACTGCCTGCGCATCAGCAGCACGACGGACAGGAATACCAGCGACCATAGCATGCGGTGTACCAATATTTCCATTGGTGCAATTTGGTGCAATGCCTTGAAGTAAATCGGAAACAGGCCCCAGAGGATGTAGCAGGTAGTGGCGTACAGTATGCCTTTGCGCATGACGGACAATCGAAAGAAGAGGGTGGAGCCTGCCGGGCCAAGATTTGTCGACCGGCAATTGCTGTTACTAGGTGAACATTATCGCAGCAAACCGGATTTCCCACAGGGCAGCAGGATTTCTTTGGCCTGCGGAAAAAATAAGCAGGGCAGCCATTGCTTTTTCTTGTACTTGTCCCATCTATGAGCTAGCTTTCCAGTAAGGGGATGTGTGCAAATGACTACGAATGTGAATGAATTATTGCGGTTCGCTACTTGCCTTCTCCTCCCGGACCGAGGTGCATGATGCCGCTGCTGTATCTATTGCTGTTTTCCTTGCTGGCGGTCGCCCTGGTGTTCTGGCTGCCCAGGTACCGCCTGCTACGCGCACTACGGCAGCCTTTTCCCGGCAATTATTCCCGTATCCTGAGGAGGAATATTCCTGCCTATGCCAGGATGCCGGCCCATCTTCAATTGCAATTGAAGCGCCTGATCAAGCAGTTCCTGCATGAAAAGAAATTCCTGGGCTGCGACGGTTTCAGGATGAATGACGAAGTCAGGGTGACCATCGCCGGCAAGGCTTGCATGCTCTTGCTGAACCGTCCGGCGCGTATTTTCCCCGACTTGAAATTGATCCTGGTCTATCCGTCGGCATTCATCGCGCCGCGTACGGAAATGGGCATGGGCGGCGTGGTTACGCATGCCAACCAGACCTTGTCCGGCGAGTCGTGGAGCGACGGTCGGGTGATCCTGGCCTGGGACCATGTGCAGCAAAGGAATATGGATTTTGTGGACGGGCACAATGTTGTGCTGCATGAGTTTGCCCATCAACTCGATAGCGAGACTGGCGCCACCAATGGCGCACCGCTATTGATCAGCAAGGCTGGCTACCAGCGCTGGTCGAGGGTCATGCTGCGCGAGTATGAGAAGCTGCAACAGGCGGCCGCCTATCAGCTGGAAAGCGCGCTGGATTATTACGGCGCCAGCAGTCCCGCCGAGTTCTTCGCCGTGGCGACTGAAAGCTTCTTTGAAAAATCCTGGCAGCTGGCGGAACTCCATCCTGAATTATTTGCTGAACTCAAAGAGTACTATCGGGTCGATCCGCGCGAGTGGCAATAGCCGCTCTAGGGGCGTTTTTTACGCGCGCCATCCAGGAACTTGCAGACCGCCTCGGTGCCGTCCAGTATCCTCGGGCCGGAGCGGTTGATCCAGTCGCCCTTCACCGTGTACAGGTTGGATTTTGCCACCGCCGCCAGCTTGGTAAAGCGCAGCCAGTCGGCCAGCGCATCCTGCTTTTCGCCGTCGGTCGTCATGATCACTTCAGGATCTGCCTTCAGCACTGCTTCCACATTCACCGTGGGGCTGATTTCCCTTAGCTTGCCGAAGATGTTTTCGCCGCCGCATAGCCTGATTGCCGCCGATACCATGTGTGCGTCGTTCAACGTCATTAGCGGGCTGCGCCAGATCTGGTAAAACACCGAGACCGGTTTGCTGCCGGGCGCCTGAGCATAGGTTTTTTTTAAGCCGTCCAGGCGCTGGCGAAATGCGCCTGCCGCCGCCTTGCCGCTGGCCGCATTGCCGCTCAGGACCGCCAGCCGCTCCATCGACGTGGCGATGCCTTCGTAGTCGTGCGGCTCGCTCTGGTAGACGTTCAGGTGCAGTTCGCGCAGCTTGCTGGCGATGGCGGCGCCGTTGCCGGTGCCCCAGACCACGACCAGGTCCGGTTTCAAGGCGAGCACGCGCTCAAAGTCCAGCGCGAAGACATTGCCTACGGAGGGGATATGCCTGGCTTGTTCCGGGTAGTCGCTGTATTCGCTGACCCCTATCAGTTGCGGCCCTGCGCCCACCGCGAACAGGATCTCGGTAGTATGCGGCGCCAGGCTGACGATGCGCCGGGCCGGACTGCCCAGGCTGATCGTATGCTGTGCATCATCCGTGACGCTGACTACCGCTGCGGCGTGGCAGCTCCACAGACAGCCGGCAGCGAGGATGGCGCCACGGCGTACCCAGTCCAGTAGCCAGCCCTGCATCAGATTTCCAGGTTGTCGATCAGGCGGGTTTTGCCGAGTTTGGCAGCGGCCACCACCACCAGCGGTGCTTTTTGCGCCAGGTCGCCGGCGGACGGCGGTTGCAAATCGGCTTGCTTGCGCACGGAAATGTAGTCGGGATTCCATTGGCGGGCGGCCAGTTTGGCCATGGCCTTTTTTTCCAGCTCAAACATGTCCAGGTGGCCGGAGCGGACTTCCTGCGCAACCTCATTCAGGGTCTGGAACAGGGCCGGCGCTTCCGCGCGTTCCGCTTCCGACAGGTAGACATTGCGCGAAGACAGTGCCAGGCCGTCGTCGGCGCGCCAGGTTTCGGCGGCGATGATTTCGGTAGGCAGCGCAAACTGTTTGGACATATTGCGCACTATCATCAGTTGCTGGTAATCCTTCTTGCCGAATACCGCGACCTTGGGCTGTACGCAGGAAAACAGTTTCAATACCACGGTAGTGACGCCGGTGAAGAAGCCGGGACGGAATTCGCCTTCCAGGATATTGCCCAGGTCGTCCGGCGGGCGCACGCGATATTCTTGCGGCTCAGGGTACAGGTCTTTTTCTGTCGGCGCGAACAATACGTACACGCCTTCCTTTTCCAGTTTTTCTACGTCAGCCTGGAAAGTGCGCGGGTATTTGTCGAAATCCTCATTCGGGCCGAATTGCAGGCGGTTCACGAAAATCGACGCCACCACGGGATCGCCATGCCTTTTCGCCAGGCGCATCAGCGAGAGATGACCCTCATGCAGATTGCCCATGGTAGGGACAAAAGCGGTACGCAGCTGGCCGCGCAACTGGTCGCGCAATTCTTCTATGGAGGAGATGATTTTCATAGGTCTGTCTTCAAAAATAGGGGGCTTTTTGGGTTTGCCATGCTAACCGCATGACAAAACGAAAATAAGCGGAAATAAGCGGAATCTCTAGGTCGGCGAGTAAGACAACCTGACATAGATGGGTGCAAACGCCTCGGCCTGGGTAATCTCTATCAGTGTTTCCTTGGCCAGTTCCAGCAGGGCCACAAAGTTGACCACCAGCACGGGCGCGCCCTTGGATGGATCGAACAGTTCAGAAAATTCGACGAATTTGGCCGACTGCAGGCGCCGCAAAATGCCGGTCATGTGCGCCCGCACCGACAATTCTTCACGGCTGATCTTGTGATGCGCGACCAGCGTGGCGCGTTTCAATACGTCGGCCCAGGCGGCTTGCAAATCGACCACTTCGACGTGCGGCCAGTGCAGCACGGTATTGGTTTCTATGAATACCTGAGCATGCAAAAAGTCGCGGCCCAGTTGCGGCACCGTGTTGAGGTCGTAGGCCGCCAGCTTCATCTGTTCATATTCCAGCAGGCGCCTGACCAGTTCGGCGCGCGGATCCGCCGCCTCATCGCTGGCGTCGCTCTTGGTCACCGGCAGCAGCATGCGCGACTTGATTTCGATCAGCATCGCCGCCATCAGCAGGTATTCGGCCGCCAGTTCCAGGTTGTGCTTGCGTATCTGATCCACGTATTGCAGATATTGCAGGGTCACCTGCGCCATCGGGATATCGAGGATATTGAAATTCTGCTTGCGTATCAGGTACAGCAAGAGATCCAGCGGGCCTTCAAAGGCCTCCAGGAAGATCTCTAGTGCGTCGGGCGGGATATACAGGTCGTTGGGCAGCTTGAATAGCGGTTCGCCGTACAGTTTGGCGAACGCCAGGCCATCGACCGTATCGGGCGTGCTATCAGTGGAGCCCACCAGGGGTAGCTCCGTTGCCGGCAAGCTGGGTGCAGCGCTCACGAATTAGCCTTTGTTCTGGTACACGTAAGCTTGTTGATTGATGCGGGATTCCTTGGCGCGCTCTTGGGTATCGAGGTCGACAGGCGTCTTGTCCCATAGCAGGGCGCGACCATCGCGCTGGCTTTGTTCCAGATTGGGATTGGCCTGTTTCAAACCCTGGATGAACTGGGTCGCTTCAGATTGGTAAAGCTGAAATTGCTTGGTAAATTTCATGGTGTCGCTATAAAAACGGTTAAAGGCAGTCGAAGCAACATTTTACCCTGTTATTGCACGCCAATCGGACAGCCAGCCCGATTCGGCTGTAAATACACGACAGGCTGTTTCCTTATTGGTAATGGTGGAGCTTGCTACAGGTCTTCTTTCTTGAGCCATTTATCCACGATGACCGGCTGGTATTGCTTAAATAGCTGGACCAGCCGTTCCGGTTGGGCTTCATTGAACAGTATCGCCAGGTGTTCGGCCTTCAGAAATCTGGCTTGCACCGTATGGTTCAGAAAGGCCACCAGGCTGTCATAGAAGCCGTCCACATTCAGCAGGCCTATAGGCTTGGCGTGAAAACCCAGCTGGGCCCAGGTGAATACTTCAAACAGCTCTTCCAGCGTACCTACGCCGCCGGGCATGGCGATGAAGCCATCCGACAGTTCGGCCATCATGGCCTTGCGTTCGTGCATGTTGTTCACGATATGCAATTTGCTCAGGCCGGTATGGCCGACCTCCTTGTCCATCAACGCTTGCGGGATCACGCCGGTGGCCTTGCCGCCCAGCCGCATCACTTCATCGGCAATCACGCCCATCAAACCTACATTGCCGCCGCCGTAGACCAGCGCTATGTCATTGGCAACGAATTGCCTGGCCAGCGCCTGCGCTGCTTCGGTATAGATGGGGGAGGCTCCGGCGGATGAGCCGCAATACACGCAAATGGATTTCATAAGGGGATTCAGCCGTTCATTTTGCGCAGGTATTCCTGCGACAGTTTTTCAAATACTTCCTTGGTCTCGCCGCGCAGGTAGGGACTGATCAGGACGATCACCTGGTAACAGCCGCGGGTCAGCGAATCCGACATGGCTTGCTGCTCGGTATATTTGCGCGGATTCCTGACGTATTCATAGGACAGCCAGTAGGTGGCGACGATCACCATATTGGTGGCCAGCGCATCGATGTCCATGTCGGTGGCTTCAAATTCGCCGTCGGCCCGCAAGCCCTGGCAGAGCTCGGTGGCGACCTTGATCTTGTGCGTCAGGATTTGCTTGAAATTCAGCTCCAGCTTGCGGTTCCTGGACAGCAGGTCGTTCTGGTCGCGATAGAAGAAGCGATAACGCCATACCAGTTCAAAGGTCAGGTGCAGGTAGGTCCAGATATCCTGGATATTGGCTTTGCGGCCATGCGGGAAGGCCAGCTTTTTATTGATCTCTTCTTCGAACTGGGCAAAGATGGAGTTGACGATATCGTCTTTATTGCGGAAGTGGTAATAGAGATTGCCCGGGGAGATATTCATCTCTTCGGCGATCACGGTCGTCGTGATATTCGGCTCGCCGAATTCATTGAATAACCTGAGTGATAGTTCCAGAATACGTTCTCTGGTGCGACGAGGAGCTTTGTGTTGCATGTCATTTCTCTATGATTTTTCAATAGAATAACATTGAACAGGTAATCCACAAAAATTGTGGGGCAGGCGAGAGCCGTCAAAGCACTCCCGGCAGGAGGCTAAATAGCAGGGTTTTGTTTTTATTTGTCGGCTAATGCTGGTTAAGGTCGCTTAATTTCGGTTAAATTTTCAAAATACCGATTTTAATCGCCTTACCTGATGTACTTGTGATCGAGATTGGGATCCAGTTCAACGTGTATCAATCTGGTCTTTGCCAGTTTGTCGTGCAGGAATTGGCCATCCTTGTCCAGTAGCGCAGTCATGGCCCACAGGACGATGCCGGCGCTTAGCACGATAGCGATTCCGCTCCAGCTTTTAAGCTCAAAACGCCATGCCAGGATGATCGCGGGCAAAAACCACATCCAGGCCAGGCAGTAGCGTACGATGGCTTTAATCACCGGCACCCGGCCGCCGTCCAGGTCGACTACCCTGATGCGCCAAGTTTTCAGCGCCAGTGTTTGGCCGCTTTTATGCCAGCAATAGACAAAATACAGGCCCAGCACCAGGAAATTCCATATCTGCAGCGCGTGATGCACCAGATCGGAATTGTCCGTCTGCGCATACGAGACAAACTTGACCCCGAATAGTCGGGCAAGTCCGAAAAATACGCAGGAGGCGACCACGGTAACCCCGAAAACCAATACTGCTTCGTAGATCATGCAGACCAGGCGGCGCTTCATCCGCGGGGCGTTTAATGTAGGTGTTGACACGTGCTTACTTTACGACAGATGGAGGCGCCGGGGCGATATTGGCGGCAGGCATGGAGGCCGCCGTGGGGTTTGCCGGGTTAGCCGGCAACGAAGCGGATGCCGCCACCGCTTGGGAGGCGGGCACCGGGTTGGTATACTTGGGCGGCGGAGCGGCCTTGATGGGCGTCAGCGGCGCGGCTTTCCTTTGCACCTCAGGCGGCAGGTTGGTGACCGTTTTTTGCTTGCCGGCTTGTTCGGCCAATTGTTTCTTTTGTTCTTCGCTCAATTGCTGGTATTGCTGCCATTGGGCCGATTTTTGTTCCGGCTTTACCTGGGTAGTGCGGGCAAAATTCTCGCGCGCAGCCATGCGTTGCTCCGGCGTCAGCTTGACCCAGTCGCGCATGCGTTCCTGCACGCGCGCCTGTTCGTCGGGTTTCATTGCGGAATACCTGTTGGCAATTTCCATCCATTTCTTTTTCTGGATTTCGCCCATCCTGAGCCACTCGTTTGCCAGCGGGGCGAGTACGGTCTTTTGGCTGACCGACAATTCCGACCATAAGGGCTTGGTGGCTGGCGCGGGCGCAACGGTACTCGCCGCTTTGGAAGCGGCGGTGGCATGTGTGCCGTTGCCGCCGGCATACGCCAGCGGCAGGAGTATCATTGCTGTCAGGATGCAGGCGGCAAGTTTAATTTTGTCAGCTAATCTAGCTGGCAACCGAACGTGAAAATGCACGCCTATTCCCCCGCATTGTTCAGGTAGGCAGTAAAGCCGGTGTCCAGGTAGGCGGCAGGCGGCAATTCATCCACCAGCATCGCCGCATCGATATCCGCCAGGTCGCTGATGCGACGCTGCTCTTCATACTGGTAAATGCCGATCAAGCCGGCTACCAACACCAGCAAAGGCAAGGCGACGCCCAGCTTGCCCAGCCACGAGCCCGGCCCCTGGAACGAGAACCCGGAATTACCGGCAAGGACGCCTTTCATTGCAAAAGCGGCACTAGGGGTATCCGCTTTTTTGCGAGACATCGCCATTTTACGGGCGTTCGCCAGGCGATCCAGGGTCTGGGATGGCAAGCTTTCAGCTGATTGGTTCAGGGCATGACGCACTTTGTAGGCGAATTCAATTTCCCGTGTTTCTTTAGAGTAGTTCATAAGCGTATCCCTTTTGCCTTCAGCGATGCTGCAAGAGCGTGTGTTGCGCGTGAGCAATGCGTTTTGACGCTCCCTTCAGAGCAGCCCATCGCGGCGGCTGTTTCAGCCACATCCATGTCCTCCCAGTAACGCATGAGGAAGGCTTCCCGTTGACGTGCCGGCAGTTTTTGTATTTCCTGGTCGATAATTGTTAAGACTTGTTCTCTTTCAATTTTGTCAGCACTGGATTCCGAGGCTTGCGTCCCTTCCTCTGCCGCATAGCTTTCCAGCAAATCAAAATTGTCATCATCCTGGTGATTGGCCGGCGTCATATTGGAGAACAGGCTGACCCAGGTGTTCCTGACCTTTTCGCGACGGAAGAAGTCCAGGATGGTATTTTGCAGGATACGCTGAAACAGCAAGGGCAGTTCGGCCGCCGGTTTGTCGCCGTATTTTTCGGCGAGCTTGATCATTGCTTCCTGCACAATATCCAGGGCAGATTCATCATTGCGTACCGTATATGCTGCATGCTTGAAGGCGCGGCGTTCCACGCCTTCTAGAAAACTTGATAATTCTTTATCTGTGGCCATGAGTGGCGTTCATAATCATTGGTTCAAAGATGCTTGTCATTCGGCGGGTATTCAATTGTTATAAATTCTTGTTATAAATTCTGTTGCCGCCGAAAATTCTTTCATCAACATGTAAATTCCGTGAAAACCGGGAAAAATATGGGTGAAATTCTTACTTTGACCTGTGCATAGGATTTTTAATCGCGCTAATGCTAGCAAAAATGCGGTCCACTGTCCCCAATTTTTTGTGGTAATCCTTGATTTTGCGGGAATTTTTGCAAGGATTTTGCGTTATATCCAAGAAATTGACTTGACCAGATTGGTGCAACGCAGTACCGTACTAGTCCGTCCCGAGATCTCGGGGCAACCAATGCCTGCCAGGTCGGCCCACAATGCCGTTCATTAACAGGTGCGCTTTACTTGAAGCTGTTTGTTCTAACCCATGCCACAAGCGTGAGAAATTTGTAGTTGCAAGGCTTAAACACTGACTGAACGAGTGCCTTAAGCGGTGCCTGGAACTATGTCCAACGGATGTACGAAGGGTGGCGTGATCGCACAAAAAGGAATGTCAGCTAACAGCCGAGCGAAGCAATTTCGCCAGGAAAGAACATCCTATCAATCTCCTATGGACCTTGAAAGGACAACAAACCATGAATGCAGAAATAACAGGCGCAGAAATATTAGTACGATGTTTGGCCGAAGAGGGCGTTGAGCACGTTTTCGGTTATCCAGGCGGTGCCGTACTGTATATTTACGATGCAATTTTCAACCAGGACAAGTTTCAACATATCCTTGTTCGCCATGAGCAAGCGGCGATCCACGCTGCAGACGCTTATTCCCGTTCCTCGCAAAAAGTCGGTGTCGCCCTAGTGACGTCCGGCCCTGGTGTCACCAATGCCGTGACAGGTTTGGCGACTGCCTATATGGATTCGATTCCGATGGTCATCATTTCCGGACAGGTGCCTAGCCATGCCATCGGCCAGGATGCTTTCCAGGAATGCGATACCGTCGGCATTACCCGTCCCTGCGTCAAGCACAATTTCCTGGTCAAGGATGTGCGGGATCTGGCGACGACGATCAAAAAAGCTTTCTTTATCGCCTCTACGGGCAGGCCGGGTCCGGTGCTGGTCGATATCCCCAAGGATATCAGCATGCACAAGACCACCTACTCCTATCCCAAAGAGATAGAGATGCGTTCCTACAAGCCGGTGGACAAGGGCCATTCAGGCCAGATCCGCAAGGCGGTCCAGCTCTTGCTGCAGGCCGAGCGCCCGATGATCTACACCGGCGGCGGCGTGATCCTGGCGAATGCGGCGCCGGAGCTGAACAAGCTGGTCGACAAGCTGGGCTTCCCCTGCACCAATACCCTGATGGGCTTGGGCGCCTACCGTGCTTCCGACGAAAAATTTGTCGGTATGCCCGGCATGCACGGCACCTATGAAGCCAATATGGCCATGCAGCACTGCGACGTGCTGATAGCGATCGGTGCGCGCTTTGACGACCGCGTGATCGGCAATCCCAAGAATTTTGCCTCGGTCCCGCGCAAGATCATCCATATCGACATCGATCCTTCGTCGATTTCCAAGCGCGTCAAAGTGGACATCCCTATCGTCGGCAACGTCAAGGATGTATTGCAGGAACTGCTGTCGCAATTGAATACGATAGAAATCAGGCCGGATCCCAAGGCGCTGGCCAGCTGGTGGAAGCAGATCGCCGAATGGCGCGGCCGCGACTGCCTGAAATATCCGACTTCCAATGAAGTGATCAAGCCGCAGGCGGTAGTGCAAAAACTGTGGGAAGTGACCAAGGGCGACGCCTTCATTACCTCGGACGTCGGCCAGCACCAGATGTGGGCGGCGCAATACTACCCCTTCGACAAGCCGCGCCGCTGGATCAATTCCGGTGGCCTGGGCACGATGGGCGTGGGTTTGCCGTATGCGATGGGCGTACAGATGGCCAATCCCGGCGCCACCGTGGCCTGCGTGACCGGCGAAGCCTCGATACAAATGTGTATCCAGGAATTGGCTACCTGCAAGCAGTATCACCTGACACCCAAGATCGTCCTGTTGAACAACCGTTTCCTCGGCATGGTAAGGCAGTGGCAGCAAATCGACTACGGTTCGCGTTACTCCGAGTCGTATATGGATTCACTGCCCGACTTCAACAAGCTGGTGGAGGCCTATGGCCACGTCGGCATGAAGATAGAAAAGCCGGGCGACGTCGACGGCGCGATGAGGGAAGCGTTTGCAATGAAAGACAGACTGGTATTCATGAACTTCATTACCGATCAAACCGAGAATGTCTGGCCCATGGTCAAGGCAGGCAAGGGCCTGACTGAAATGCTGTTGGGCTCGGAGGATCTGTAACATGAGACATATCATTTCTGTTTTGCTGGAAAATGAAGCGGGTGCCTTGTCGCGCGTGGTCGGCTTGTTCTCCGCCCGCGGCTACAACATCGAGACCCTGACCGTTGCGCCAACCGAAGATGCGACCTTGTCGCGGATGACGGTCGTCACCACCGGCTCCGACGATATCATCGAGCAGATCACCAAGCACCTGAACCGCCTGATCGAGGTAGTGAAGGTGGTTGACCTGACCGAGGGCGCGCATATCGAGCGCGAACTGATGTTGATCAAGGTGCGCGCAGTAGGCAAGGAACGCGAAGAGATGAAGCGTACCGCCGATATTTTCCGCGGCCGCATCATCGATGTGACCGAGAAAACCTACACCATAGAATTGACCGGCAACAAGGGCAAGCTGGACGCCTTCATCGACTCCATAGATCGAACGGCGATCCTGGAAACGGTGCGTACCGGCGGTTCCGGTATCGGTCGCGGTGAGCGCATACTCAAAGTCTAAAAAACGGTAAACAAGCGGCAAACCTGCCTCAAACATCTACAAATTAAATTCACTAGGATAAAAAATGAAAGTTTTCTACGATAAAGATTGTGACCTGTCCCTGATCAAAGACAAAAACGTAACCATCATCGGCTACGGCTCCCAAGGACACGCTCACGCGCAAAACTTGAATGACTCCGGTTGCAAAGTCACCGTGGCCCTGCGCAAAGACGGCGCTTCATGGAATAAGGCAAAAAATGCCGGCCTGAACGTTGCCGAAGTCAACGATGCAGTGAAAGCCGCAGACGTCATCATGATCTTGCTGCCGGACGAAAATATCGCCCAGGTATACAACGAGAATGTCGCCCCCCATGCAAAACAAGGTGCGGTATTGGCCTTTGCCCATGGTTTCAACGTCCATTACGGCCAGGTTGTGCCGCGTGCCGACCTGGATGTGATCATGATCGCTCCCAAGGCGCCGGGCCATACCGTACGCGGCACTTACAGCCAGGGCGGCGGCGTACCACACCTGATCGCCGTGTACCAGGACAAGTCAGGCTCTGCCCGTGATATCGCCTTGTCGTATGCGATGGCAAATGGCGGCGGTCGTGCCGGCATCATCGAAACCAATTTCCGCGAAGAAACCGAGACTGACCTGTTCGGCGAACAAGCCGTACTGTGCGGCGGTACGGTTGAACTGATCAAGGCAGGTTTCGAGACTTTGGTCGAAGCCGGTTATGCACCGGAGATGGCTTACTTCGAATGCCTGCACGAATTGAAGTTGATCGTCGACCTGATCTATGAAGGCGGCATCGCCAACATGAACTACTCGATCTCCAATAATGCAGAATACGGCGAATACGTCACCGGCCCGCGCATCGTGACCGAAGACACCAAGAATGCAATGCGCCAATGCCTGAAGGATATCCAGACCGGCGAATACGCGAAGAGCTTCATCCTGGAAAACAAGGCCGGCGCACCGACCCTGATTTCTCGCCGTCGTTTGACTGCCGAGCACCAGATTGAAGAAGTGGGCGGTAAATTGCGGGCCATGATGCCATGGATTGCTAAAAACAAACTGGTCGATCAATCGAAGAATTAATCTGCGAATATCGCCGGGCATCATCCAGCGTGCGCTTGCAAGCGCGCGCAGCTTGAAGCCGAAAAGCTGCACGCAGGTGCAGCTTTTTTTTCGCCTCAAGTGCGCATGGATCGCCAAAACCAAACTTGTTGTGATCCTTCTATTCAGCCCGTTCCCTTCTGCGTCCCGCTTCGCAAGCGCTTGATTACTCCTTTTATTCCCCTCCAGCTAGTACAATTGTTAGTAATTGTGAACATCTTGGCAATTTTCGAAACTTCGTGGCAAGCTTCTTGTCGAAAAGTAAGTTAAACGCACTCTTTGGAGAAAAATATGAAAACAGTTCTTGCCCTGCTCGCCGCCAGTGCTATCGCTTGCCCCAGCTATGCCCAGCAAGTGGCCGGCGCGCTGATTACCGTCACCGGCGTCGCCGACATCAAGGCCGATAATGACCAGGCCGTCGCCACCTTTTTCATTGAAGAGCAGGATAAGGACAAGGCTGCAGCGGCATCGCGCGTCAATCAGAAAATGAAAACCGGTACTGACATCATCAAAAAGGAAGACCCGCAAGCGGCCCTGGCCACACGCGGCTATTACACCTATCCGGTATATGCCGATGAAACCTCCGGTATCTCGAACCCGCAGCGCAAACGTACGCAAATAGGGTGGAGGGTAGGGCAGTACCTGGAGGTCAAAACCTCGAACTTGAAGCAATTGCCCGCCACGACGGCCGCCGTACAGAAGGTGCTGGCGTTGAACGGCCTGTCTTTCGGTTTGACCGAAGCCGCCGGCAAGAAACTCGAGGCCGCGCGTCTGGAGGCCGGCTACAAAAATTTTACCGAGAAGGTCTCCATCATCGCCACGGCGATGGGGCGCAAACTCAGTGACGTGACCATCGAATCCGTCAATTTTGATGGCACGGACAATATTGAGCGGCCGCATATGGCAATGGCGATGATGGCCAAGTCGTCCATGCGCGATGCCGAAGTGGCCGAGCCCAGCTTTGAGCCGGGTATCACCACGCTGGAGGCCAAGGTGCTGGGTAAGGTAAGGCTGAAATAAGCGGGTATCAGTGAGCTCGAATAGCAAGCTGGAATAGTAAGCTGGAATAAATACCCGTCTCCAGGTGTTTTCCCGTATGGGGACGATGCCCTGGAGCGGGGCCGCTTGCGAAGAGTTTTCCTATGGGGAAATAGGGGGTATACTTCAGCACGAAAATCGCGCTTGCAGCAACTGGCTTCGGTCTGCCTGCCGCCGCGATTGATCTCATACAGAAAAATACTTCAAATACTGTGATTTAGGGGCGCTTTTGCGGCGATGTGATTTATTAATCGTGGTGGCCAGCGGCCCGATCAAGTATATTTGTAGCTCAATAATATAAACGCTGAAAATTCGCATGACATCTCCCCCAAGCCGTAAACCCAAAGGCAGTTTCAAGCTATTTCCCAAGCGCGCCCGTAAAAGCCAGCTGGCTGTGGAAGCCGCCGGACAGGAATCAGAGCGCCCGGTCAAACGGCGGCGTGGCATCTACCTGTTACCGAATGCCTTTACCACGGCAGCGCTGTTTTGCGGATTCTATGCCATCGTGATGGCGATGAACCTGAGGTTTGACCAGGCTGCGCTGGCGATTTTTGTAGCGATGGTGCTGGATAGCCTGGATGGCCGCGTGGCCCGCATGACCAATACCCAAAGTGAATTCGGCGCCCAGTACGATAGCCTGTCCGACATGATCTCTTTTGGGGCCGCGCCGGCCCTGGTGGCTTATGAATGGTCCCTGAAGGGCATGGGCAAGCTGGGCTGGCTGGCAGCCTTTGTCTATTGCGCCGGCGCTGCGTTGCGGCTGGCGCGCTTCAATACCAATATTGCGGTCGTCGACAAGCGCTACTTCCAGGGCCTGCCCAGCCCTGCGGCGGCGGCGCTGGTAGCCGGTTTTGTGCTATTGATGGAAGACCTGCATTTTGTCGGCACCGAATTGAGCTGGAGTGCCTGGTTTATCACCTTGTATGCAGGCTTGACGATGGTGACCAATGTTCCCTTTTACAGTTTCAAGGATTTGAACCTGCGCCGCTCGGTGCCATTTATCGCGCCTTTCCTGATCGTGCTGGCCTATGTGGCCGTGGTCAGCGATCCGCCCAAGGTCTTGTTTGGTTTGTTCGTGATGTACGGTTTGTCTGGCTATGTAGTGTTGCTGTGGAGATGGCGCAAGGGCAGGCCTATCAGCATCGTGCAAACGACGGTAGAGCCGCACGACGACAAGTAGGATGGAGCCGCCGCCGCTTGCAACTGGCAGGCCGCGGTTTTGCCGGTTGAATGCGTCCAAGCCATGCCCAGGAAATGCGGCATGGCTTTTTTGTTTCTGGGCTGCCGAATTGACATAAACTTGTCATAAACTGCTATAAATTCTTGCACTTTTCACTAATCGCGCTTATAGTCTTTGCATGAATTTTGCGTCCACATCCCTCGCAAGCTACGCTGCAGCAGGCCTACAAGGCTTGCTATTGCCGCTACCGGCAATCCATCTAGTGCGGTAACGCGCTAAATCCCCTTTTCCCACAATTTGAGTCGACCTCCACCCATGTGTGCTTTGCAAGGGTAGGCCGAAAAGTATCGAAATTATTCCTTTTGAATCAATTGCTTATATAGTTTACTAATCAGGAGAGCAGATCATGGCAGACAAACTCATCATATTCGACACGACCTTGCGCGACGGCGAGCAGTCGCCCGGCGCTTCCATGACCAAGGATGAAAAAATCCGCATTGCGCGCCAGCTGGAGCGCCTGAAAGTGGACGTGATCGAGGCTGGTTTTGCGGCTGCCTCGCAAGGGGATTTTGAGGCGATCAAGGCGATTTCCGGCACGGTGAGGGATTCCATCATCTGCTCCTTGTCACGCGCCAATGACCGCGATATCGCGCGCGCAGCCGAAGCGCTGGAGTCTGCCAAAAGAAAACGTATCCATACCTTCATCGCGACTTCTCCCCTGCATATGGAAAAGAAATTGCGGATGACGCCGGACCAGGTATTCGAGCAAGCCAAGCAGGCTGTGCGCTTTGCCCGCAATTTTACCGACGACGTCGAATTCAGCCCGGAAGACGGCAGCCGCTCCGACATGGATTTCCTGTGCCGCGTGATCGAGGCGGTGATTACGGAAGGCGCGACGACGATCAATTTTGCCGACACGGTAGGCTATGGCGTGCCCGAACTGTACGGCAACATGTTGCGGACCTTGCGCGAGCGCATTCCCAACTCCGACAAGGCAGTCTGGTCCGTGCATTGCCACAATGACCTGGGCATGGCTGTCGCCAACTCGCTGGCCGGCGTGATGATAGGCGGCGCGCGCCAGGTAGAGTGCACCATCAACGGCCTCGGTGAGCGTGCAGGCAATACGGCGCTGGAAGAGATCGTGATGGCAGTGCGCACCCGCAAGGACCACTTCAATCTGGACTTCAACATCGACACCACGCAGATCGTGGCGACCTCCAAGCTGGTATCGCAGATCACGGGCTTTGCCGTGCAGCCGAACAAGGCCGTGGTAGGGGCCAATGCGTTTGCGCATGCTTCCGGCATCCACCAGGACGGTATTTTGAAAGCGCGCGATACCTATGAAATCATGCGCGCCGAGGACGTGGGCTGGAGTGCCAACAAGATCGTCCTCGGCAAGTTGTCCGGCCGCAATGCGTTCAAGCAGCGCCTGGAGGAATTGGGTATCAAGCTGGAGTCCGAAGGCGATGTCAATGCAGCATTTGCGCGCTTCAAGGAACTGGCGGATCGCAAGTCTGAAATCTTCGATGAAGACATCATGTCCCTGGTTTCCGACGAAGAACATGCGCACGAAAATGAATATTATCGCTTCGTCTCCTTGGCGCAGCATTCGGAAACCGGCGAGAGGCCGACGGCAAAAATCGTGTTTACCATCGACTCCAAGGAAATCACTTGCGACGGTCACGGTAATGGCCCGGTCGACGCGATCGTCAATGCCATTGAATCCAAGACCCAGAGCGGTTCTGAATTACTGTTGTTTTCGGTGAATGCGATTACCACCGGCACCCAGTCGCAAGGCGAGGTGACGATGCGCCTGTCCAAGGCGGGCCGTATTGTCAACGGCGTCGGCGCCGATCCCGATATCGTGGTGGCATCGGCCAAGGCCTATTTGTCGGCATTGAATAAGTTGCACTCCAAAGTGGAAAAGCTGAATCCGCAAATTTAATAATATAAAACGGGGGGCAAGCGCTTGAATTGATTCGCCGGCAGTTTTATGCTATATTCACGCGTCTTGCCATTCCGGTGAGATCTTATTGATGAGTTGTTATCACGATAGCAAGGGTCTAGACTCTCGTTATCGCATGTTAAGGAATATTATGTCTATCGAAAAAAACGCTAAGGCCGCCATCGTTGCGGACAATGCCCGTGGTCAAAATGACACTGGTTCTCCAGAAGTGCAAGTTGCTTTGCTGACTGCGCGCATCAATGACCTGAACGGTCACTTCAAGGCTCACGCTAAAGATCATCACTCCCGTCGTGGTTTGATCATGATGGTTAATCGTCGTAAGAGCCTGTTGTCTTACCTGAAAGGTAAAGACTTGAATCGCTATCGCTCCCTGATCGAAAAACTCGGCTTGCGTAAGTAATTCATTGCTTTTCACAGCAAAAGTTTTATAGCAGAAAAGCCTGCGTCAGTTTACTGTCGCGGGCTTTTTGCCGTTTGTATCGTTTGTGCAGTTTTTGTGGTTTGTAGTAAGACGAGCTTGCTCACAAGATCGTCCGTGGTGAGGTGAACGACAGCGCCTGAAAATCTGTCGGCAAAATAGAAAGGACGCATTGTGTTTAATAAAGTTACGAAAACCTTCCAGTATGGTCAACATCAAGTTACCCTGGAAACCGGCGAGATCGCTCGCCAAGCTTCTGGCGCAGTACTCGTCTCCATTGAGGATACGGTTGTGCTGGCAACGGTAGTTGCTCGCAAAGATGCCAAGCCAGGCCAGGATTTTTTCCCTCTGACTGTAGATTACCTTGAAAAAACGTATGCTGCCGGGCGCATTCCTGGCGGTTTTTTCAAGCGTGAAGGCCGTCCTTCCGAAAAAGAAACCTTAACTTCCCGTCTGATCGATCGTCCTATTCGTCCATTGTTCCCAGAGGGTTACATGAACGAAGTCCAGGTCATCGTGCACGTATTGTCGGTGAATCCTGAAATCGATCCGGATATCGCGGCAATGATCGGCGCTTCCGCCGCCCTGTGCGTGTCCGGTGTGCCTTTCAGCGGCCCTGTCGGCGCGGCGCGTGTCGGCTATATCGATGGCCAATACGTACTGAACCCGACCACGACGCAATTGAAAACTTCCGTGATGGATCTGGTGGTTGCCGGTACCGAACAAGCCGTGTTGATGGTGGAATCCGAAGCGCAACAATTGTCCGAAGAAATCATGCTGGGCGCGGTAGTGTATGGCCACGAGCAAATGAAGGCCGTGATCGACGCTATCCATGAACTGGTGCGCGACGGCGGCAAGCCTGAAGTGCAATGGGCTCCGGCGGCAAAAAATGAAGTGCTGATCTCTGCTGTTTCTGCAGTTGCCGAGCCTCTGCTGCGCGCCGCGTACCAGACCAAGGAAAAGCAGGCACGTACCCAGTTGCTGAAAGATGCGACCGCCAAGGTTGGTGCTGCGCTGGCTGAGCAGGCTGCTGCCAAAGGCGAATCCGCTCCTGATTCCGCTGAAGTCGGCAATATCCTGTTTGACCTGGAAGCGAAGATTGTCCGTTCGCAGATCCTGGAAGGCGAACCGCGTATCGACGGCCGCGATACCCGCACCGTGCGTCCTATCTCCATCCGCACCGGCGTATTGCCGCGTACCCATGGTACGGCGCTGTTTACCCGTGGTGAAACTCAGGCGCTGGTAATCGCTACCCTGGGTACTGCGCGCGATGAGCAAAAAATTGATGCGCTGATGGGCGAATATTCAGACCGCTTCATGCTGCATTACAACATGCCTCCGTTTGCGACTGGCGAAACCGGCCGTGTCGGCACGCCTAAGCGTCGCGAAATCGGCCATGGCCGTTTGGCCAAGCGCGCCTTGCAGGCTGCATTGCCATCGCCGGAAGATTTCAGCTACTCGGTACGCCTGGTGTCCGAAATCACCGAATCCAACGGTTCTTCTTCCATGGCTTCGGTCTGCGGCGGCTGCCTGGCGCTGATGGATGCCGGCGTTCCTATGAAGGCACACGTTGCCGGCATCGCCATGGGCTTGATCAAGGACGGCAACAAGTTTGCAGTCTTGACCGATATCCTGGGTGATGAAGATCACCTTGGCGACATGGACTTCAAGGTGGCCGGCACTGCAGAGGGTATTACTGCCTTGCAAATGGATATCAAGATCCAGGGCATCACCAAGGAAATCATGCAAGTCGCTTTGGCGCAAGCTAAAGAAGGCCGTATCCATATCCTGGCTAAGATGCAAGAGGCTGTTCCTCATGGCAAGGCTGAATTGTCTGATTTCGCTCCGCGCCTGATCACGGTCAAGATCAATCCGGAAAAAATCCGTGACGTCATCGGCAAGGGCGGCGCAGTGATTCGCGCGTTGACCGAAGAAACCGGCACACAGATCGATATCAGCGACGAAGGCATCGTGACTATCGCCTCCGTGGATGCGGCTGCCGGCCAGGAAGCCAAGCGTCGCATCGAGGAATTGACGGCGGAAGTTGAAGTCGGCAAGACCTACGACGGTACTGTCTTGAAATTGCTGGACTTCGGCGCGATTGTGCAAATCATGCCGGGTAAGGATGGCCTGTTGCATATCAGCCAGATCGCCAATGAGCGCGTCAACGCGGTTGCCGATTACCTGAAAGAGGGTCAGCAAGTACGCGTGAAAGTGCTGGAAACGGATGATCGCGGCCGCTTCAAGTTGTCCATGAAGGCTGCGCTGGAAGCCGAGGTTCAACCTCAGCAGCAACAGCAGTAATCCTTAGGATTCACTGGACGGCGCGAGCCATGTCCATGAATTGAAGAGTAAAAACGCCCGTGTTCAACGGGCGTTTTTTTTATCGGATAGAATCGGTTTTTTTATGACGGGTGCGAACATCATGCGAGCAATAGAAATTTCCCAGTACGGCAAGCCGGAAGTGTTGAAGTTGTGCGAGCGCGATATCCCGCAGATAAAAGCCGGCGAGGTCCTGATCCGTGTATTGGCGGCCGGCATCAATCGCCCCGATGTATTGCAGCGTCTGGGTCACTATCCGGTGCCGCCCGGCGCATCGGATTTGCCTGGCCTGGAAGTGGCCGGCGAGATTGTCGATGGCGATCTGGCTGGCAGTGGTTTCAAGAAGGGCGACATGGTTTGCGCGCTGGTGCAGGGCGGCGGCTATGCCGAGTACTGTGTGGCTCCAGTGGGGCAGTGCCTGCCGGTGCCGACCGGCTTGTCGGCGATAGAGGCGGCATCCTTGCCCGAGACCTTTTTCACGGTGTGGAGCAATGTCTTTGACCGCGCCGGCTTGTCCGCGGGTGAGACCCTGATGGTGCAGGGCGGCACCTCCGGCATAGGTGTGACCGCGATCCAGCTCGCTGCAGCGCTGGGGCACAGGGTGTTTGCGACCGCCGGCACTGACGACAAGTGCCGCGCCACAGAGCGCCTGGGGGCAGAGCGCGGCATCAACTATAAGACCGAGGATTTTGCAGATATCGTCAAATCGCTCACGGGCGGCAAGGGCGTGGACGTAATCCTGGATATGGTGGCGGGCGACTACGTGCCGCGCGAGATCAATTGCCTGGCAGACGACGGCCGGCTGGCCTTGATTGCACTGCTCGGCGGTGCGTGCGCCGACCTGGATTTGTCCCAGGTATTGCGCCGCCGACTGACGATCTCCGGCTCCACCTTGCGCCCGCGTCCGGTTGCCTTCAAGGCTGCGATCGCCCGGCAATTGCAGGCCCGGGTCTGGCCGCTGCTGGCCGCCGGCAAGATCAAGCCGGTGATCCATCAGGTATTCCCGCTGGAGCAGGCCGGCCAGGCGCATGCGCTGATGGAAAGTAGTAGTCATATTGGCAAGATCATGCTGCAAGTTGCCTGATCTCGCTGGTCGGTGGTGCGAACTTTTCTGAGGTCTGGAAGGGTAGATTGCGGAAAATCCCGGAAAGCTGGTCTTTTTGGCATGTGTCGTGATGTTTTGCTTGTTTTGCCTGCCACTCTGTTTGACCCCTTATAATGCTCGGGCTACAATAGAGGGTTAATTGAATTTTAGGTTGCTATGCGACGCACTCTGATAGCGGGTAATTGGAAGATGAATGGCAGCTTTGCTGCCAATGCTGCTTTGCTGGTCGAGATCAAGGCTGGGCTGGCTGGGCTGGCGGACTGCGACGTGCTGGTGTGCGCTCCTGCGCCGTATTTGCTGCAGTGTGCCGACATGCTGGCCGGCAGCACGATAGCGTGGGGTGGGCAGGACGTCTCCGCGCACGCGGCCGGCGCCTATACGGGCGAGGTGTCGGCAGCGATGCTGGCGGATTGCGCTTGCCGCTTTGTGATCGTGGGCCACTCCGAGCGCAGGGCTTATCATCTTGAAAGCAATGAAGTGGTTGCGCAAAAGGCCGTGCAGGCCCTGCAGGCCGGATTGACGCCGATTGTTTGTGTCGGCGAAACCTTGCAACAGCGCGAACTTGGCCAGACCAATGAGGTGGTCACCGCGCAACTGCAGGCGGTGCTGGATGTGCTGGATATTGCTGCATTGGGCCGGATAGTGGTTGCGTATGAGCCGGTGTGGGCGATAGGTACAGGCAAGACGGCGACGCCGCAAATGGCGCAGGACGTGCATGCGGTATTGCGCCGGCAGCTCGCGGACAAGGATGAGGCTACGGCGGCGCGGGTCCAGATTTTGTACGGCGGCAGCATGAAGCCGGATAACGCCAAAGAGTTGTTGGCAATGGCGGATATTGATGGCGGCCTGATCGGTGGCGCAGCTCTGAAGTCTGCTGACTTCCTGGCGATTGTCCGGTCTGCTTGACTTGAGCTGAGCTGAGCTGACCTGTCCGGCTTGCGGGCTAAGAATTCGTTTCGAGAGTATTTTTTTTGTGTTGTGGTAGTGATTAATTTTAATTGGGTGTATTGAATGCAAACTATGTTCACTTTGGTAGTGATTGTCCAGGTTCTGTCGGCGCTGACGATTATCGGTCTGGTTCTCTTGCAGCATGGTAAGGGAGCTGACATGGGCGCTTCGTTTGGTTCCGGCGCATCCGGTAGTTTGTTTGGCGCGACCGGCTCCTCGAACTTCCTGTCCAAGTCCACTGGTGTTGCTGCGGCGATCTTTTTCGCTGCGACCCTGGCCCTGGCTTACATGGGCGCCAATCGCGGCACTTCATCTGTCGGCGTGATGGATAACCTGCCAGCAGTGAAAACTGCTCCGGCCGTCGGTGCTTCTGCGCCTGCAGTCAGTGCCCCGGCAGCTCCAGCGGCGGCAGCCCCTTCCAGTGCTGCTGGCCAGGCAAATCAGATTCCTAAATAAATTTGTTTCGCTCTGTAAAAAGCGTTGAATTGGTGCAATTGTGCGTTGAACAATGGCGCTGCTCATAGTAGAATACGGGGCTTAGGCCGACGTGGTGAAATTGGTAGACACGCTATCTTGAGGGGGTAGTGGCGAAAGCTGTACGAGTTCGAGTCTCGTCGTCGGCACCAACAAAAAGTATGGCCAGTGTCTTCATCTGGCTTTGTCGAGGAAGTGGTCGTTTTGATTCATCGAATCATTCAAGGATTGTTCTTAAGGCTGCATCAAGCTGCCGATTTGCGGAACATCCTCAACGTATCGTTCAATTACAGGTAGCCTAACGTGAACCTCGAAAATTATTTCCCTGTTCTCTTATTTATTCTGGTCGGTATCGGGGTCGGTGTTGTGCCGCAGGTGCTGGGCCGTATCTTGGGTCCTTTCAGGCCCGACGATCAAAAACTGTCTCCTTATGAATGCGGCTTCGAGGCTTTCGAAGACGCGCGCATGAAGTTTGACGTTCGTTATTATCTGGTGGCAATCCTGTTCATCTTGTTTGATCTGGAAACCGCTTTCTTCTTCCCTTGGGGCGTCGCAATGCGCGACCTGGGTTGGTACGGTTTCTTTATCATGCTCGGTTTCATTGCTGAATTCGCGGTGGGCTTTTGGTATATCTGGAAAAAAGGCGCCCTGGATTGGGAGTGATCGAAGGAATATATTATGGCAATTGAAGGTGTATTAAACGAAGGTTTTGTAACCACGACGGCCGATAAGCTGATCAACTGGACGCGCACGGGTTCCATGTGGCCCATGACTTTCGGTCTGGCTTGCTGTGCGGTCGAGATGATGCACGCCGGCGCATCGCGTTACGACCTGGATCGTTTTGGTGTGGTGTTCCGTCCATCCCCGCGTCAGTCGGACGTGATGATCGTGGCCGGCACCCTCTGCAATAAAATGGCCCCGGCCCTGCGCAAGGTATATGACCAGATGGCTGAGCCACGCTGGGTTATTTCCATGGGTTCTTGCGCCAACGGCGGCGGCTACTACCATTATTCCTATTCCGTAGTGCGCGGATGCGATCGCATCGTGCCGGTCGATATTTATGTCCCTGGTTGCCCGCCGACTGCTGAAGCTTTGTTGTACGGCATCATCCAATTGCAAAACAAGATTAAGCGTACCAATACGATAGCGCGCTGAAACCGGCGCACTTGCGTTAAGGACGTGAATCGTGTGTACATGCTGTGCTGTACGCATATGGCGACTCTTAGAGCGGCTTTTTAAATTATGACTACCAAACTGGAAATCCTTGAGGCGGCAGTAAAAAATGTCTTGGGCGATAGACTCCTTCAGTCCACCGTGGCGCTGGGCGAATTGACGATCGTCGTCGGTCCGGCCGCCTACCTGGATGTGATGCGTGATTTGCGCGACCACGCCGATACCCAATTTGAACAATTGATCGACCTGTGCGGCGTGGACTATTCCACCTACGGCGATGGCGCCTGGGATGGCGCCCGTTTCGCGGCTGTGTCGCACCTGCTGTCGCTCAAGCATAACTGGCGTTTGCGCGTGCGCGTGTTTGCCAGCGATGACGAGATGCCGGTCCTGCCTTCCGTGATCGACATCTGGAGCACGGCAAACTGGTATGAGCGCGAGGCTTTCGATTTCTTCGGCATCCTGTTTGACGGTCACAACGATTTGCGCCGCATCCTGACCGACTACGGCTTTATCGGCCATCCTTTCCGCAAGGATTTCCCGGTCTCCGGCTACGTGGAAATGCGCTACGACCCGGAACAGAAACGCGTCATTTATCAGCCTGTGACTGTAGAGCCGCGTGAGATCACGCCGCGCGTCATTCGTGAAGAACACTACGGGATGAAATAATGGCTGAGATTAAGAACTACACCCTGAACTTTGGTCCGCAGCATCCTGCTGCGCACGGCGTATTGCGCCTGGTCCTGGAGCTGGACGGCGAAGTGATACAGCGTGCCGATCCACATATAGGCCTGTTGCACCGCGCGACGGAAAAACTGGCGGAACAAAAGACTTTCATCCAGTCCGTTCCTTATATGGACAGGCTCGACTATGTGTCGATGATGTCCAATGAGCACGCCTATGTGATGGCGATCGAAAAAATGCTGGGCCTGGAAGTGCCTTTGCGCGCGCAGTACATCCGCGTCATGTTCGACGAGATCACCCGCATCCTGAACCACTTGCTGTGGATAGGCGCGCATGCGCTGGACGTGGGCGCGATGGCGGTGTTCCTGTATGCGTTCCGCGAGCGTGAAGACTTGATGGACTGCTATGAGGCAGTGTCCGGCGCCCGCATGCACGCAGCCTACTACCGTCCAGGCGGTGTATACCGCGACCTGCCTGAGCAAATGCCGCAGTTCAAGGTGTCGTCGCTGAAGAACGAAAAAGCGATGCGCATGCTGAATGAAAACCGCCAGGGTTCCCTGCTGGACTTCATTGAAGACTTCACCAATCGCTTCCCCAAATACGTCGACGAATACGAAACCCTGCTGACCGATAACCGTATCTGGAAGCAGCGCCTGGTCGGCATCGGCGTGGTGTCGCCTGAGCGCGCCAAGGCGATGGGCTTTACCGGCGCCATGCTGCGTGGTTCCGGCATCGAATGGGATTTGCGCAAGAAACAGCCCTACGAAGTATACGACCTGCTGGATTTCGATATTCCGGTCGGCGTCAATGGCGACAGCTATGATCGTTACCTGGTGCGCGTGGAAGAAATGCGTCAGTCCAACCGCATCATCAAGCAGTGTATAGAATGGCTGCGCAATAACCAGGGACCGGTGATTACCGATAACCACAAGGTTGCGCCGCCGTCGCGCGTGAACATGAAGTCGAATATGGAAGAACTGATCCATCACTTCAAGCTGTTCACCGAAGGCTTCCACGTGCCTGCGGGAGAAGCCTATGCGGCCGTTGAGCATCCCAAGGGCGAATTCGGTATCTACCTGATCTCCGACGGTGCAAACAAGCCTTACCGCCTGAAGATACGCGCTCCCGGCTTCCCGCATTTGCAGGGTCTGGACGAAATGGCGAAGGGCCATATGATTGCTGATGCTGTGACCATTATTGGTACACAGGATATTGTGTTTGGCGAAATTGATAGATGATTGACTGCCCCCTGGGCAGCGATTTTAGAGGCATTAGCTATGGTGTTATCAGAGCAAGCATTTAAGAAGATAGACCGGGAACTGGCAAAGTATCCGGCAGATCAAAGACAGTCGGCCGTGATGGCCGCGTTGGCTATTGCACAGGACGAAACCGGCTGGGTATCGCCGGAAGTGATGCAGGTTTTGGCCGATTACATAGGCATGCCTGCGGTGGCGGTACAGGAAGTGGCAACCTTCTACAACATGTACAACACCAAGCCGGTGGGCAAGTTCAAGATTTCGGTGTGCACCAACCTGCCTTGCGCCTTGTCCGGCGGCGAGCGTGCGGCGCATCACCTGAAGCAAAAGCTAGGCATTGATTACAAGGATACCAGCGCCGACGGCATGTTCACGCTGGTGGAAGGCGAATGCATGGGGGCCTGCGGCGATGCGCCGGTCATGCTGGTCAACAACAAGCGCATGTGCAGCTTCATGTCGAATGAAAAAATTGATGAGCTCGTCACCGAGCTTAAAACCACATCCACAACGGCGGGGGCATAATGACGAGTTTGCATGATCGCCATATCAAGCCGCTGATCCTGGCCGGCCTGGATGGTAAAAACTGGCACCTGGAAGATTACGTCAAACGTGGCGGCTACCAGTCCCTGAAACGTATCCTGAACGACAAAATCACACCGGAACAGGTCATTGCCGAATTGAAGGCAGCTTCCCTGCGCGGCCGCGGCGGCGCGGGTTTCCCGACCGGCTTGAAGTGGAGCTTCATGCCGCGCCAGTTCCCGGGACAAAAATACCTGGTCTGCAATAGCGACGAAGGCGAGCCTGGCACATTCAAGGATCGCGACATCCTGCGCTACAACCCGCATGCGCTGATCGAAGGCATGGCGATAGGCGCCTATGCGATGGGCATCACGGTAGGCTACAACTATATCCACGGTGAAATTTTCGCCGAATACGACCGCTTCGAAGAAGCGCTGGAAGAAGCGCGCGCTGCCGGCATGCTGGGCAATAATATCGCCGGCTCCGAGTTTTCGTTCCAGTTGCACGCTTTCCACGGTTACGGCGCCTACATCTGCGGCGAAGAAACAGCCTTGCTGGAATCGCTGGAAGGCAAGAAAGGGCAGCCACGCTTCAAGCCGCCTTTCCCTGCCAGCTTTGGCCTGTACGGCAAACCGACCACGATCAACAACACGGAAACGTTTGCGGCCGTGCCTTTCATTTTCGCGGTGGGCGGCGAGAATTACGCCGCCATGGGCAAGCCGAATAACGGCGGCACCAAGATTTTCTCGATCTCCGGCGACGTAGAGCGTCCAGGCAATTACGAAATCCCGCTGGGTACGCCGTTTGCGACCTTGCTGGAACTGGCCGGCGGCATGCGCGGCGGCAAAAAGATCAAGGCCGTGATCCCAGGCGGATCATCCGCTCCGGTGATCGTCGGCGACGTGATGATGAACACCGACATGGATTACGATTCCATCGCCAAGGCCGGCTCCATGCTGGGTTCAGGCGCTGTGATCGTGATGGATGAGACCCGCTGCATGGTCAAATCCCTGTTGCGCCTGTCTTACTTCTATTTTGAAGAATCCTGCGGCCAATGTACGCCTTGCCGTGAAGGCACAGGCTGGATGTACCGTATGGTGAACAGGATAGAACACGGGCAAGGCCGTCCTGAAGATCTGGACATGCTGAACTCGATCGCTGACAACATCCAGGGCCGCACGATTTGTGCGCTGGGCGATGCGGCGGCGATGCCGGTTCGTGCCTTCGTCAAGAATTTCCACGAAGAATTTGAATATCACATCGAGCATAAGCATTGCTTGGTTCCCGCTTACATTTAAGCCAGCTTAGGTTAGCGCACAGTCAGAGTAGACCATGGTTGAAATAGAAATAGACGGCAAAAAAGTCGAAGTACAAGAAGGCAGCATGGTAATGGATGCTGCCAATAAGCTTGGCACTTACATACCGCATTTTTGCTATCACAAAAAATTGTCCATCGCGGCAAATTGCCGCATGTGCCTGGTGGAAGTGGAAAAGGCTCCCAAGCCTTTGCCCGCTTGCGCCACGCCTGTGACCGCCGGCATGATCGTCAGGTCCAACAGCGACAAGGCAGTCAAGGCCCAAAAAGGCGTGATGGAATTCCTGCTGATTAACCATCCGCTGGATTGCCCTATCTGCGATCAGGGCGGCGAATGCCAGTTGCAGGATCTGGCAGTCGGTTACGGTTCCAGCAGTTCGCGCTATGAAGAAGAAAAGCGCGTGGTGTTCCACAAGGACGTCGGTCCGCTGGTCTCGATGGAAGAGATGAGCCGCTGCATCCACTGCACACGCTGCGTCCGTTTCGGCCAGGAAGTTGCTGGCGTGATGGAACTGGGCATGCTCGGCCGCGGTGAACATTCCGAGATCACTTCCTTCGTCGGCAAGACTGTCGACTCCGAACTGTCCGGCAATATGATCGACATCTGCCCGGTCGGCGCGCTGACATCCAAGCCTTTCCGTTATTCCGCACGTACCTGGGAATTGTCGCGCCGCAAGTCGGTCAGCGCACACGACGGCCTGGGCGCCAACCTGATCGTTCAAGTCAAGAACAACAAGGTGATGCGCGTGGTTCCGCTGGAAAACGAAGCGGTCAACGAATGCTGGATTTCCGACAAGGACCGCTTTGCCTATGAAGGCCTGAATAGCGAAGAGCGCCTGACCAAGCCCATGATCAAACAGGGCGGCCAATGGCAGGAAGCCGACTGGCAGACCGCGCTGGAATACATCGCGCACGGCTTGAAAAACATCAAGCACGAGCATGGCGCCGAAGCGATCGCTGCGGTGGCAACGCCCAGCTCGACGCTGGAAGAATTGACGCTGCTGCAGCGCGTGGTGCGCGGCCTGGGTTCCGATAACGTGGATTTCCGCCTGCGCCAGTCCGATTTCTCGCTGAACGGCAAGATCAAGCCTTGGCTGGGTATGTCCATCAACGAATTCAGCGCGCTGAAAAACGTGTTTGTGATCGGCTCTTTCCTGCGCAAGGACCATCCTTTGCTGGCCGCGCGTCTGCGCCAGTCGGTAAAAATGGGCGCCAAGCTCAGCGTACTGCATGCGACCAATGACGACTTGCTGATCAAGCTGGCCAACAAGGCTGTCTCGGCTCCTTCCGCATGGCTCGGTTTCCTGGCTGAAGTTGCAGTGGCTGTCGCGGCCAAGAAAGAAATCGCCAAACCGGCCGGCTTTGACAACGTACAGGCTTCAGCAGCGGCGCAAGCCATCGCTGCCAGCCTGCTGGCAGGCACCAGCGGCGTCTTCCTCGGCAATACCGCGGCCCAGCATCCCGACGCAGCCAAGCTGCACGCGCTGGCGCAATGGATAGCGCAGAACGCCGGCGCCGGTTTCGGTTACCTGACCGAAGCGGCAAACACCGTAGGCGGCTACCTGGCCAATGCCTTGCCGGCATCCGCGGCGAACGCCGAGCAGATCTTTGCCCGGCCTAAGAAGGCTTATGTCTTGCTGCACGCCGAACCGGAACTCGACTACGCCAATCCGCAGCAGGCAAAAGCTGCGTTGGAACAGGCCGAGATGGTGGTCGTGATGTCTGCATTCAAGCATGGCACCGAATACGCCGACGTGCTGCTGCCGGTATCCCCATTTACCGAGACCTCGGGCACTTTCGTCAATTGCGAAGGCCGCGCGCAAAGTTTCCACGGCGTGGTCAAGCCTCTGGGCGATGCCCGTCCGGCATGGAAAGTATTACGCGTCATCGGCAATTTGCTGGGCTTGCCCAATTTTGACTTCGATACCGCGGAAGCGGTGCGTGACGAAGTGCTGGGCCTGGACAAGACCGAACTGGCCAAGCGCCTGAATAATCTCGCCGATATCGTCCCGACGCTACCTGCTGCAGCGCCAGCCGGCCTGGAACGCGTCTCCGATGTGCCTATCTACAGCACCGACGCGATCGTGCGCCGGGCGGAGTCTCTGCAAAAAACCGCAGACGCCAGGGCCCCCAAAGCCTGGCTGAGTTCCGCCCAGTTTGCCAAGCTCGGCATCAAAGACGGCGACCAGATCAAGCTGGTGCAAAGCAATGGCTCGGTAGCCTTGCCTGCAGGCTTGGACCCGTCCCTGCCTGAAAATGTAGTCCGTGTCGCCGCCGGCCACGCCGCCACCAAGGCACTGGGTGCAATGTTCGGTTCCATCACAGTGGAGCGTGCATAATGAGCGTGCTGATGAGTATACAAAACTTCGGTCAAGGCATCCTGGGCCCGGTGTGGCCGCTGGTCTGGAACCTGGTCAAGATCGTCTGCATCGTGCTGCCGATCATGGGCCTGGTGGCCTACCTGACCCTGTGGGAACGCAAGATGATAGGCTGGATGCATGTCCGTCTTGGACCTAACCGGGTAGGTCCCGCAGGTTTGCTGCAGCCTATCGCCGACGCGCTGAAATTGCTGTTGAAAGAGATCGTTATTCCGGCCAAGGCCAACAAGGTCTTGTTCGTGCTGGCGCCTATCATGACCATCATGCCGGCCCTGGCAGCGTGGTCGGTGTTCCCTTTCGGTCCGGAGACCGTGCTGGCCAATGTCAATGCCGGCCTGTTATTGGTGATGGCGATCACTTCCATGGAAGTGTACGGCGTGATCATCGCCGGTTGGGCGTCCAACTCCAAATACGCCTTCCTGGGTGCGATGCGCGCTTCTGCGCAAATGATTTCCTATGAAATTGCGATGGGCTTCGTACTGGTGATCGTACTGATGGTCTCCGGCAGTCTGAACCTGACCGAGATCGTCAATGTTCAAACCAGGGGCATGTTTGCCAACATGGGCCTGAACTTCCTGTCCTGGAACTGGTTACCCCTGTTGCCCGTATTCGTGGTGTACGTGATTTCCGGTATCGCCGAAACCAATCGCCACCCGTTTGACGTGGTGGAAGGCGAGTCCGAGATCGTTGCCGGCCACATGGTGGAATACTCGGGCATGTCGTTCGCGATGTTCTTCCTGGCCGAATACGCCAACATGATCTTTATTTCCGCGCTGGCGTCGCTAATGTTCCTGGGCGGCTGGTCTGCGCCGTTGAGCTTCCTGGACTTCATTCCGGGCTGGATCTGGCTGGGCATGAAAACTTTCGTCGTCGTGTCGATGTTTATCTGGGCACGCGCTTCTTTCCCGCGCTATCGCTATGACCAGATCATGCGCCTGGGCTGGAAAGTGTTTATCCCGCTGACCCTGGGGTATTTGGTGATCGTCGCAGCGTGGATACAAACGCCGTGGAATATTTGGAAGTAAGAGGCTGGGAAAATGGAAGCCATTAAAGACTTTTTTAGCAGCTTGATGCTGCGCGAACTGATCAAGGGCCTGGCCCTGACAGGACGCTATATGTTTGCCCGCAAAATCACGGTGCAGTTCCCGGAAGAAAAGACGCCGCAGTCGCCGCGTTTTCGCGGCCTGCACGCCTTGCGCCGCTATCCGAACGGGGAAGAGCGCTGCATCGCCTGCAAGCTGTGCGAAGCGGTGTGTCCGGCGATGGCGATTACGATTGAATCGGAGCAGCGTGAAGACGGTTCACGCCGTACGACGCGGTATGACATCGACCTGACCAAGTGCATTTTCTGCGGCTTTTGCGAAGAATCCTGCCCGGTCGATTCCATCGTTGAAACACATGTACTCGAGTATCACGGCGAAAAACGCGGCGATCTGTACTTCACCAAGGAAATGCTGCTGGCCGTGGGTGATCGTTACGAAACGGAAATTGCGGCGGCCCGTGCAACTGATGCTGCGTATCGCTAATGCAAGCTGCGACGACTGATCTAATTAACCGGATTTTGGCTTGATATGGAATTTATAACAGCAATATTTTATGTATTCTCGGCGATCCTGATTTTCGCCGCGACCCAGGTGATTACTGCGCGCAATCCGGTACACGCCGCCTTGTTCCTGGTGCTCGCCTTCTTCACGGCGGCCGGCATCTGGCTGTTGCTGAAAGCCGAATTCCTGGCGATCGTCCTGGTGCTGGTGTATGTCGGTGCGGTGATGGTGCTGTTCCTGTTCGTGGTGATGATGCTGGATATTAATCTGGATAAATTGCGCGAGGGCTTCTGGAGCCACTTCCCGCTGGCGGCAACCGTAGGCGTGTTGATCGTGCTGGAAATGTCCGCCGTATTGTGGCGCGGCTTCCTGCGGCCGGACAATAAAGTGCCTGCCGCTGCCGACATGATAGGCAATACCAAATCGCTGGGTATGGCCATCTACACGCACTATGCATTTCCATTTGAAATTGCCGCCGCTATCCTGTTGCTGGCGATCGTTGCCGCAGTTGCGCTGACGTTGCGTCGCCGCAAGGACACCAAGTATTTTGATCCTGCCAGGGCGGTCAAGGTCAAGAGCGCCGATCGTATCCGCATCGTCAGCATGAAGTCGGAATCGGAGCGCGCCAATCCTACCAACGCTGCCGCCGCTGCCCCTGCAGCCGCCGCAGAAGAAAAGAAGGGAGCCTAAGTGATACTAACGCTCACACATTACCTGATATTGGGCGCAATCCTGTTTGCGATTTCCATCGTCGGCATTTTCCTCAATCGTAAAAACATCATCTTGCTGCTGATGGCGATAGAGCTGATGCTGCTGGCAGTCAATATCAACTTCATCGCTTTTTCGCATTACCTTGGCGATGCAGCCGGACAGGTGTTCGTATTTTTTATCCTGACGGTAGCCGCGGCAGAGTCTGCGATCGGCCTGGCTATCCTGGTAGTGCTGTTCCGTAACCTGGACACGATCAATGTCGAAGACCTGGATGCGCTGAAAGGCTAGGCGTCCGGGCAGGCCAAGGCCTGACAATGAATAAAGAGATCCTTGCCGTATCCGCGTAAGCGCATCGGCAAGCTCAAGAGTAACGAAGATAACAACAAGGGTCATCATGGCGGGGCAACTTAACCCACATCTATTATTGGCTGTACCACTTGCACCTCTGGCCGGTTCCGCGATTGCGGGCCTGCTGGGAACCAAATTTTTTGGGAACAAGGTCGGTCGCGCCACGTCGCATACGGTAACCATCCTGGGCGTATTGATCGCCTTTATCATTTCCTGCATGACCCTGTCTGCGGTCATGGATGGAGCGAGCTACAACGGCACCGTGTATCGCTGGATGAGTGTAGCCGGCCTGAAACTGGAAGTCGGCTTCCTGGTCGATAGCCTGACGGCGATGATGATGTGCGTAGTGACCTTTGTCTCGCTGATGGTGCACATCTACACCATAGGCTATATGGAGGAAGACGAGGGCTATAACCGCTTCTTCTCGTATATCTCGCTGTTCACGTTTTCGATGCTGATGCTGGTCATGAGCAACAACTTCCTGCAATTGTTTTTCGGCTGGGAAGCAGTGGGCCTGGTTTCTTATTTACTGATCGGTTTCTGGTATACCCGGCCGACCGCGATTTACGCCAATATGAAGGCCTTCCTGGTCAATCGTGTCGGTGACTTCGGTTTCATCCTCGGCATAGGCTTGTTGCTGGCCTACGCCGGCTCCATGGACTACGCAGAAGTCTTTGCCAAGAAAGAAGAACTGACCAAGATCCTGCTGCCGGGTACCGACTGGATGTTGATCACCGTCGCCTGTATCTGCCTGTTCATCGGCGCGATGGGTAAGTCCGCGCAATTCCCGTTGCACGTATGGTTGCCGGATTCGATGGAAGGCCCTACGCCTATCTCAGCGCTGATCCACGCCGCGACCATGGTGACCGCCGGCATCTTCATGGTGACCCGCATGTCGCCGCTGTTCGAATTGTCCGATACCGCCTTGTCCTTCATCCTGGTGATCGGCTCCATCACGGCGCTGTTCATGGGCTTCCTGGGCGTGATCCAGAACGATATCAAGCGTGTGGTCGCGTACTCCACCTTGTCGCAGCTCGGCTATATGACCGTGGCGCTGGGCGCATCCGCCTACTCGGTGGCGGTGTTCCACCTGATGACCCATGCCTTCTTCAAGGCCCTGCTGTTCCTGGGCGCCGGTTCCGTGATCATAGGCATGCACCATGACCAGGACATCCGCAATATGGGCGGCTTGCGCAAATACATGAAGATTACCTGGCTCACATCCTTGCTCGGTTCGCTGGCGCTGATAGGCACGCCTTTCTTTTCCGGCTTCTATTCCAAGGACAGCATCATAGAAGCGGTACAGGCTTCGCATCTGCCGGGTGCAGGCTTTGCCCAATTCGCGGTGCTGGCCGGCGTATTCGTGACCGCCTTCTATTCCTTCCGCATGTATTTCCTGGTCTTCCATGGCCAGGAAAATTTCGGCAAGGAACATCATCACAATCACCACGATGTCGACGCGGAAGATGCCGATGCCCATCATCATGGTCTGGCGCCGGGCGAGAAACCGCACGAAACCAAGCCTGTGGTCTGGGTTCCGTTGGTGTTGCTGGCTATTCCATCGGTCTTGATCGGCTACTTCACTATTGAACCCATGCTGTTCGGCGATTTCTTCAAGGGCGTGATCTTTGTGAATGAAGCTCACCACGCTATGGAAGCATTGAAAGAAGAATTCCACAGCCCGGCGGAGATGGCGATACATGCGCTGCGCAGTCCGCCGTTCTGGCTGGCGCTTGCCGGGGTCGCCTCTTCATATTTCTTTTACATGGTCAAGCCGGCTATCCCGACCGCGATCAAACAGCGCGCGCATGCGATCTACACTTTGCTCGACAATAAGTATTACATGGATAAGTTCAATGACATCGTGTTTGCCGGCGGCGCCCGCCTGCTGGGCGGCGGCTTGTGGAATATCGGCGACCGTGGCCTGATCGACGGCATCATCGTGAACGGCAGCGCCAAGGCCGTCGCCTGGATCTCGCGCGGTGTCCGCCTGTTCCAGACCGGTTATCTGTATCACTATGCGTTTGTAATGATTCTTGGGGTAATGGGCTTCCTGGCCTATATCATGTTTCCTTTCATGTTCCCTTTAGCCAAATAAGCAATTCATAAAAAAGTAATCATGATGCAGTCAACTTCTATCTTGTTAAGCCTGGCAATCTGGTGCCCGATCGCTTTCGGCGTGTTTGTGCTGGTGTTCGGTCGCGATGACAATCCCGGCCTGGTGCGCTGGGTATCCTTAATCGGTTCCATTGCCAGCTTTGTCGTTACCCTGCCTTTGCTGCAGTATTTCGACAATTCCGCCCACGGCATGCAATTTGTTGAGAAGGGCGCTTGGATAGAGCGCTTCAATATCTTCTATTCGCTGGGCATAGACGGCATTTCCCTGTGGCTGATCCTGCTGACCGCCTTCATCACGGTGATCGTGGTGATCTCGGCATGGGAAGTGATAGAGAAGCAGGTCGCCCAGTACATGGGTGCCTTCCTGATACTGTCCGGTTTGATGATAGGCGTGTTCTGCGCGCTGGACGGCTTGCTGTTCTACGTATTCTTTGAAGCAACGCTGATCCCGATGTACATCATTATCGGTGTCTGGGGCGGCCCTAATCGCGTCTATGCGGCGTTCAAGTTCTTCCTGTACACGCTGGCGGGCTCCCTGCTGACCCTGGTTGCGATCATCTACCTGTATATCAAGGCCGGCAATTCCTTCGACATCCTGGTGTGGCACAAACTGGCTTTGCCGATGCCGGTACAGATTGCGATTTTCCTGGCCTTCCTGGTGGCATTTGCGGTCAAGGTGCCGATGTGGCCGGTGCATACCTGGCTGCCGGATGCCCACGTGGAGGCGCCTACCGGCGGTTCCGTGGTACTGGCGGCGATCATGCTGAAGCTGGGCGCCTACGGTTTCCTGCGATTTTCGCTGCCGATTGCCCCGGACGCCAGCCATTATCTGGCCAACTTCATGATCACGCTGTCGCTGATCGCCGTGATCTACATCGGCCTGGTCGCGCTGGTGCAGGCCGACATGAAGAAACTGGTGGCGTATTCGTCGATCGCGCACATGGGTTTCGTCACGCTCGGCTTCTTCGTGTTTAACGATATGGCGATGCAGGGCGGCATCGTGCAAATGATTTCACACGGGTTCATCTCCGGCGCCATGTTCCTGTGCATAGGCGTAATGTATGACCGCGTGCATTCGCGCCAGATCGCCGACTACGGCGGGGTAGTGAATACCATGCCCAAGTTTGCCGCCTTGTTCGTCTTGTTTTCCATGGCCAACTGCGGCTTGCCGGCGACCTCCGGTTTTGTCGGCGAGTTCATGGTGATCCTGGGCGCAGTCAAGTTCAATTTCTGGATAGGCATGCTGGCAGCGACGGCGCTGATCTTCGGCGCGGCTTACTCGCTGTGGATGGTCAAGCGCGTGATCTACGGTGCGGTGACCAATGATCATGTGGCGCAATTGCTCGATTTGAACAAGCGTGAATTCTTTATGCTGGGCGTGCTCGCCATTGCGGTGCTGGCAATGGGCCTGTATCCAGCGCCTTTCACGGATGCGATGCAGGTTACTGTCAGTGATTTATTGAAACACGTAGCAGTCTCCAAAATAGTCCCTTGAGCCAGTAGCACCTGGTTTGGCTCTAGGCACGAAATTAGTAGCTTGTCGCATTTGGCCTGAATGCGTGGATGCAGATAAACGGTAGTACACATGAATAATATGAACCTGATACCACTCTATCCTGAGATTTTTTTGTTGCTTGCCGTCTGTGCGATCTTATTGATCGACATGTTCCTGGCAGACGACAAACGCCATATCACTTATGTCATGTCGCTGGCGACGCTGGCGATCTGTGGTGTGCTTACCGTGACCAATTTTAATGACGGACACTCGGTTTATCTGGCAAATAATATGTTTGTCGCCGACCCGATGTCCGACTTGCTAAAACTGTTTTCTTACGTCGCAGTCGGTATCACCCTGATCTATTCCCGCCAGTATGTGACTGACAGGGCGATGACCAACGGCCATCTGGGCGGCGAGTTCTACTCGCTGGCGCTGTTTGCCTTGCTGGGGCAGATGGTGATGATCTCGGGTAATAACTTCCTGGTGATCTACCTGGGCCTGGAATTGATGTCGCTGGCGCTGTACGCGCTGGTTGCCTTGCGCCGCGACCATACGGTCTCTACCGAAGCCGCGATGAAGTATTTTGTATTGGGTGCGCTGGCTTCCGGTTTCCTGCTGTATGGCATTTCCATGCTGTACGGCGCCACCGGGTCGCTCGACCTGACCGAGGTTGCCAAGGCGGCGGCGTCTCCTGCCGTCAACAAGACCATCCTGGTGTTCGGCGTGGTGTTCCTGGTTGCCGGCCTGGCCTTCAAATTGGGCGTGGTGCCTTTCCATATGTGGGTGCCTGACGTGTACCAGGGCTCGCCAACGGCCGTGACGCTGTTGCTGGGCGGCGCTCCCAAGTTGGCCGCATTTGCGATTTGCTTCAGGCTGCTGGTGGAAGGACTGTTCTCGCTGGCGGTGGAGTGGCAGCAAATGCTGACGGTATTGGCGGTGTTGTCGATGGCGATAGGGAATATCACCGCGATCGCGCAATCCAACCTGAAGCGCATGCTGGCCTATTCAACGATTTCGCAGATGGGTTTCATGTTGCTGGGCTTGTTGTCCGGCGTGTCGAATGGCGATACCAGCCATGCCGCCGCCGCGTATGGCGCGTCGATGTTCTATACCATCAGCTATGTCACCACGACGCTCGGTACTTTCGGCATGATACTGCTGCTGGCGCGCTCGGGTTTTGAAGCTGAGAACCTGGACGATCTGAAGGGCTTGAGCAAACGCAATCCATGGTTTGCCTTCCTGATGCTGCTGCTGATGTTCTCGCTGGCCGGCATTCCACCGTTTGTCGGTTTCTGGGCGAAACTGTCAGTCTTGCAGGCTGTGCTGGCGACCGGCCAGGTCTGGCTGGCCATCGTTGCAGTGTTGCTGTCTTTGATAGGCGCCTTCTACTATATCCGCGTAGTGAAACTGATGTACTTTGATGAACCCACTGATACCAGCCCGATCAAGGTGCATGGCGATATGCATATCGTATTGAGCATCAACGGCCTGGCCGTATTGGCGCTCGGCCTGGTTCCTGGCGCGCTGATAACAGCCTGTTCGCAAGCTATCATCAAAACCCTGGCGTCCTGATTTTTTGTGGATGTCTCGGTTTCCAGTTGGCTGGTCATACTGTTGGCGGTGCTGGCCGCCAATCTGCCTTTCTTCAACGAGCGCTTGTTCGCGGTGATCGCCGTCGGCGCTTTTGCCCAGGGCAAGCCGCTTTGGATGCGCCTGATCGAGCTGATAGTCTTGTACTTCGCGGTTGGCGCGATCGCGTTTGCCCTTGAGTCCCGCGCCGGCAATAGCTTCAGCCAGGGCTGGGAGTTTTATGCGATCACGGGCTGCCTGTTTATCGTCTTGTCCTTCCCGGGTTTCGTAGTGCGCTACCTGAAGAAGCATCATGGATAAGCTGGACCTGCAGCCGTCCGCCAACGCCCACCTGGCGGAAACACGCGAGGACGGCAAGCTGATCTACGACGGCAAATTCCTGAAACTGCAGCAAGACCAGGTACGCCTGCCGGACGGCAAGCTGACCATGCGGGAATACGTCAGGCATCCCGGCGCAGTGGTTATTTTGCCGATGTTCGAGGATGGTTCGGTGCTGATGGAGCGGCAGTACCGTTATCCGTTGAACCAGGTGTTCATCGAATTCCCGGCCGGCAAGATAGATCCTGGCGAAGATCCACTGGCAACCGCCAAGCGCGAGCTGCTGGAAGAAACCGGCTATAGCGCGACCGACTGGCGTTACCTGTGCACCATCCACAATGCGATCGCCTACTCGGATGAACACCTGGATATCTTCCTGGCGCGCGGCTTGACCGCAGGACAGGCGGAGCTGGATGAGGGCGAGTTCCTGGAAACCTTCAAGGCCCCGCTTGCCGATTTGCTGGAATGGGTCAAAAGCGGCAAGATCACCGATGTCAAGACGGTGATAGGTAGTTTTTGGCTGGAAAAAATCATGGCCCAAAGCTGGTAGCGGCACCGGCGTTCTGGTATTTTGGACGCAAATCCTGATGTTCGAAAAAGCCGCGTCGCGGCTTTTTTTACAGCTTCAGGGCATCAGTTTTTCGGCTGCTCGATTTGAGCCTTGCCGTAGCTGCCCTGCAGTTTG
>JAZJYH010000012.1:0-24061 GCA_040390485.1 Pseudomonadota bacterium
TATAAACGAGACCACCCACCATGCGTACCCAAGTAGCCATCATAGGCGCCGGCCCAGCCGGCCTACTGCTAGGTCAACTCCTGCACAAGGCAGGCGTGGACAATATCATCCTGGAGCAGCGCAGCCGCGACTACGTGCTGGGCCGCATCCGCGCCGGCGTGCTTGAGCAGGGCACGGTAGACTTGCTCGACGAAGCCGGGGTCAGCCGCCGCCTGCACCAGGAGGGCATGATCCATGACGGCACGGAACTGTGTTTCGGCGGCGTGCGGCATCGTATCAATTTCAAGGACTTGATAGGCAAGACCGTGACCGTCTACGGCCAGACCGAAGTCACGCGCGACCTGATGCACGCCCGCGACGAGTCGGGCGCAAAAATCGTGTATGAAGCCGAGGCGGTCAGCCTGCACGATTTCGACAGTGCATCACCCAAGGTGCGCTACCGCAAGGATGGCGAGTGGCAGCAAGTGGAGTGCGAGTTCATCGCCGGTTGCGACGGTTTCCACGGCGTCAGCCGGCAAAGCGTGCCGCAAAATACGATGCGCACTTTTGAGCGCGTCTATCCTTTCGGTTGGCTGGGCATACTCTCCGAAACACCGCCGGTATCGCATGAACTGATCTACGCAAATCATGAGCGCGGCTTCGCCCTGTGCAGCATGCGCTCGGCCACACGCAGTCGCTACTACCTGCAATGCCCGCTGACGGAGAAGGCTGAGCAATGGTCCGACGCGCGTTTTTGGGAAGAATTGAAACATCGTCTCGACGACGAGGCGGTTGCCAAGCTGGTTACCGGTCCGTCGATAGAAAAAAGCATCGCCCCGCTGCGCAGCTTTGTCGCCGAACCGCTGCGTTTCGGCCAGCTATTCCTGGCCGGCGACGCCGCGCATATCGTGCCGCCTACAGGCGCCAAGGGCCTTAATCTGGCCGCCAGCGATGTGCACTATTTGTCGCGCGCGCTGATCGAGTATTACTCGGAAAAAAGCAGCGCCGGCATAGACGCCTATTCAGAAAAATGCCTGCGCCGGATCTGGAAGGCCGAACGTTTTTCGTGGTGGATGACGTCGCTGATGCATCGCTTCCCGAATACCGATGCCTTCGGCCACAAGATACAGGAAGCCGAACTGGACTACCTGGTCAGCTCGCGCGCGGCGCAAATCGTGATGGCGGAAAACTATGTAGGCCTGCCATTCGGCGACTAGCCGGCAAGAGCAAGGGAGCGCCAGCTCCCGCGCAAAGCGATACCCTGCCGGCCGGCACTTTTATTTCAGCCGCCTGATACGGTTCAGGTCGACCTGGGACAGCCTGGCTCCCTGGGCGACCATATAGGCTTCCATCGCGTCGATATCCGCGCCCAGCAACTGGCGCTGGGTGCCCTCTTTCAATATCGTGTAACCGTCGCCGCCGTCGGCCATAAAGCTGTTGACGACCACGGCGTATTGCTTGTCGGCCTGAATCGGCTGGCCGTTCAGGCGCACCTCGCTCACCCGCTCCGCAATCGGTGCGTCTGCGCGCCAGCTGTAGCTGAAGCCTTGCGACACATACATCATCTTGGGATCGTCGCCCGGACGGCCGTCCCATTGCTGCCTCAGCAAGGCAAGCAGTTGCGCCCCGTTCAGCTGCATGCGGACCACGCCATTGCCAAATGGCTGGGTCGCGTAGATGTCACCGAAAGTCACGTTCAGCGATTGCAGGTCGTTGCGTATGCCGCCGGCATTCATGAAAGAAATATCGGCACCGCCATTGGCACGGGCAAAGCTGAGTTGGGCATCGGCGATGACATTCCCCAGGCTGCTGTCACTGTAGGGCGCGACTTTTTTCCTGGACAATAGCGTAGTCAGCGTGGCGATAGGCCGCTGGCGTACCTTGTCGGTCAATGCGGCAACCGTGTCCACCAGTTTTTGGGCCTCCAGATCGGGGGCCAGGACGCGCTGGTCGATCGCGTGATTATAGGCAGTCGCGCCGATCACCTGGTTGCTGGCCCGGTCTATCTTCAGCTTGACCTCGGTCAGCAGGGAGCCATAGTTGCGTCCCGAGACCACCAGCTTGCCGCCGATTTTGCAGGTGTAGGCCTGGTGCGTATGCGCCGAGACTACCAGGTTGATCGCGGGATCCAGCTTGTTGGCGATGTCGATAATCGGCCCCTGCAAACCCTCGCAGCGGTAAGACGGGTCATTCGCGGCTCCCTTGTAGTTGGCGCCTTCGTGTATCAATACCACGATGGCCGCCACGCCCTGGCGCTTGATCTCGGGCACATAGCGGTTGATCGCTGCGGCCTCGTCGACGAACTGCAGGTTACGTATCCCGTCCGCGGATACGATGGACGGCGTTTCTGTCGTCACCGCACCGATGAAGGCAACATTGACGTCGCCGACCCGCTTGATCACATAGGGTTTCAGCCAGGGCTGCGCAGTCGATTTTTCCAGTACATTGGCGGCGATATAGCTAAACCTGGCGCCCGAGAATCCCGGGAATTTGCATCCACCGGGCAGGCACGCGCCCTTGATCTTGCGATCCAGCTCTTGCTGGCCGGCGTCAAACTCGTGATTGCCGACCGAGCTTACCTCCAGCCCCAACTGATTCAGCGCTTCTATCACGGGCTCGTCCTTCAGGATGGCGGAACCGGCAGGCGAGGCGCCAATCAGGTCGCCGGCGCCGACCAGGATATTGGCGGGAGCCTGCTGGCGGCGCTGTTTCAGCATCGTGGCCAGGTAGGCGAAACCGCCCGAGGGCACAGCCAGTTTTTGGCCGGGATGGGCAGTATCGTCTTCCTGCGCCATATACGGCACAGGGTGATCCGATTGCACATGCCCGTGGAAGTCGTTGATGCTGAAAATCGTGATTTCCGTCGTGCCACCGGCTGGTTTGTCAGGTGTGGAACAGGACGCCAGCAATGATAATGCCAGCAGTGCAGTGAGGAGTTTAATCGTTGGCATGGTCGCCCTTGATGTACACGGATGAGATATGAGGATGAAATATGAGGATAAGATACGGGGAAATACTATTACAAATGCAAATGGGTCTGCAACATCGCCATGCGTTGTTGCAGACCCATACTCTCTGAGCTCAGGCAAGCGGCCGTCTGTAGCAGGCGGCCGCCGTTGCAGCGATTAGAAGTCTGCTTGTACCGTCACCGTGATCAGGCGTGGCGCGCCCAGGTAGTAGAACACACTTTTTGCGCTCACCGAACCAACAGCTTGTGCATTCAGTACCGATTGTGAAGATGGATTGCGATACTTTTCGTTGAACAAGTTGCTGACGTTCAGGCGTATCGTAGGCTTCTTCAACCAGCCACTGTTAGGGAACTGGTAGCCGGCATCGAAGTCAGTCAGGATGTAGGACGGCACTAACTCGTCGTTCATCAAAGTTGCTTGCTGGGCGCTGGTGTACTTGGCTTTCAGACGTGTATACCAGACGCTGGTTTCATACTGCGCGCTCAGGCCGAATTTCCATTGCGGCGTCAGAGCCATTTCCTTGCCGGCCAATGGCAAGACTTGCGTAACACCGGTTTTGGCGTCTTTACCTACGATCAGGTCATCCTTGATTTCGCTCTTGCTGTAACCCAGAGAGCTGTAGAAAGACCAGCCGTTGACCGGCGTGTTGCCCAATTCAAGTTCGAAACCCTGGGTCTTGACCTTGCCGACGTTGGCCAGCGAGCTGGTTTGGGTTGACGGATCAAACGCAGTCGCCTGGCGATTTTTGAAATCCACCGAATACACGGTCGCCTGCGCAGTCAGCTTGTCGCTTTGGTGACGATAGCCCAGATCGAAGTTGTAGGAAGTTTCAGCCTTCACGTCGTTGTTCAGGTAAACATTGCCTTGAGCATCGAGCTTAGGTTTGCCGGTCGCGTCAACGGCCAGGTTATTGGTGCCTGAATACACGAAGTTAGGCGGCGCCTTCATGTTTTTTGCCAAGCTGGCAAAAACCTGGTTGTAGGTGTCGATCTGGTAGCGCGCGCCCAACTGCGGCAAGATTTCTGAATACTCGCGCTTGATGTTGTAGGTATAGCCGGAGTTGCTGCCTTCGTTGGCGTAGTTGGTGAAACTACGCTTCATCGTCGGAGCACGCACGCCCACGTTGACGCTCAGCTTGTCGTTCATCAGGCTGATCGTGTCCTGCAGGAAGAACTGGTAAGCGGTGCTGATGGTCTTCCAGTCGCGCGACTGGAATGGTGTGCCGTCAGGGCGGGTGATCCTGCCGTTGCGCAACCAGATGTCTTCTGCATTGCCGTTCGCATCGACCGGCACCATAGGGCCGAACTGCTCGTGCGTGGCGCGCTCATACCAAAAACCTGTGAGGAATTCGTGGTTTTCATAGCGGCGTATCAACGAGGCCGTAATACCCGGGCGATTGGTGCGTGTCACGCTGCTGTTGGCAACGATGACTTTATCCAGTGTGTCGCCGTCGCCATTAAGGTCGACGCCGGCAGTATTTTTGTGGCTGACCTGGTCCAGGAATGCGCCTTCGCTCTGCAGCCTTTGCTGATTGCTGCCTGTGCCGTAGCCGTACCAGAAATAAGGCAGGAGCTTGATATCGGTATCTTCGTTCAGGCGGAATTTACCGGTAGCAGAGGCAATCACGTTTTGGAACGGGTTCTTGGTCAGCTGGTAGTAAGCGTCGGCAAATGCAGGATTGGGATCATTGTCGGCTTTGCCCTTGGTCGGTGTCACATGGCCCTGGAAAGTCGGCGAATAATCGTAGTAGTAACCGTTCTTTTGCAGGTCAGCCAGGTTAAAGGTGCTGATATTCTGGTTGATCGCGCGGTTGTACAGAATGGTACCGTTGATCGAATTAAAACGATCGAAGTCGATGCGGAAGCCGAGATCCAGGTGATCACGCTTGGCGCCGCCCTCACCCTTCCATTTGTCGGCCTGGGCATGCGAAACCGAGATGAAGAAACGGCTCATGTTGTCCGCCAGCAGGCCAGTGTCAAAACGGCCGTAGGTCTTGGACAGGTGCAAGCCGCCCAAGCTTTGCATCACGCGGAAATTGCGCTCCTTCAGAGGGTCGCAAGTGGTAATGCCGAAGTTACCGCCGGTCGCGCCGATTTGCGGCGAGTCTACGTCGGTAGAACCCTGGGTCACAAATTGGCTGCAGGTATTTTCCGGATCGACGAATTCCTGAGGGAATACGGAGAAGCTGCCCGAATCATTGACAGGCACGCCATTGATGGTGGCGCCGATCTGGTCGCTGTTGAAGCCGCGCAGTGTCAAGCCGCCGCCGAACAAGCCGGTTGCATCGTAGTTATAGCTATTGACCGCAGGCAGCAATTCCAGGGCCTGGTAGGCATTGCCTGTAGGGCGCTGTTTGCTCAATTCCTCTGCGGTGATCGTGCTGCGTGCCTTGGGCGCGCTTTCCTGCACCATCAAACCCATACCGACTTTCTTGCCGGTAATCGTAACGCGCTTGACGTCGTCTTTTTCGGTCGATTCGGCGGCTTGTTTTGACTCAGCGGCTGGCGTCGTCTGTGCATACGCGCTGGCGGACAGGCCCAGGCATACCAGTTGGCAAGCCACTGCCAGCAGCGACAAGCGCGACGGGAGTGGTGAGAATTGTCCAGATTTCTTCATTACTGCTCCTAGATCAAGTGAATTTTTAATATTGGTTACTTCAGGTTTTTAATATTTCAACTGCATATGAAACCGGGCTGCCGGCAAGCCAAAGATAGCTTCACGGGAACAGCAAAAAAAAATAATGAATGCCACAACTGTTACAAATATTTACCAGATATATCTTCCCGGCATCTTGTGACGGCTTCATGACCGCCACCACTTTCTTGGTGCGCAAACGATTGCTTTTTGTAATAAATGTTTCAAAAAACAACGCAAACGATTGCTTTATCTCTTATTAAGGCACATTAAAAAACTTTTTATGCCCGGTTTCCTGCCTGATGATTGCAAATGTAGACACGCAAAACAAAACCCGCCGATTTTGACAATGGTTTGTGAAATCTTGATGACAGACTACAGACGGCTGCGATATTGACGCAAATTCGACGCAAATGTAGTGCTAATGCCCGAGTTTCAGCATGATTTGTGCCAATATTTCGGAAATATGCCTTGAATAATGGCAAAGAGCAAGAATTTGATTTTCGCTGTATTTTTCAGGCCACAGGCTGAAAGTCGGGGGTGGACAGGTGCCAATTCCAGGGTTTTGTGCAAAATGCGTGCGTTACATTTGCTTACAAGCTTTGGCAAATCCGGGTGTGCGCACGGTATAAGTGCATCTGCTCATGCACCAGAATGTGACGGAAAATGCGGCAATCCCGGTGCCAAATGCCGCCATCCAAGAGCGTAAATTAGAGGAAATGCTCTAATTTACGCAACAATAATCAGTGCCACAAGCCTGGTTTCAAGTCGTTTGTGCGCCGCGTTCGACCAGCATCTGACGCAATATCGAACGATGGCAATGCGCTTCGTCTTCGCAATAACAGCCAACCGAGAAACTGGTTTGGTGCGACAAGGCGACCAGCAAATCCAGCACGCGGCTATTGTCCGGCGCACTCATCTCGGCACGATAAAGTTTTGCAAAATTTTTCCAGCCGCGCTCATCCTGCGCCTCCTTGCCGGCCTGCATGACTTCCACACTGGGAGCCAGGTTGGGAAACCAGACGTCGTAATAATTGCGACTGGCGAACTCCGCCTTCGGCACTCCGCGCGGCGGACGACGTACCGTGCCTATGCGCAAACCCTCGCCTGCCGCGCGCGGGCTGCCGAGTTGGACAATATGTATGGCCATAGCGCGTCTCGCAGGTTTTAATTGATGGCGGCAATGCCTTTTACATTGCTCTGGTAAGGCGGCAGGGATGCCACGCTGACTCCCTTGGCCTTGGCATACAAGGGCATCACTTCGGGGAAGTGGCGTTGGATCTCGGCGATACGGCTGGGGCCGGCGGGGTGGGTTGACAGCCACTGCGGCGGTGCGCTCTTGTTGACCATGCCCATCTTTTGCCACAGCGCGACGCCGGCGCGCGGATCGAAACCGGCGCGCGCGGCGATATCCAGGCCGACCACGTCGGCCTCGGTTTCATCGTCGCGGGAGAATTTCAGCATCACGCCCTTGGCCACCATGCCGCCGGCGGCGCCGGCCAGGTTAGGGTCATAGCCCTTGGCGCCGGCAAACAGTTCCAGCGCCCGGATCCCGAGATTGGCCGCAGCCGCCTTACCGGCCCGCTCCGCGCCATGCTCACGCAAGGCATGCGCGATCTCGTGCCCCATCACGATGGCGATTTCATCGTCGGTCAGTTTCAAGGTGGTCAGGATGCCGGAATAGAAGGCAATTTTCCCGCCCGGCATGCAATAGGCATTGATTTGATTGGAGCCTAGCAGGTTGACTTCCCACTTCCATTCCTTGGCCCTGTCATTCCAGCGCAAGGCATACGGGATCAGCTTCTTGGCGATGCTGCGCAAGCGTATCACTTGCGGATGGTTATCTGGTCCCAGCGCCTTTTGCTGATCGGCCTGCTGCATGGTCTGCGCGTATTGCAGGGCGGCCTGTTTCTCCAGCTGGCCAGTAGGGGCAAACTTGCGCATGAAAGACATCTCGCCCACCTTGACACCGTCCTGCACCGGCGCGGCGTTGCCTTGCGCCTGGGCCGGTAGCGCCACGACCAGCGCGGATATGGCAGTAAAGAGGATAGCGGAAAGTTTCATATGCAAAAACCTGATGTGGGCTAGTCTTGAAATGGTAGCACTATCGACTTTTTAAAGCTGTAATCCTTTGTGCTCGGTTATGTGCTTTTCTTCATTCCAGGGAGCAACCTTAAGCAACAGCAGCATGCCCGGTATCGCCAGCGCGAAACAAATCAGGAAAAAATGAAACCAGCCGGCTTCGGCGACGATGAAGCCCACCGTCGAAGTAGCGAAAGTGCGCGGTACCGCCGCCAGGCTGGAAAACAGGGCATACTGGGTCGCGGTATAGCGCGGATCCGAAGTTTTGGCGATAAACGCAACAAAGGCTGCCGTCCCAAGACCGACGCCGAAGGCCTCAAAGCCGACGGCCAGGCCGAGAAACAGGGGATTGGGACCGGCCTGCGCCAATAGCGCAAACCCCAGCGACGTCGAGGCCTGGATCGCGCCAAAGATCCACAGGCCGCGATTGATACCCATCCAGACCATACACACACCGCCAACGATACCGCCGGCGATGCTACCCCAAAATAGAGTCAGTTTGGCGATCACGCCTATCTGGGTCAAGGGGAAACCCAGGTCGATAAAAAATTTGGTCGCCAACGTTCCCGCCATGCTGTCACCCAGCCGATACAGGAAAATAAACGCCAGTATCCACAAGGCACGCGACCAGCCGTCGCGCGAAACGAATTCGCGAAAAGGCAGGATGATTGCCTCTTCCAGGTTTTTCGGCGGCGCACCGTACACCGCCGGTTCCCTGATCAGCAAGGTGCACACCAGACCTGGCAGCATAAAGACCGCGGTAATCCAGAACACCGACTGCCAGGGCATCAAGTCGGCCAGGATCAGCGACAAAGCGCCCGGCACCATGCCAGCCACCTTGTACGCATTCACCTTGACTGCAGCGCCCAGGCCTTGTTCGTTGTCCGCCAGGATCTCGCGGCTGTAGGCATCTATCACGATATCCTGGCTGGCCGACAGGAAGGCAACGCTGATCGCAGCCAGGATGATCAGCGGCAGCTGGCGCAGCGGATCGAGCATGCCCATGCCGCCTATCGCCAGGAACAGCAGGCATTGCGTGAGCGCCATCCAGCCGCGCCGACGTCCCAGGCGGCCGAGGCTGAAACGGTCCATCAGCGGCGACCACAAAAACTTCCAGGTATACGGAAACATCACCAAGGCAAACAAGCCCAGCGCCTTGACGTCCAGGCCGGACTTGGCCAGCCAGGCCTGCAGCAGGTTCAGCAAAATAAACAGCGGCAAGCCCGAGCTGAAACCGAGGAATACCAGGATCAGCATGCGGCGGTTCAGGTAGCTGTGCCAGCTGGTGGCGGGTGCGGTCGCGGGAATGGGAGGTGTACTCACAAGGGCTTTACTTTTTCTTTAAACGGAAGACCGCAAGACTACCACGCAAATTCGGCAACAGGCTGACCGGCTTGCCTTCATGCAAGGCAACCCACTCCAGCACGTCCAGGCCTACATCGTCGGCCAGATCGGCAAAGTCGTAGATGGTGGCGCAACGCACATTGGGCGTGTCGTACCATTCATACGGCAGGGCCTTGGAGACCGGCATCTTGCCGCGCAACAGCGCCGTACGATGCGGCCAGTAACCGAAATTGGGGAAGGACACGATGGCTTCCTTCCCTACCCGGGCGATATCGCGCAACAAGCCCTCCACATGCTTCATCATCTGCAGCGAGGACAGGCACAGCACCGTATCGAAGGCATTGTCGGCGAAGATCCCCAGGCCGTTTTCCATGTCTTGCTGGATCACGCTGATGCCGCGCTGGGCGCACACCAGCACCTGCTGGTCGGCGATCTCGGTGCCGTAGCCGCTGCATTGCTTGTCGCTCTGCAGGTAGTCCAGCATCACGCCATCGCCGCAGCCGACGTCCAGCACATGGGAGCCCGGCTGGATCCAGTGCGCGATAAAGGCCAGGTCGGGACGCAGCACTTTCAGTTCCGAGAAATTCATGCCGGCTCCCCCACCAGTTGCTTGTGTATCTTGTTGTAATACGCGGCCACCAGGTTCAGGTAGCGCGAATCTTCCAGCAGGAAGGCGTCGTGTCCGTGCGGCGCATCGATTTCGGCATAGGTTACCTTGCGCCGGTTATCCACCAGCGCCTGCACGATCTCGCGGCTGCGCTCGGGTGAAAAACGCCAGTCGGTGGTAAACGAAGCCAGCAGGAATTCCGCCTTGGTATTGGCCAGAGCCTTGGTCAGGTCACCACCGTAGGCTTGCGCCGGGTCGAAATAATCGAGGGCCTTGGTAATCAGCAGATAGGTGTTGGCGTCAAAGTAGTCGGAGAACTTGTCGCCCTGATAGCGCAGATAGGACTCGATCTCGAAATCCACGCCGAAGCCGAACTGGTATTCGCCGCTCTTCAGTTCGCGCCCGAATTTCTCCGCCATGTCGTCGTTCGACAGATAGGTGATATGTCCTATCATGCGCGCTACCCGCAAACCGCGCCGCGGCACGACCTGGTGCGCATAAAAATCGCCGCCGTGAAAATCCGGATCGGTCAGGATCGCCTGCCGCGCCACGTCATTGAAGGCGATATTCTGCGCCGACAGTTTGGGAGTGGAAGCGATCACCACGCAATGCCGCAAGCGGTCTGGAAACAGCATGCTCCAGGCCAGGGCCTGCATGCCGCCCAGCGAACCGCCCATCACCGCGGCAAATTGCTGTATGCCCATGACATCGGCCAGGCGCGCCTGCGCCTGCACCCAGTCTTCCACGGTGACCACCGGGAAGTCAGCGCCATACGGCTTGCCGGTGGCCGGATTGGTGTGCATGGGCCCGGTCGAGCCAAAACAGGAACCCAGGTTATTGACGCCGATGACAAAGAACTTATCGGTATCGAGCGGCTTGCCGGGGCCGACCATATTGTCCCACCAGCCTATATTCTTGGGCTGGTCGGCGTAATGCCCGGCCACATGGTGCGAAGCGTTTAACGCGTGGCACACCAGCACCGCATTGGATTTTTCTGCATTCAGGCTGCCGTAGGTTTCCACCATCAGCGTGTAATCCGCGATGGCCGCGCCGCTTTGCAGAACCAGCGGCTCTGCGAAGCGGTAGGCCTGGGGCGTAACGACTCCTATTGATGACATACACTCTTCCATTGAGACTATAAGCCTCTAATTCTTATCTGAATTGTAACGGGGAGCTAAAGGTGGGGCTGAATGGAGAGGTCGAACATGCATTCAGACTCGCTTTAGCCGTATTTATTACCCTGGGGACAAGTCCCTGGGCGGCGCCCGCAAGCTGATCTCAAATCGGCGCACTGCTGCAAGGATAGCGAACTATGCGGCCCCCGTCAAACCGGCCGCCGGCGACCGCGCCAGCGGCTTCACAGGCTCACACTACATTGGCCAGGGAACTGACGGTTTCCTGGATCACGTGCGGATCATAGGAACGCAAGATGCGCTTGATATGCGGCTGCAAGGCTTCCAAGTTGGTGTTCAATATCTCTTGCTTGATCTCGGGCAGCAGCGCCGAGGGCATCGACAATTCGCGAAAACCCATGCCTATCAACAGCCGGGTCAGGCGCCGGTCGCCGGCCATGCCGCCGCAGATCGCCACCGGGATGCCGGCCTTTTCACCGGCCGTGACCGTCATATGCAGCAATTGCAGGATGGCCGGGTGGATGTCGTTATACAGGTGGGCCACTTCGTGGTCGGCGCGGTCTATCGCCAGCGTGTACTGGATCAGGTCATTGGTTCCGACCGACAGGAAATCGAGCTTTTTGACAAATAGCGGCACAGTCAGCGCCGCGGCCGGCACTTCTATCATCGCCCCGACCAGGATGTCGGGGTCAAACTTTTTGTGTTCCGCCGCCAGCTCGGCCTTGGCCTGCTCTATCATAGCCAGCGACTGGTCGATTTCAAACGCATGCGCCATCATCGGGATCAGGATATGCAAGGGTCCGAAGGCCGATGCTCTCAGCATGGCGCGCAACTGGGTCATGAAGATTTGCGGCTCGGCCAGGCAATAGCGTATTGCGCGCAAGCCCAGCGCCGGGTTCAGGATATTGTGCTCGGTGGTGTCCAGCGGCTTGTCGGCGCCGACATCGAGCGTGCGTATCGTGACCGGCCGGCCCTTCATGGCCTGCACCGCGGTACGGTAGGCGACAAATTGCTCTTCTTCGGTCGGCAGCTTGTGGGCATGGCCGGTGCGCCCCATGAACAGGAATTCCGAGCGGAACAGGCCGACCCCGCTGGCGCCGGCTTCCAGCGCCGGCCCCGCATGATCGGGCAATTCTATATTGGCCAGCAGCGTGATTTCCACGCCGTCCAGCGTCACCGCCGGGGTTTTCTTCAACCTGGAAAGCTTCTTGCGGGCTTTCAGCAATAGGGTCTGGCGCTCGCGGTATTGTTCCAGCACCAGCGGCGAAGGGGCGACGATGACGACGCCGGCGTCGCTGTCGATGATCAGCCAGTCGTCCTGGTCTATCAGCCGCGAGGCATTGCCGGTACCGACCACCGCCGGGATGCTCAGGCTGCGCGAGACGATCGCGGTATGCGAATTCTGGCCGCCTTCATCGGTCACGAAGCCGCTAAAGGCGGCGTCGCGAAACTGCATCATGTCGGCCGGCGAAATATCGCGCGCCACCACGATCATGTTGGCGCTGCGCTCGTCTATGCCTTCGGAACGCGGCAAGGCATTGGCGGAGCCGGTCAGCACCTTCAGCACCCGTTCGGCGACTTGCTGGATATCGGCCTTGCGCTCACGCAGGTAATCGTCTTCTATCTCGTCAAACTGCGCCGACAGCACGTCGATCTGGGTCAGCAGCGCCCATTCGGCGTTGTAGTGGCGGTTGCGTATGATGTCCAGCGGCGCTTCGGAAATCATGGGGTCGGACAGGATCAGCGCGTGCACATCGAGAAAGGCGCCCAGTTCGGTCGGCGCATCCTGCGGCAGCTCGGACCAGATTGCCTGCAACTCCCGGTGCACCTGGGTGATCGCATCTTGCAGCCGGCGCACTTCGGCTTCGACCTGCTCCTGCGCGACCAGGTAATGCTGTACATCCAATGCAGCCGGACGCAGCAAGTGCGCGCGTCCTATGGCGATACCGCGTGAAACGGGGATGCCTTGCAATGTAAATGAAGCCATGCTGAGTCCCCTTATTGTCTTTATGGTAAATCTACGCTTTTGCGTGGCCTACGCACTTCCCGACGCACTTCCTTGCATCATGTTGCAGGCCGTGGACGGGAGGCTGCAGCGCAACGCCCCCGGCAAGGAATGGCAGCAAGCTGCGTGCCAGCAAACGGCGGCCGACACGGCCGGCGCCGCGGGGCCAGGGATCATTCGCCTTCGCCGAATTTGTCGTTGATCAAAGCCAGGATGGCGTCAAAACAGGCTTGCTCGTCCGCCCCTTCGGTTTCCAGCATCACCTTGCTGCCCTTACCGGCTGCCAGCATCATGACACCCATGATGGACTTGCCATTGACCCTGCGGTTGTTACGGGCCAGCCAGACTTCACTTTTGAATTTTCCTGCGAGTTGCGTGAATTTTGCGGAGGCCCGTGCATGCAGTCCGAGCTTATTCACAATTTCGATTTCTTGTTGGATCATTGCTGGGTTACTCTTTCACATTCAAAATTCCGGGAGATACTAATTCGGTGACAGACGGACGCGGTTGTCTATTCTCAGGGCACCGTTCTGGCCGCCCGCCAGCGCCATTTCCACGACCACGTCGAGGTTGTCGTTGCGGTAGGTGATGGCGCGCAGCAGCATCGGCAGGCTGATGCCGGCAATCACGGCGACTTCGCTGGGATCGCCCAGGTGGCGGCAACAATTGGAGGGAGTGCCGCCCATCACGTCGGTGATGACCAGCACGCCGGAACCGTCATTCAGGCGTTTTACGGCTTCCCTGGCCAGTCGGTTGATGTCGTCTATATTCTGGTCCGCGATCACGTCGATAGCCTCCAGCCGCTCCGGCATGCCGCGGAAAACATGGCTCGCCGCCTGCACAAAGGCAGAACCGAGCGGAGCATGCGTCATCAGGAGGATACCTATCATACGTTTCTACGTTTTCATCTCAATCGGGCAGCTTATCAGATGGCAGCTTCCAGCGCATCGATAAACATGCCGGCGACATTGAAGCCTTTTTGCTGCGAAATTTCCTGGAAACAGGTCGGGCTGGTGACGTTCACTTCCGTCATATAGCCGCCTATCACATCTAATCCTACCAGCAACAAGCCTCGCTGGTACAGTATGGGGGCCAAAGTTTCTGCAATTTCCAGATCCCTGGCCGACAATTCCTGCGCCACGCCTACCCCGCCGGCGGCCAGGTTGCCGCGCACCTCGCCGTTTTGCGGGATGCGCGCCAGCGAAAACGGCACCACCTTGCCGCCTATCAGCAGGATGCGCTTGTCGCCATGCACGATCTCGGGAATATAGCGCTGCGCCATGATGGTACGGCTGCCGTTATGCGTCAGCGTCTCTATCATCGAACCCAGGTTCATGCCGTCCGCCCCCACCCTGAAGATACCGGCGCCGCCCATGCCGTCCAGCGGCTTCAGGATGATGTCCTGGTGGGCATGGTGAAAGGCCCGGATCCGTTTTTCGTCACGGGTCACCAGCGTAGGCGCGGTAAATTGCGGGAATTGCGCAATCGCCAGCTTTTCATTGTGGTCGCGGATCGCCGACGGCTTGTTGAACACCCGCGCGCCCTGCTGCTCGGCCAGGTCCAGCAGGTAGGTCGCATACACATATTCCATGTCGAAAGGCGGATCCTTGCGCTGCAGGACCGCATCGAAGTCACCCAGGCGCCGGCTGACCGGATCTGCAGCGCGATACCAGTCGTGCGCATCGCCGGTCAGCGTTATCCGGCTGATATTGGCGACCACCACACCCTGCTCCAGCGCCATGTCATCCGGACCGAAGGCATAGATCTCATGGCCGCGCTGGCTGGCTTCGCGCATCATCGCGTAGGTAGAATCCTTATAGGTCTTGAACTGCGACAGCGGGTCGGTCAGGAACGCAAATTTCATGAGAACCTCAATTGGTTAAAACTAGTAGACACTAGTAGACTTCAGGATTGGGATCGGTTTTTTCCAGCTCCAGCGATGCCGCCAGCAGGGCCAGGCGCGCCACCACGCCATACATATAGAAACGGTTCGGCGCCGCCGTGCCGGGCTTGGCCTGCATATCCGGCACCGCGTGCTGCTGGGCAAAAGCCAGCGGTACAAAATGCATGCCCGGCGCATTCAGGTTTTCATCGACGCCGCGCTCTTCATGCACGCGATAGAAACCGCCGACCACATACCTGTCCATCATATACACCACCGGCTCGGCCACCGACTCATTGATCTGCTCAAAAGTCGGCACGCCTTCCTGCACGATCACGTCGTGCACTTCCTTGCCGTCCTTGATCACCGACATCTTGTTGCGCTGCTTGCGGTTCAGGTCCCTCACTTCGCTGGCGTCGCGCACGGTCATCACGCCCATGCCGTAGGTGCCGGCGTCGGCCTTCACGATGACAAAGGGTTTTTCCTTGATGCCGTATTCCTTGTATTTCTTGCGCATCTTGGCCAGGATGGTATCGACCGTCGCCGCCAGCCTGTCTTCGCCGGTGCGCTCGTGGAAATTCACATCGGCGCATTTGGCAAAGAAGGGATTCAGCATCCAGGGATCGACGTCCACCATCTTGGCAAACTTCTTCACCACGTCGTCATAGGCGGCAAAGTGGTTGGATTTACGGCGCACCGCCCAGCCTGCGTGCAAGGGCGGCAACAAGGTCTGTTCGTGGATATTTTCCAGTATCGACGGGATGCCGGCCGACAGGTCGTTATTCAGCAATACCGTGCAAGGGTCGAAATTCTTCAGGCCCAGCCGGCGTCCATTGGCGGAACGCTCCAGCGGCTCCAGCACCAACTGGGTGCCGTCGGGCAGCTCGATTGGAGTAGGCTCCTTGATGTCTTCATCCAGCGTGCCGAGGCGGACATTCAGCCCGGTCTGGCGGAAAATCTGCATCTGGCGGGCCAGGTTTTGCAGGTAAAAACTATTCCTGGTATGGCGCTCCGGGATCAGCAACAGGTTTTTTGCATCCGGGCAGTATTTTTCTATCGCCGCCATCGCCGCCTGCACCGCCAGCGGCAACATTTCCGTCGACAGGTTATTGAAGCCGCCAGGGAACAGGTTGGTATCGACCGGCGCCAGCTTGAAGCCCGAATTGCGCAAGTCCACCGAGCAGTAGAAAGGCGGGGTATGTTCCTGCCACTCCAGCCTGAACCAGCGCTCTATTGAAGGTGTCGCTTGCAGTATCTTTTTTTCTAGATCTAGCAGAGGGCCGTTCAAGGCAGTAACGAGATGCGGAACCATATTGACCTTAGATTGTTATTTGCGCGCGCGACATCCGCGATGTTAACGGGATAGCCGCACTGTACACATCAAGCTTGGGGTTGCGCGCAGATAATCAAGAGCAATTACATGTAAACCAGACTAAATTCCGGCCGAACTTTTCAGCCTGGATAAAATGACAACATCAGCATTAATAAATTATTAATGATATCCATGTCAAACACAACAATCCCTGGCGCCTACTTTGACTCCGTCAGCAAATTGAAATGTTCGACGGTGGGTGGCACCGCAAAAAACGGCCCGACGATGGCGCGCCATTGCAGGAAAGCCGGCGACTCGCGGAAGTCCACCGTATGGTTTTCCAGCGTTTCCCAGACTATTGTCAATACATAACGCTCGGGCGACTCTATTCCCTTGTGCACCTTATGGCTGCGGTAACCTACCGCCTGGCTGATGACTTGTTGGAGTCCGTTTTGTATCGCCAGGTCAAATTCCGCCTGTTTACCGGGCTGGATGCGGATATCGGCTAATTCGAGGATCATGGTTATTCCTTGCTATGTGTGAAGGCTGGATATAAGAGCAGCCGTTAATTATGCCAGCTTCAGAAAAAAGCGGTGGCCAAGCGTCCAATTCCCCTATACCAGTTCCCGGTCGCTCAATTCCCGCTTGATATAGGCATAAAATACCGGCGCGGCGATTACGCCCGGTATGCCGAACAGGCTCTCCATGACGAGTATGGCGGTCAGCAATTCCCAGGCGCGCGCATTGATGTGCGCGCCGATGATTTTTGCATTCAAAAAATATTCCAGCTTGTGGATGACGATCATGAAGACCAGCGACGCCAGCGCGACGTGCAGGGAGTGCGACAGGCCTACGGTCACAATGACGGCATTGGAAATGATATTGCCGGCCACCGGAATCAGGCCGGCAAGGAAGGTGATCGCTATCATGCTCTTGGTCAGCGGCAACTGCACGCCGGCCAGAGGCAACACGGCCAGCAGGTAGATGGCGGTAAACGCCGTATTAATCAGGGAAATCTGCACTTGCGCGAAGACGATCTTCTGGAACATCTGCGCCAGCTTTTCTATGCGCTGATGCAGCGCCAGCGCAAATGAGCGGTAATTGGCCGGCATGGTGGCGTCCTGCAAGGCCACCATGCTGCCGATAATCATGCCCAGCAGCAGGTGGACTATCATATGCCCGGCTTCCTGGCCCAGCAGCTTGGCCTCACCCGCGTGTTCGCGCAGCCAATTGGTCATCAGTTCACGCAAATCATCCACGTCGTCCGGCAAGTTAGCATGCACCCACTCCGGCATTTGATGGCGTGAAGCCTCGATAATGTCCGCCAGTTTTTGCAGCAGGCTATGCAGGTTACCGGCATCGGTGCGCAAATACACGAACGCCGACCAGACCCCGACGGTGAGCGCGGAGATGATCACCACCGACAGGAAGACCACCGTAATCACGCGCGACTGATAGCTATTGCATTTCTTTTCTATCAGCGGCGCCAGCAGATGGATCAGCGAATACACCAGCAAGCCGGAAAACAGGGCCACCAGCAAACCTGCCTTCAGTACGGTGAACAAGGCCAGCAAGGCCAGGATATACGACGCCAGCGCAGGCAGGCCTAATTTTTCGGGTTGCTGCATAGAAAAGACTCCAGTGGACTTTGTGTGTGAACGGAGTTGGTCGGGCTCGTTCGAGGCATGGGAAGAAGTCCCTGCCTGAGCTAAAAAAGCGGGCCGGGCTGCGTCAGCGCAACAAGCCTATCGCGGTCCCCGCCAGCAAGCCCAGGCTCGCCAGCAAAGTGACCGTGAAGCCGATACTGCGCTTGCGGGCATCGCGGTAATAGCCGAGCGCATACAGCACGCGCCCTAGCACCCAGACTGCGCCTCCCAGGCCAGCCCAGCGATCGCCCAGCAAATAGCCGCACATCCACAAGGCCGGCAGGAACAGGATAATTTGCTCCACGGTATTCAGTTGCACCCGCATCGCCCGCATGAATTCCGGCGGGCCGTCGACAGAAGGGGCGTGCACCTTGTATTTCCCCCTGGCCACGGCGACTTTGTAAATTGTCCATAGATAGACCAGCAGCGCGGCGATGGTCGCCCAGGCAGTCCATTGAATTTGCATATAATGCCTCTATATAGGGAATACTGAAGAAAGCCGGCGGCACTACAAGTGTCCATATTGGGGTGACATTATGTTGCACAAGATCAAACATTTGATACAGTCTTTTACATTTATTTTGTAGTCGACCCCGGCCCGGCAAGCGTTAATGATCTATCTATACAGAAGAAATGAGGTGTAAGGTGAACTTAGCTCCAAAGAAAACCGCGATTATTTCCGCCGCTATTGGCATCTTGGGCCTGGGTGCAGCTTTGTCTGCAGCCCACGCTGCCGACTTCGAAGATTATGCACGTGTTGTCAGCGTGACACCGCAGGTTGAGCAAGTCAATACACCGCGCCAGGAATGCAATACCGCGTATGAAACAGTGCAGCGCCAACCGCAGCAGGAACGCGGCGTGGGCGGCTCCATCATCGGCGGCATTGCCGGCGGCTTGCTGGGTGCCCAGGTAGGCGGCGGCAACGGACGGACAGCTGCGGCAGCAGTGGGTGCGATCACCGGCGCCGTGGTCGGCGACCGGGTTGAAAACAATCCCAACAATGGCAATGGCCAGCCCGTGTACGACCAGCGCCAAGTGCGCCAGTGCCATATGGTAGACCGCTGGGAAACCCGCACCACAGGCTATGCCGTGACCTATGAATACCAGCGCAGGAACTATACGACCGTGATGCCGTATGACCCAGGCAGCCGCATCAAATTGCAGGTCTCGCTGACACCCCGCATTTAAGCCAGCCCGGCCGTATCTCAGGAGGGAAGTCCGCTACCGAACGGTAGCCGGCTTCCCTTCGCCGTTTACCTCGCCCGCCTGGCGCGGCCTGGCCGGCCGCTGATAGGCCTTGCATTAACGGCACCCGCATGCTCCAATCTATTGCGCCGGCTTAGTCCTTAAAAATGACCGTGGGCAGCCCGCATTGCCTATCTTGAAACAGCATCCGCTCTCGCGCAATTTGTGCTGGATTTTTGAGCATTTATAGTATTATCTTGCCCAAAACAAACATTTTGGCTTTGATTTTGCCAATCCCTGCCTAGCCAAAGCAAAACGGAAGTCAGATAAAAATCCCTCTACATTGCGCTCGGATCTCTCGGCTACATGCGAAAACTCTTAAAACAATATGGCCTACTGGTGTGGCTGAGCCTGATCCTGATAGCCGGCTTTGTTTCCACCGCCGCCATCGGCTACCTGGTTTCCCGCGACACGATACAACAGAGCATTGCCGAGCAAACCCTGCCTATCACCGGCGACAATATCTATTCCGAAATCCAGAAAGACATGCTGCGTCCGGTATTCGTGTCTTCGCAGATGGCGCACGATACCTTCGTGCGCGACTGGGTGCTGAACGGCGAACAGGATAACCAGCACATCGTCAAATACCTGAACGAGATCAAGCAGAGGAATAATGCGCTGAGCAGTTTCCTGGTCTCCGATCTCAGCCGTAATTACTATAGCGCCGGCGGCTCGACCAAAACCGTCAGCGAAGCCGAGCCCAGGGATAAATGGTTTTTCCGCGCCCGCCAGCTAAAGACCGCGTACGAAACCAATATCGACCTCGACACCGCCAACCGCAGCCTCAGCGTCTTCATCAATCACCGGGTGCTCGATTACAACGGCAAGTTCATCGGCGTGATAGGCCTGGGCTTGACGATGGACACCATGCGGCAATTGATAGACAGCTACCAGAAACGCTTCCAGCGCAGTATCTATTTTGTCGATCAAAAGGGCGGCATCGTGCTGGCCGGAAGTTCCGCCAGGCCTGCCGCCAGCATCCAGGACATCCCCGGCTTGAACGACCTGGCAGCGACCATCCTGGCCAACAGGAAAAATGCCTCGCTGCACCTGGAATACCAGACCGCTGCCGCATCCATGCTGGTCAATTCCCGCTTCATACCGGAGCTGGGCTGGCATCTGCTGGTCGAGCAGGATCTCAGCCACTCCATCAAGCCACTGCAGGACGTCTTTCTGATCAACCTGGGCATCAGCGCCGGTATCATGCTGGTCGTGCTGTTGACCCTGTGGATTTCAGTGCGCCGCTACCAGACGCGGATAGAAAAATCCGCCGCGACCGATCCCTTGACCCGTTTGCTGAACCGGCAAGCCTTCGACTTCATCTTCCGGCAAGCCCTGCTGGACAGCGAACGCTCGCGCCAGCCGTTGAGCGTGGTGCTGATCGACATAGACTTCTTCAAGAAGATCAACGACAAGCAGGGCCACCTGATAGGCGACCATGTACTGAAGGAAATCGCGATGATCGCCAAGCGTTCGCTGCGCGAGAGCGACGTGATCTGCCGTTGGGGCGGCGAAGAATTTCTGATCTTGCTGAAGAACTGCATGCTGGAAAAAGCCACCTCGATCGCCGAAAACCTGCGCAGCACGATCGCCGCCAACGACTTCTCGCGCACCACCTCATTGGCCAAGACCCGGCTGGCGGTAACGGTCAGCATGGGTGTCGCGCAATACAAGGATAAGGACACCGAAGACAGTGTGTTCGAGCGGGCCGACGTGGCGCTGTACCAGGCCAAGGAAAGCGGCCGGAATAGCGTGTATTTTTCCGAATAGCCGGCGCCGGCCAATGGCTTATTTTTGCCTGTTTTTGCGCGCCGCCAGCTTCAGCGTGGCCGGGATAAATGCCCGGTAAATATCCCCGGCGGCGGCATCCCAGCCGGCCACCTGCTGCAGTTGCCGCTCCACGGTCAGCATGTCGCCGCGCGCGATCGGCCCGGTCAGAGCCTGTTCCGTCCCCAGCCTGAATACATTCTCCAGCGTCTGCCGCGCCAGCGGCGCCGCCATCGCCCTGGCCGTCTCGGCCGGAACGCCGGCCGCCACATAGGCCTGCAAGGCAATCTCCATCAGGCTGACCAGGTAGTTGCTGGCGAACACAGAGCCGGCGTGATACAGCAGCTTGTTTTCGGCGCTGATCTGCACCACTTGCGCCCCGATAGCCTGCAGGGCCGGCGCCAGCACGGCCAGCGCGCGCGCATCGCCTTCCAGGCTGCAGATGGTGCCGGCGAAGCTGGCCGACACGGCCCCGATGTCGGCAAAACTGCGCACCGGATGCAGGCTGGCGACCGCTGCCCCCGCCGCCAGTGCCGCCGCCAGTTCGGTCGACGCCTTGGCCCCGCTGCAATGAAATACCAGGCTGGCGCTGTCCAGCAGCCCGCCTTGCCGCAGCGCTGCGCAACTGGCGGCGATCTGGTCGTCCGGCACCGTCAGCATATACACGTCCGCCTTGCGCAACGACCGCACATCGGCGGCGGCTACGCCGGCCCCGATGAAGGCGGCGGCCTGCTGCGCGCTGGCCAGCGAGCGGTTCAGCACCTGGCTGACCTCAAACACCGCGTGCATGGCCAGTTGCCGTCCGACTACCTGGCCGACCTTGCCGGCGCCGATGATGCTCAGACTCTTCCTCAGACTCTTCCTCAGGCCCTTCATTTGACAGGCTCGTCAGGGAAGCGCCGCAAGCCTTCCAGATCCAGGATCGTGATGCCGCCGTAATCGACACTCAGCAGCTTCTTCTTTTCCAGCACCTGCAGCGCCTGGTTGGCGCGTTGCCGCGATACGCTGGAGATATAGCCTATCTCTTCCTGTGATATCTGCAGCTGCATGCTGCCGCCCGGGTTCAGGTAGGGATTGAACATCGCCGCCAGGCAGCGCGCCACACGGGTATCGGTATCCAGCATGCGGTCGTATTCAACCAGCGAGATAAACAAACCGAGCCGTTCGTTCAGCTGCGACAGCAGGAAACGATTGAAGGGGATGCTGTTATCCAGCAGCCAGTTAAAGGTGGACAAGGGCATGCAGGCGATGCGCGTGTCGCGCAAGGCCACCACATCGTATCGGCGCGGCTCGGCCTTCAACAGCGAGCCCTCGCCGAACCAGCCGCCCGGCAGCATGCAGCTGAAGGTCACGGTCTTGCCTTCCGGCGAGACGCTGCTCATCTTCAGGAAACCCTCGGCCACCCCCATCCACTGGTCGACCACGTCGCCCTTGTGCCAGACATAGGCGCCGGCCGGCACCAGCCGTTCGCTGACTTCGGCCTCGACTTTACGCATATGCTCGGGGGCCAGCATGCGGGCCCACATGGTCTTGCCAAACAGTCGTCGGGGATCACTGATTTGCTTGCTCTGGTCTTCGGTCATTGTGCGGCGCACCAACGATAGTTTGTGATTAAAGCGAGATTGTCGGGCAGATGACAGCGCGACGGCCGCAGACTGTCTAGTATCCTGCTAACAAGAAAAATTTTGGAAACCATTCCGGATGAGGCATCAACATAGATGTCCTGCGGCAATGAGTTCTTAGGAGACATTGTAAGCGACTATAAGGACCACGCAAACCTGCGTGAAGCAAGAACTCGTCCCTATGGTCGACTCAATCGGCCCACAAGGCCACTCCCCAAATATTCCAGGCCCTGCAGATTAGCTTGCGGTAAGCTCAGTAAGTTTGCAGTAAGGCGCGGTGACGACACTCGTAACATCAGATGGATAAACATGGCGACGATGGTGGAGACAACACAATGACGGGCGAATACACCTTTCCCAGGCTCTTGCTGCAACACGCGCAGGTGCGTCCCGGCAGGCCGGCCTTTCGCGAGAAAGATTTAGGCATCTGGCAAAGCTGGAACTGGGCCGAGGTCGGCCAGGAAGTGCGGGCCCTGGCTTGCGGCCTGGCGGCGCAAGGTTTCAAGCGCGGCATGAACCTGGCCATCATCGGCGATAACCGGCCCCGCCTGTACTGGGCCATGGCGGCGGCGCAATGCCTGGGCGGCATCCCGGTGCCGCTGTACCAGGATGCGCCGGTGGAAGACATGCGCTATGTGCTGGAAAACGCCGAGATAGAATTTGCAGTCGTGGAAGACCAGGAGCAGGTCGACAAATTACTGGAGATCCGCGAACAATACCCAAGGCTGCAGCACATCAGCTACGACGATGAACGCGGCATGCGCCACTACCGGCAGCCCGAATTGATTTCCTACGCCAGCCTGCAGGAAATCGGACGCCAGTACGACGCCCAGCATCCCGACTTCTTTGTCAACGAAGTCAATCGCGGCCAGCCGGACGATATCGCCATCATGCTGTATACCTCCGGCACCACCGGCAAACCCAAGGGCGTCTGCATGACGCACAGGGCCGTGATAGACCGCGCCCGCGCTGGCGCCGAACTCGAGCAATTGAGCGAGCAGGATACGATACTCAGCTACCTGCCCATGGCCTGGGTCGGCGACAACCTGTTCTCGTATGCGCAGGCGATGGTGACCGGCTTCACCGTCAACTGCCCCGAATCCGGCGAAACGGTGATGACCGATATGCGCGAGATCGGCCCTACCTATTATTTTGCGCCGCCGCGCATCTTTGAAAACATGCTGACCTCGGTGATGATCAGGATGGAAGACGCCGGCAGCATCAAGCGCAATATGTTCCACTACTTCATGGACGTGGCCAAGCGGGTCGGGCCCGCTATCCTGGACGGCAAGCCGGTCGGGCTGGCGGACAAGCTGCTGTACGGCCTCGGCAATCTGCTGGTATACGGTCCCCTGCGCAATGTGCTGGGCCTGTCCCGCATGCGCATAGGCTATACGGCGGGCGAAGCGATAGGCCCCGACCTGTTCTCGTTCTATCGCTCGATAGGCATCAACCTGAAGCAACTCTATGGTTCTACCGAGACTTGCGTGTTCGTCTGCATACAGCCGGACGGCCAGGCCAAATCCGATACCGTAGGGCCGCCGGCCGCCGGCGTCCAGCTGAAGATAGGCGACACCGGGGAAGTCTTGATCAAGACTCCCGGCATGTTCCAGTCCTATTACAAGCGGCCGGATGCAACCGCGGAAGCGTTTAACAGCGAGGGCTGGTTCATGACCGGCGACGCCGGCTTCTTCGACCAGGACGGTCACCTGAAGATCATAGACCGGGCCAAGGACGTCGGCAAGATGGTGGACGGCTCCATGTTTGCGCCCAAGTATATAGAAAACAAGCTGAAATTCTTCCCCTTCATCAAGGAAGCCGTGGCTTTCGGCAA
>JAZJYH010000013.1:0-201998 GCA_040390485.1 Pseudomonadota bacterium
ATACCGGAAACCCTGATCGAATCCGAATTATTCGGCTATGAAGACGGCGCCTTCACCGGCGCCAGGAAGAAAGGCAATGCAGGCAAGATACAGCAAGCGCAAGGCGGCACCCTGTTCCTGGATGAAATCGGCGATATGCCGCTGAACATGCAGGCCAGGCTGCTGCGGGTATTGCAGGAAAGGATGGTCACCCCGCTGGGCAGCAATAAGTCGATACCGGTCAATATTGCCATTATCTGCGCCACCCACAGGAATTTGCGCGAACTGATAGGCAAGCAGGCATTTCGCGATGATTTGTATTACCGCCTGAACGGCCTGGTACTGAAGCTGCCGCCGCTGCGCGAACGCAGCGATATCGAGGCCATCATCCGGAATATGCTGGCGCAAGCGTCCAGCGAAAACCATGCCAGCTATACGATAGCGCCCGACGTCATGCGCTTGTTCAAGCAGCATACCTGGCCGGGCAACTTGCGCCAATTGGATAACCTGCTGCGTACGGCCGTGATCATGTGCGACGACAGCGGTGAGATCCGGCTCGAGCACTTACCCGAGGATTTCCTGGACGAGGCGGTAACCTTACCGGCCGGACCGGTCGCCCTGGACGCCGGCGCGCCGTCGGCATCGACGTCTACCGAAAAATTGCAGGACCTGGAATTGAATGCGATACAAAGGGCCTTGCAGCAGCACGGCGGCAATGTGTCGGCGGCGGCCCGTGCGCTGGGAGTGTCGCGCAATACGATCTATCGCAAGGCGCAGCATTAGTCATTGCTCAAGGTGACGGCGCTTGTAGTGGCGATAACGCTGTACCGCTGGGCTGGCCTGGTTTGCCGCCGCTGTCGCCTTGCTTGCGGCCGGTTCCGGCTTTGCCGCGGGTTTCGGCAGCAACTGCTTTTCCAGATAGGCGGCGACCTTGGCAGCGCTGAGCTTGTTTACCTGTTGCAGTAACTGTGGGTCCACCGCGGTGATGCCGTAGCGCGACCCAAGATGCTCGCCTATGCGCAGTAACAGCGCAGCCGCCACTTCCGCATCCGCTTCCGCCCTATGCGCATTGCCTTTGAAACGTATGCCCAGCGACGACGCCAGCGGGCCCAGCGAGTAACTGCCCAGGCCGGGAAATACGCGCCGCGATAACTTGACGGAGCATACGAGGCCGTCATGGCTGGGCACCAGGCCCAGCCTGTCGCTCTCGGCCAGCAGGAATTTTTCATCGAAACTGGCGTTGTGCGCGGCCAGCGTCGCGTTGCCTATGAATTCCACCAGCTGCGGCATGACTTCCGATACCGGCGGCGCCCGATTGACCATGGACTGCGTGATGCCGGTCAATTGGGTAATAAAGGAGGGAATGCGCACATTGCAATTGATCAGCGACACAAACCTGTCCACGACTTCGCCGCCGACTATGCGCAAAGCCGCGACTTCGGTCACGCGCCCGCCCTGGTCCGGGCTCATGCCCGAGGTCTCAAAGTCGATCATTACTATGGGCTTTTCAAACATGGGGGCTTTCAAATTGCGAAGGCATGAATTATGCCGGTAAGACGGCCCTTAAATCAAACTGCGGCATGGGAAATCGAGATGAATTTTCTTGGGCGTGCCATTGTGATAAGACGTTTGTCAGGGAATGTACCAAGCTCATGCCAAAAAAATATACATTCCTGATTCCATTTCGCGATCTTCGCATGCCTGTCCCCTACTGATGACGGAGGCATGTTCCGGGCGAGCACGCTGCCCGGCCCGATCGTCGCGCAGGCCAGGTTTTTTCGTCATACGCCTGCCGCCGCCCATCTGCAAATGCCTGCCATCTGGCCAGGCCGCTCAGCCGGACCAATTATTTTGATGGCCAGGTGTGAACCAATCACAGCCCGGCGACGTCTATAGTCAGGACAACAGAAATACAACTCATAAAACAAGAATGAAACTGGCTATTCGAGAAAAATTCAGGCTACACCCGAATGATTTGCTGCGCGACCTGGTCTATCGTCGCTTGTGGACGTCCATACTGATCAGCTCTTTCGGCGCGCAAGTCACCATGCTGGCCCTGCCTTTGACGGCTGCCGTCTTGCTGCACGCCAGTCCGACCCAGATGGGCTTGTTGGTGTTCATGGAGACCCTGCCCTTTGTCTTGTTGTCCTTGCCTTCCGGCGTGTTGTTGGACCGGGTGCGCAAATTGCCTGTGTATATCATCGGCGAATCTGCGATCTCGCTGGCAGTGGCCAGCGTGCCGCTCGCCGCATGGCTGGGCTGGCTCAGCATGGGCTGGTTATATGTGGTCGGATTTATCATAGGTGCGGTCAATACCACGGCCGGCAGCGCGGCCCAGATCGTGCTGACCCAGATCGTTCCCCGCGAGCGGCTGGTGGAGGCGCACGCCAAGAATGCGCTGGCCAATTCCGGTTCCGAGATTGCCGGCCCGGCCGCCGCCGGCGCCCTGATCAAATTGCTCGGTGCGCCGCTGGCATTGCTGGCGGACGCCGTGTTGTTGCTGACCTCGGCCACCATCCTGCGCGGGATCGAGGTCAAGGAAGTGCGCCCGGTGCGCGCCGATGCCCATTTCTGGCGCGACTTGAAGGCAGGCGTGCAGTTCGTCCGCAACAAGCGCCTGCTGCTGACCCTGGCGGCCACGGTCGGCAGCTGGCAGTTGTGTTATAACGCCGCCCTGGTGGTGCAGATATTGTTTGCCACACGGGTGCTGGGCCTGAGCGAACAGGCGGTCGGTTTTTGTTATATGGGGATGGGAGTCGGCACCATTATCGCCAGCATTTACGGCAATCGCATCAGCCGCCGCCTGGGACCGGGGCCTTGCCTGGTTTCTGGTGTGGCGGTCTGCGGCATAGGCTGGTTTTCACTGGCGGTTGCGCCTGCCAACGCCCTCGGTGTGCTGGCGTTTGCCTTCATGCTGGTCTGTTTCAGCATAGGCGGCGTACTGATCTTCATCAATTTCCTGGCATTGCGCCAAGCCGTCACGCCCGAGCCTTTACTGGGCCGCATGACCAGCACCATGCGCTGGCTGATCCTGATACCGGCCGGGCCCGGCGCCCTGATAGGCGGCTGGATGGGCGAGCACCTGGGCTTGCGCTACTCGCTGGGATTTGCCGGCTTGTCCGCCTTGCTGCTGGCCAGCGTGGCCTGGAGGAACCCGGTGATCAAGGCGGTCAAGGTTTTGCCGCAGCTGGAAAAGCACGAAGAATTACTGGGTGCGTGAGCAGCCCGGTCACACCCGCAGCAAACTGCAATTGCCCCCTAATCCAACAGAAACTAGCGAGTTTCCTTCTGTTTTGATGCAAAAAGAGGGAATTTCCCGGCAATTCCGCGTTGCAACACAATCAACACTCTTATCCCATTGCGCAGCGCAAGTAAAAAGCAGCATAATGCACGACTAAAATTGCCCTGGGAGAGCTAGGGTTATTTTTCATTCATGGCCAGGCGGGCACACAATGCCCGGCAGCCAGCTTTTGCCTACACAATAAGGTTTATAAATGTCAAAAGAAACGTCTTCTCCGGCCGTGCGCCCGTACATCCCGGCTTCGGCACAACTCCCCGAATTAAGTCTCCGCGCGCTGCTGATGGGCGTAATCCTGGGCATGGTATTTGGCGCTTCCTCGCTCTACCTGGTCTTGAAAGTCGGCCTGACTGTCAGCGCCTCCATTCCGGTGGCCGTGATCGCGATTACCCTGTTCCGCTTGTTCAACAAGATGGGCGGCAAGGATTCCACCATCCTGGAAAACAGCATTACCCAAACCGCCGGTTCCGCCGGTGAATCCCTGGCTTTCGGCCTGGGTGTGACCATGCCGGCCATCCTGATCCTCGGTTTTGACCTGGAGATCTCGCGCGTGATGCTGGTCGGCGGCCTCGGCGGTTTGCTCGGCATCCTGTTGATGATCCCTATGCGCCGCACCATGATCGTCGCGCAGCATGATGAATTGAAATACCCTGAGGGTACGGCTTGTGCCGCGGTACTGATCGCCGCCGCCACGCCGACCTCGCGCGAAGCTGCCGGCGAAACCGCCCAGCCGGGCGCGCAGGATGACGCCAGCAAACGCGCGGCGATCATCTTCGGCGGTTTCGGCATAGGCTTGCTGTACAAGGTCTTCAACGTAGCCCTGAAGGGCTGGAAGGATACGCCAGAGATGGCCTTTGGCGCCCCCTTGAAAGGCGGCTCCATAGGCGCAGAAGTGTCGCCTGAATTGCTGGGTGTCGGATATATCATCGGGCCGCGTATCGCTTCGGTGATGGCGGCCGGCGGCGTCATGTCCTACCTGCTGCTGATCCCCATGATCAAGTTTTTCGGCGACGCGCTAAGCGTGCCGGTCAGCCCGGGCACCAAGCTGATCAGCGAAATGGCGCCGCACGACATTCGCAGCGCCTACATCCTGTATATAGGCGCAGGTGCGGTTGCCGCCGGCGGCCTGGTGAGTCTGGTGCGCTGCATGCCTACCATCTGGCATAGCCTGTCTGCCGGCTTGGCCGGCATGGGCAAAGGCGCGGCAGCGACCATCAGCGCGCCTTTGCGCACCGACCAGGATATCCCGATGAAATGGGTGGTCATCGGCTGCCTGACGATCATCGCGATCATCACGGTCGCGACCCCGCTGCATATGAATTTGCTGGGTGCCTTGCTGATCCTGGTGTTCGGCTTCCTGTTCGCCACCGTATCTTCGCGCCTGACCGGTGAAATTGGTTCTTCGTCCAACCCCATTTCCGGTATGACGGTAGCAACCCTGCTGTTCACTTGCCTGATTTTCCTGATCATGGGCTGGACCGGCGGCCAGTATTATGTGACCGCCTTGTCGGTCGGCGCCATCGTCTGCATTGCCTCCAGCAACGCCGGCACCACGTCGCAAGATTTGAAAACCGGTTTCCTGGTAGGCTCCACGCCGAAATACCAGCAGTATGCGATCCTGGCGGGCGCCCTGTCGTCGGCCCTGATCCTCGGCCCTATCCTGCTGAAGCTGAATGACGCCGGCACTGTGTACGTGCCGGCGGCCCAGGTTGCGCCCAACCTGACTACCGATGTATCGAAGCTGACCGACACCGATCAACTGCAGGGCCCGCAAGCCGAGCAGGACAAGGCCACCTACAAGGTATGGCACAAGATGGATGCCGTGGGCGGCCCGGCCGGCAAATACCTGGTGGACAACGCCGGCAAGGTGGCCTACCTGGTCGATCCGGGCATCAACGGCGCGTACAATAAGCGCCCGGACGGCACCGAAGTGAAAAAATACGATGCGCCCAAAGCCGTGCTGATGTCTTACATCATCAAGGGCATACTGGACCGCCAATTGCCGTGGTCCCTGGTCCTGTTCGGCGTGATGATCGCCTTGGTGCTGGAAATGGCCGGCATCCCTTCACTGGCATTCGCGGTCGGCGTCTACCTGCCGCTGTCCTCCTCCGCCCCGCTGTTTATCGGCGGCATGATACGCTGGCTGGTGGATCGCCGTAACAGCAAACTGGAGCATAACCAGCACATGTCGAAAGAAGAAAAGCAGGCGGCCGGCGACCGCAGTTCCGGCGTTCTGCTGGCTTCCGGCTATATCGCCGGCGGCGCACTGGCGGGTATCGTCATCGCGTTCACGGCAGGCATCCTGACCAATTTTGACAAAACGATAGGCGACTGGTCGACCAAGAACAATCCTTTCTTTGAAGGCGGCAGCGCCGACGCGCTGTCCCTGATTCCGTATGCGCTGATCATGCTGGCCTTGTACTGGGTCGCGCGCGAGAAGAAACCGGACTAACCTGGGCATTCACGGCCGTCCCCTGGCCCGATAGTAAAAAAGGCTTGAACGCGGAAGGTTCAAGCTTTTTTCTTGGATGGCGCCAGCCGGGTTTAAGCCAATTCAACGCGATCCATTTCGGCGTATCGCAGCATTTCAGCCAGTTCTGCAATATACCGCGCTTGCGACTTGACGCAAAATCCGCCCGAATACGGATTCATGAAGCCATGCGCAGTATTCTTGGCCAACTCCACCGTATGCCCTCTTGCACCTAATTCAGCCGCCAGCGCGGCGGGCTCGAAGGCCGGCTCCCGTTCGGCAAACACCAGGCGTACCGGACAGAGCGGCGTCAGTTGGGCGTAATCGCGTATGCGCGAACCGTAAAACAGCGTCAGCATGTGCAAACGGCCGAAGCCAGGCGTCGCGCTGCCCAGCCAGAGTGCAGAGGCGCCCGCGCTAAAGCCTATCGCACACTGTATCCCTGCCCTGTCTTCGGCCAGGATGGACCGTAGCTTGTCTGCATAGCGGGCTACGCCGCCCTCGGCGAGAAATGCCTGATAGGCTAATTGCTCGGAATGGTAGCGATTATTTTCATCATCGAAAGGGGAAACCAGCATGCACTTGCTGCCTAGGCTACGCGCCAAACTGTGTACTGCGGGGGTAATGCCAAATACGTCGGTGGCGATAAGAACGGTCATGTCTGGATGATGGTAAAGCTGTAGCCAAAGTCAAGCTGTCGTTTGAGGACACGGCTAGCCGGAACTTGCAGCGAGCGCCGTTGCGGCGGTGCTCAATATTAAAAGGAAGCGCGGAGACTACCGGATATGGCGGCGAATTTCAATACATTCAACAAATTCTTTCACCGGCAGTTTGGCGATGGACATTACGGAGGCCGTCAACCGGGCTTGCAACGGGAACCTAATCTGCTTCCCGGGGTACTAAGCAAGGCAGGCCGGGAAATCTACAACAACCAATAGTAAGGGAAAACATGCGTCTATCTTGGATCATGGCCGGCTATCGCAGCGTTCTTGCCGCCGGTATTTTTTTCGTTGCGGCGGGCCTGGCCCATGCCGACGGCCTGGCCGATTTGAAGGCTGCACTGGCTCGCCAACAGGGGCAGACCCCGATCAAGGCCAGCCTGGAATTCAAGACCTGGAGCCGGCACGGCGAAGGCAAGGAGCTTGATGAAAACAATGGCCTGGGCAGCATTACGGTAGAAGAGAGCGCGCGCGGCATGCAGGTACAGTACAGCCGCGAGGTCCTGAGCCGCATGGAGGCCGAAGAGCAGGCCAAGGAAAAGGATGCCAAGGCCAAGACCCCTACCCTGTCTGCGCTGCGGGAACTCAATTCCGCCGAACTCAGGGGCATGACCCGGGCCGCTATTGCCTTGTCGCTAGTGCTGGAAAAGCTCAATTTCAAGAGTGAGCGTGCCGAGGCCTGGAACGGCAAGCCTGCCCGCGTGCTGAGCTTTGATGCCAGCCTGGACAAGCAAAATGAGAAGGACAAGAAATACGTCAAGAAATTTGAAGGCAGTATGGAAATCTGGATTGCCGCCGACGGCACGCCGCTGGCCAGCCGTGCCCACCAGAATATCTCCGGGCGAGCCCTGGTGGTGATCAGCTTTGAAGCTGCCAATCATGAAGAGCAGGTATTTTCACTGGTGGGCGAGCGGCTGATCACAGTCCGCAAGGAAACCTACAATAGCGGTTCCGGCGCCGGCGAAAAAGGCGAAAGCCGGGTGATCAAGACCTTGCAGCTGCAGTCATAAAAAAACAGCCGCTCACAATATCACTATAGGAGCGGCTGTTTTGCTGGTATTGCAGGCGGCAGATTAGCGCTTGAAGCGGGCTTCCGCCACCTCGTCGGCCACTACGCTAGTGGAGCGGCCTTCGCTGTCGGCGCGGGCGAACACTTCCGCCAGCGTGTCGCCGATTTCGCGCACGTGGGCTTCGACGTCGGCTTGCGGCTTGTTCAGGTATTCATAGCAGACCTTGATGATGCCGCCGGCGTTGATCACGAAGTCCGGCGCATACAGCACACCTTTTTGGCGCAGCAAATCGCCCACGTCGGCTGTTGCCAGCTGGTTATTGGCGGCACCGGCGACGATCTTCACCTTCAGGCGCGACAGGGTGTCCGGGTTTAGGGTTGCACCCAGCGCGCAAGGCGCGTAGATGTCCGCCTGCACGTCGTAAATGGCGGTCGTGGAAACGATTTCCGCGCCCAGTTCCGCTCGCGCGCGCTCCAGCGCTGCTTCGTCGATATCGGCAACGATCAGTTTAGCGCCCGCTGCATGCAGGCGGCGTGCATAGTCGTAACCGACGTGGCCCAGGCCTTGCAATGCAACGACCAGGCCTTCCATGGAGTCGCGTTTCAACTGATGCTTGACCGCTGCCTGCGCGCCGACAAAGCAACCCAGCGCGGTAAATGGGGATGGATCGCCGCTGTCGCCCAGTCCGGCGACGTAGCGGGTCTTGGTCGCAACGTGGGCCATGTCCGCCGGGCTGGTGCCTACGTCTTCCGCGGTAATGTAACGGCCGCCGAGGCGCTCCAGGGCTTCGCCCAGGGCTTCAAACAGGGCGGGTGTCTTGTCGGTCTTGGGATTGCCGATAATGACGCTTTTGCCGCCGCCTATGGGCAGGCCGGCCACCGCGTTCTTGTAAGTCATGCCGCGCGACAGGCGCAACACGTCGTTGACTGCGTGTGCTTCGGACGCATAATTCCACATACGGCAACCGCCCATGGCAGGGCCCAGATTGGTATTGTGGACGGCAATAATGCCTTTCAGTCCGGATTTTGCTTCGGAGACGAATACCACTTGCTCGTGGTTGTCGAAATTGAGTTCATTGAAGATGAAAGCGGTCATGCTTATGGCTCCGCGCGGTAAATATCGGTCGACCTGGTCAGGTAGCGCGATGTTTGCCGCAGTAATGGGTTAATGGCAAAAATGAAATAAAAATAAGCTTGTCGCTAGGCGGCGGGATGGTGCCGGTAAGCGATGTGGGCGGCGATTGTGTCGCGCGCACCGGAGTATAAGTTATAGGGGGGTGAAACTCAACCGCCTGCAAGAGCGGCAAGGCCCCTTTTTCCCGGACGCAGACGCAGGCAGGCCGCTTGTTTGCCGAATTTCCTGCGCTTGTGTTCTCGAATGCAATTAGTTTATTGACACACAAATACCGTGGCTAGGATACTGCTGCATTGGATAATGATCTTCCCTCTTCTTGTCGGTCATATCCTGTCTTCTACAGCAGAAAGGTAATCTTGTGTTTCCGCTAAAACTTCCCCACCTGGCGAGCTTGGCTTTCACCCTGGCGCTGGCAACCGGCGCCGTTGCCGCTGACAATATGGCCGCCATGGTTAGCGCCGTCCAGGGCCAGGCGCCGCTGGACAGCGGCGCAAAGCGCGCCATCAGTCATGACGTGTATGCCGGCTGGCGTTCCATCCAGGGTAGTGTACTGAGCCGCGACGGCGTCTGGGCGGCATACGCGCTAGTGGCACAGGAAGGCGATGGCGAGATCGTTGCCCGTCACCTGGCCAGCGGGCGTGAATACCGCCATGCCAGGGGTACTGCCCCGGTCTTTAGTGCGGACGGCCGTTACGTCGCGTTTGCGATCCAGCCTACCCGGCTGGAACTGGACAAGGCCAAGAAAGACAAGAAAAAGCCCGACGACATGCCCAAGCCGGGCCTCGGTGTGATGGACCTGTCAAATGGAAAAGTAGAAAGCATAGAGCGGGTCAGGCGTTTTGCGCTGCCCGAAGACGCCGGATCCTTTGTTGCGGCCCTGCTGGAGCCGGTAAAAGACACCAGGAAGGACGCTAAAAAGGAGGATAAGGCAGCGGTGAAAGATGCTGTTGCCGATGCCGACCAGGAAGTTCCGGGTAGCGCGGACGCCGGCAGCAAGAAAAAGGAAGCCGGGACAGAACTGCTGCTGCTCAATCTGACGACGGGAAAACGGGCTTCATATAAAGACGTGGCGGAGTTCGCCTGGTCAAAAGACGGCTCGCAACTGGCCTACACCGTGTCGGTGAAAGATGCGGCCAAGGCCAAAGACAGCGACAAGTCTCAAGAAGCAGCCAAGGACAAAGAGGACAAGGAAACGAAACCGGACAAGTCTGCCAATCCGTCTGACTTGGCGCGCGAGGGAGCTTACGTGGTTGCTACCGCGGACGGCAAGCTTCGCAGCTTGTTGTCCGGCGCCGGCAGCTATAAATCGCTCTGCTTTGATGAAACCGGCCGCCAGCTCGCCTTCCTGAGCAACCGCGACCAGGTCAAGGAAAAAGAAGACAATAAGGATAAGTATAAGGACCAGGAATTTACCCCGGCGGTTGCCGTGTATTACGCCACCAGAACGGACCAGGCCGCCGCGCAGCTGGTGTCGGGCAAGACAGCCGGCATGCCGGCGGCGTGGGCGCCTAGCGAACACGGGGCCTTGAAGTTCAGCAAGGACGGTGAGCGCCTGTTCCTGGGCACGGCAGCCGCGGCTAAAATAGAACCCAAGGATGCGCCGGAACCGGTGAAGGTAGACCTGTGGAGTTGGAAAGACCCGGAACTGCAGCCCATGCAAAAGGTCAAGGCCGACAAGGAAAAGAGCCGCAGCTATCGCGCGGTAGTCCATCTGAAAACCGGGAGTTTTGTGCAATTGGCGACACTGGACATGCCGGACGTCAACTTCAATGACAATCCGCGCTTTGCACTGGGCCAGAGCGATCTGCCTTACCGGATGATGGCGTCCTGGGACGCGCTCTACTACGACGCCTATGCGGTGGACCTGCAGTCAGGCCAGGCCAGACGCATCGCCGAAAAGCTCAGGGTCGAGCCCACGCTCTCTCCCGGCGGCAAATACCTGCTGGCATTCGACGTGCTGAGCAGCAGCTGGTGGGCCTATGCCACCCAGGATGGCGCCAAGCGCAGCCTGACCGCCAGCTTGAAGGCCAGGTTCGAAGAGCAGGACAAGGACACGCCCGAACCGAGGGAGCCGTATGGCGTCGCCGGCTGGACCGAAGGCGATGCCGCCGTGGTGCTGTACGACCAGTTCGACCTGTGGGAAATCAAGCCGGATAGCGGCGCCGCCAGGAACCTGACCGCGGGTTTTGGCCGCAAGAACCAGCTGGAATTGCGCTATGTGCGCCTGGACAAGGATGAAAAAGTGCTGCCGGCCGGCCAGCCCTGGATACTGGCCGCGACCCACGATTACAACCGCTCCACCGGCTACTACCAAACCGGCGCGCAAGGCGGCGAGCCGAAGCAGCTGATCCATGCCGACAAGCTGATTTCCGGACTGGTGAAGGCCAAGAAAACCGATACTGTCCTGTTTACGCAGCAGACGTTTGAGGAGTTCCCGGATCTGTGGGCGTCCCGTCTCCGCTTCCAGGCGCCTCAAAAAATCAGTGACGCCAATCCGCAACAGGCCGGCTTCAACTGGGGCCGGCAGGAGTTGATTACCTACACCAACGGCGATGGCAAGCGCCTGAAAGCGCTGCTGCTGAAACCGGAGAATTTCGACCCCAACAAAAAATATCCGATGATGGTCTACATCTACGAGAAGATGTCGGACAACCTGTATAAATACGTGCCGCCAGCCCCGGCGCAAAACATCAATATCACGCGCTACGCCAGCAACGGCTATATCGTGCTGCGTCCGGATATCGTGTACGAGACCGGTTATCCCGGCAAGAGCGCGATGAAGTCCGTGCTGCCGGCGGTAGAGCAAGTGATGGCCCGCGGCTTTGTCGATCCGCAGCGGGTAGGCATACAGGGGCATAGCTGGGGCGGCTACCAGATCACCTATATGGTCACGCAGACCAATATCTTCCGTGCCGCCGAGGCCGGGGCCTCGATGGCCAACATGATCAGCGGCTACGGCGGCATACGCTGGGGCACGGGCATGAGCCGCGCCTTCCAGTATGAGCGCAGCCAGAGCCGCATCGGCGGCACTCCCTGGGGCAGCCCCTTGCAGTTCATCGAGAACTCGCCCATCTTCTCGGCAGACAAGGTGCGCACCCCCTACCTGACCATACACAATGACGACGATGACGCCGTGCCCTGGTACCAGGCCATAGAATTTTTCACGGCGATGCGCCGCCTGGGCAAGGAAGCCTATTGGTTCAACTACAACGGCGAGAAGCATGGCTTGAAGAGCCGCGAGAACATGAAGCATTACACCGTGCACATGGCCGAATTCTTTGACCACTACCTGCTGGACGCGCCGCGTCCCGAGTGGATGGACAAACCTGTGCCTTACCTGGAGCGTGGCAAACGCGACGTGATGGGGCAATTCAAGACGCCGGAAATGAAAGCGGCCGAAGCCAGGTTTGAAGAAGAGGCCAAAGCCAAGGCCAAGCTTGCCACCGAAAGCAAGGCCAAGACCGAGGAAAAGACCTAAAGATGATGGATGGCCCGCTTGATGAATGGCCTGCTTGAGACTGGGCCGCACCGAACGAACAGACTTGCACAGGAAATCGGCTCACGATGAATATCCAATACGACCGCTACTACCGTTACTCAGAATTTTCCGCGCTGCTGCACCAGTTTGTCGCGGAATACCCGGACCTGCTATCGCTGGAAAGCATAGGCAAGAGCCACGAAGGCAAGGACATCTGGGTCGTCACCGCCACCAACCGCAAAACCGGTCCGGCGACCGACAAGCCGGCCTATTGGGTCGATGCGAATATTCATGCGAGCGAGCTGGCCGGCGGCGTGGCTTCCCTGTACCTGATCGACACGCTGACCCGGCATTACGGCCAGCGCGAGGACATCACCCGGGCTCTGGATACGCGCGCCATCTATATTTGCCCGCGCATGAATCCCGACGGCGCCGAGTGGGCGATGCAGGATACGCCGAGGATCATACGCTCTTCCACCCGCCCCTATCCCTACGACGAAGAGAGCATAGACGGCCTGGATATAGAGGATGCGGACGGCGACGGCCGCATCTTGTCGATGCGCATCAAGGACAGCAACGGCAACTGGAAATGCCATCCTGAGCATCCGCGCCTGATGATCCCGCGCGAGCCTACCGAATATGGCGGCGACTATTACCGCATGCTGCCAGAAGGCACTGTGCGCAACTACGACGGCGTTAATATTGCGGTCAACAAGGACAAGCAGGGACTAGACCTGAATCGCAACTTCCCGGCCGGCTGGCGGCCTGAGGCCGATCAACTGGGGGCCGGCCCCTTCCCGACCTCGGAGCCAGAGGTGCGTGCCGTGGTGCAATTTATTACCAGCCACAATAATATTACCGGCGGCCTGTCCTTCCATACCTGGAGCGGGGTGCTGCTGCGCCCCTTCTCTTCGCAACCCGATGAAGAAATGCCGGCAGAAGATTTGTGGGTATACAAAAAACAAGGAGAACAAGGCCAGAAAATCACTGGCTACCCGGCCATCAGCGTATACCATGAGTTCCGCTACCATCCCAAGGACGTGATTACCGGCTCGTTTGACTGGATTTATGAGCACCTGGGCCTGTATGAGTGGACCATAGAGATCTGGTGCCCGATGCGGGAAGCCGGCATTACCGACTATAAGTATATAGACTGGTTCCGCGATCATCCGGTCGAAGACGACCTGAAAATGCTGGCCTGGGCCGATAAGGAATTGCCCGGCAAGGGCTATATCGACTGGTACAAGTTTGATCATCCGCAATTGGGCGAGGTAGAGCTAGGCGGCTGGGACAAGTTTTACGCCTTCCGCAATCCGCCGCCGCACCTGATGGAAAAGGAAGTCGCCAAATTCCCCGACTGGCTGGTATGGAACACCCTGCTCTCTCCCAAGCTGGAGCTGGTGCACGCCGAAGCTGAGCCTATGGGCGGCGACCTGTACCGGGTCGTGGCGGTCGTGCAAAACACCGGCTACCTGCCCAGCTACGTCTCCAAGCAGGCCCAAAAACGCAAGCAGACGCGTGGCGTAGTGGCAGAATTGAGCCTGCCAGACGGCGCCCTGCTGGTCTCGGGCAAGTTGCGCGAGATGGCAGGAGAACTGGAAGGCCGGGCCTACAAGCACACTTTGGTCAGTTTCTGGACGGATACGGCACCCACGGCCGACAAGACCCGGCTGGAATGGATAGTAAATGCCGGCAAATGTGGCGAAAATCGTGAAGTACAGGTGGTCATCAAGCATGAAAAAGCAGGTATAGTGCGCACCAGAGTCATGCTGAAATAATAATTTTAATCCAGTGTCTCTCCAGTGTCTCATCTCGGGGCGGGCCAGTTGACATAGCGTCTCGGCCTCATGGATACTTTCGCGCTTGCGGTTGAACTTCTTTTACTTTTACCGCTCCAATCACTCTAATTATATTAATGGAGATCACAAATGTTGCGCCAGACCCTCTTAGCCGTCGCCATTGCCTCGTCCCTTGCTGCCTGTAGCAAAGGACCCGACAAGGGAGAGAAAAGCGCTGGAACCAGTGCGAGCGCGAAAGCCGCCGCATCTTCCTCCAGCTCTGCTTCGGCGAGTGATGTCGCTTTGTTGATTTCGCCTGAAGACCTGGTTACTGTGCAAAACAATTCCCTGTCTTCCGGCCCGGTGATTACCGGTTCTATCCAGCCTGAACGCCGCGCCGATCTGCGCGCCGAAGTGTCGGCCGTGGTGCTGCAAGTCTTGAAGGAAAACGGCGAAGCGGTCAAGCGCGGCGATTTGCTGGTGCGCCTGGACGACACTTCGATACGCGATAGCATGAATTCGGCCGAAGCGGCGGCGCGTGCTTCGGCACAGTCGCTGGACCAGGCAGAGCGCCAGTTCCAAAGGCTGAAGACCTTGCGCGCTTCCGGCATGACCTCCACCCAACAACTGGAAGACGCCGAGATACGCCGCAACAATGCCCAGAGCGACCTGGTCGCGGCCAAGGCCCGTTCCGCGCAGGCCCGCCAGCAATTGCAGCGCACCGAAGTGCGAGCCCCGTTTGAAGGCATCATCAGCGAGCGCAAGGTATCGGCCGGCGATACCGCCCAGATAGGCAAGGAACTGGTCAAGGTAATCGACCCGACCAGCATGCGCTTTGAAGGTTTCGTGTCGGCAGACAAGATCAGCAGCGTCAAGATCGGCCAGACTGTCGATTTTCGGGTGAACGGCTACGGCCAGCAGGTCTTCAGCGGCAAGGTCAAGCGGGTAGACCCGGCAGCCAATGCCACGACGCGCCAGGTGGAAGTCCTGGTCAATTTTGTCGACAGCAACCAGCCCCGGGTATCGGGCCTGTATGCCGAAGGCCGGATAGAGGCGACCAGCGTGTCCACCCTGATGATACCGGAAGCGGTACTAATACGTAGCGGCGATAAAACCTTTGCCTGGCGCGTGAAAGATGGCGCCGTCAACAAGGTCGGCCTGGTGCTGGGCGAACGCGACCAGCGGCGTGGCGACTACGTCGTGCGCAGCGGCCTGGCCGACGGCGACAAGGTGGTGCGCAACCCGGTCACCACTATGAAAGAAGGACAAAAAGTGACGCTGGCGCAGTCGACCGCCGCCACTACAGCGGCCGCCGCGGCAAAGAATCCATCCAGTGGCGTATCTTCCGGCACAGCGGGGAAATAAATCATGTTCCTATCCGACTTTAGTATCAAGCGTCCGATTGCGACGCTCGTCATCATCATTGCCTTGATGTGCCTGGGCTTGCTGGCCCTGAAAAAACTGCGCGTCAATGAGAGGCCCGACGTCGAACTGCCGCTGATCGTGGTGAATATCCCCTACCCCGGCGCATCGCCGGAGACGGTAGAGCGGGAAGTCATCAACCGCATAGAAAAATCGCTGCAGAGCATCTCCGGCGTCTACAAGATCACTGCCACCGCCAATGAAAGCAGCGCCAGCATCCTGATCCAGTTCAATTTCAACAAGAACATGATCGAGGCCTCCGACGAGATCAGGAATTCGATCGCGTCGGTGCGCTATAAGCTGCCGGTGGAAATGCGTGAGCCGGTATTGCAGCGGATCGACCCGTCGGCATCGCCGATCATGCAGTTGGCGCTGTCTTCCAAGAGCCAGAGCCATGCTGAAATTTCCCGCCTGGCGGAAGACGAGTTGTCCGACAAGTTCCGCAGCATAGACGGGGTGGCGGTCGTGACCGTCAGCGGCTCGCTCAAGCGCGAGCTCAGCGTATTATTACGCGCCGAGAAACTGCGGGAATACAATGTCTCCATAGCGGAAGTCGTGGCAGCGCTGCGCAACCAGAACGCGACCGCTCCGGTAGGCAAGATACGCGGCACGCTGGACGAGCAAAGCATACGCCTGGTAGGCCGGATCGAGTCGCCGGCCGAATTTGAAAACATCGTGGTCAAGCGGCGCGGCAACGAGATGATCAGGCTGGCCCAGGTCGCCACTACTGCAGACGGCTTCGCTGAATTGAGCGGTTTCAGCGTACGCAACGGTTTCCCCAATGTCGGCATTTCCGTCACCCGTTCGCGCGACGCCAGCACGGTCACCGTGGCGAGCAAGATCCGCGCGATGGTCGATGAAATGAACAAGACCCTGCCCGCCGGCACCAAGCTGGAGGTGACCCAGGACGGCGGCAAGGATGCAGAAAACAGCCTGAATAACGTGATCGACGCCCTGATGTTCGGCGCCGGGCTGACCATCTTCGTGGTGTATGTATTCCTGAATTCCTGGCGCTCCACCCTGATAACCGCACTCAGCCTGCCAACCTCGGTGATCGCCGCTTTTATCGCGGTATGGCTGTGCGGCTTCACCCTGAATTTCATGACCCTGCTGGGCCTGTCGCTGGCGATAGGGGTGCTGATCGACGACGCGATCGTGGTCAGGGAAAACATCGTGCGCCATATGGAAATGGGCTCGGACCGGCGTACCGCGGCCAGTGCGGGTACCAAAGAGATCGGGCTGGCAGTGGCGGCAACCACTTTTTCCATTATTGCCGTATTCATCCCGGTCGCCTTCATGCCCGGTGTTTCCGGTGAATGGTTCCGCCCGTTTGCGCTGACGGTCGCCAGCTCGGTGCTGGTCAGCCTGTTCATCTCGTTCACGCTGGATCCGATGCTGTCGGCATACTGGGGCGACCCGGTCGGCCATCACCTGCAGCCCAAGCGCGGCATCAGCCTGTGGCTGTCGCATTTCAATACCTGGTTTGACCATCAGGCCAACCGCTATGGCAACGTGATCGCCTGGGCCTTGCATCACCGCCGCTGGATGGCGATCATCGCCGGCTTCAGCCTGGTGGCGGCGCTTGGTCTGCACGCCAAGTTCGGCGGTTCCAGCTTCCTGCCGAATTCCGACTACGGCATGATCATGATCGATATCCGCACCCCTTCCAGTGCCAGCCTGGACTACGCGCGCATGAAAGTGGAAAAGGCAGCGGAGCTGGCGCGCACCATGCCGGAAACCATCGCCACCAATAGCAGCATCAATGCCAACGGCGGCCGCGTGTATGTTGACATAGGCAAGACCAGCAAATACAAGCGGCGCTCGGCGACCGAGGTCGGAGCCGACTTGCGCAAGTTGATGGCGACCCTGGTCGGCGGTGAATATGTGGTGCTGGACGATTTGTCGAACAATGCGCGCAAGCCGGTGCAGATCCAGTTCAGCGGGCCGGATGCGCGCCGCCTGATCACGATCACCAACGACTATATGGAAAAATTGCGCCAGGTGCCGGGCGCTGTGGATGTGGGCTTGTCCGAGCTCGCGCCCAAGGATGAGCTGCAGATAGAAATGAACCGCGGCCTGGCCAACTCGCTGGGCATCTCCGTCAACGATGCCGCGCAAGCGCTGCGGGTCGCGTTTGCCGGCGTGGAAGTGGGAGATTGGGTCGATCCTACCGGCGAGTCGCGCGACGTGGCGGTGCGCCTGCATCCCGACGACCGGGTCAAGCCGGAAAATATCGAGCACCTGCCGGTGGCCGTGGGCGGCAGCAATATGATGGTGCCGCTGGACCAGATCGCCACCATCACCATGGGCAAGGGCCCGGCGCAAATCCAGCACATGGACGGCAAACGCACGATTACCGTGTCGGCTAATGCACAGGGGCGTTCGCCCGGCGAGGTCACCTCAGACGCCCTGAAAATCGCCAAGGGGATGGAGTTCCCGGCAGGCTACGGCCTGGAACTGGGCGGCGCTGCGCGCGACCAGAAGGAATTGTTCACTGAAATGGCGACTGCGCTGGTGATGGGCATAGGCTTGATGTACCTGATACTGGTGATGCAATTCGGCTCTTTCACAGCGCCGGTGGCGGTGATGCTGTCGCTGCCGCTGAGCCTGATAGGCGTGGTCATCAGCTTGCTGCTGACCAAGGGCACGCTGAATCTGATGAGCTTCATCGGCGTCATCATGCTGATGGGCCTGGTGGCGAAAAATGCGATTCTGCTGCTGGATTGCGCGCGCAAGCGCGAAGCGGAAGGCTATGACCGCGAGGATGCGCTGATGTATGCCGGCCGCATGCGCCTGCGCCCTATCCTGATGACGACCTTCGCGCTGATTGCCGGCATGATGCCGGTGGCGATAGGCGTGGGCGAAGGCGGCGAATTCTATCGCCCGCTGGCAGTCGCGATTATAGGCGGCACCATTACCTCGACGATACTGACCTTGCTGGTTGTTCCTACCTTTTACGACAGTATAGAGATCACCAGGGACCGCGCGATTGCCAAGTTCCGCCGGCGTGCAGAACGCTGGAACGCACTGGTGGCGTTTGTGATGACCTTTATCGAGGCGTTGCTGGCCCTGGTATTCATCCGCCTGGTCTATCGCTGGCTGAAAAAACTGGTATCGCTGGTGACTGGCCGCGGCCGCCCTGCAGCGGTAGTGGCGACCAAGAGTCTGTAAGCAGCCAGGCAGGAAGCGTCAACGTGGAAAGGGCCGCAATTGCGGCCTTTTCTTCATTTTTTGCCCGCTTTTCCCGGAATGCAAGTTCCTTGTTTTGTGTCATCATCTTGCCTATGACTATTTCTACTGAAGTTATCCTGCCGCCTTATCCGGGCATACAGCCGCACAACGTGCTGCTGGTGCAGTCGCAGGCCGACATGAACCAGGCGTTTGCCGCCTTGATGGCGGCGGACGTGCTCGGCTTTGATACCGAATCCAAGCCGACTTTTTCCAAGGGCCAGGATAGCGGCGGCCCGCACCTGATACAGCTGGCCACGGATACCCGGGCCTACCTGTTCCCCACGCTGCGCCTGACCAGCCTGGATGCGGTAAAAACGGTGCTGGAATCCGCCGCCATCCTGAAAGTGGGCTTCGGCCTGAGTGAAGACACCAGGCGCCTGCAGGGCAAATTGGGAATACAGGTAGAAAATGTGCTGGACCTGTCCAAGGCGATGCGCGAAGTGAAACGCAACGACATGGGGGCGAAAGCCGCCGTTGCCAAGTATTTTGGCATGAAGCTGCAAAAATCGAAGAAAACCTCTACCTCCAACTGGGCCGCCGCCGAACTCAGCGAGCGCCAGATCAAATACGCAGCCGACGATGCACAGGTCGCCTTGCTGGTCTACCGGACTTGGCTGGCGATCCAGCGGCGCGGTGACCAGGCTGCCGTCAGCGACGCCGCTACGGCACAGTAAATATTGTTTTTTTATTCATTGATTTAGAGTAAATGTCAAGCCTTGCGCACGCCGCAAAAATGGCCGACCGAATACGCGCATTCTGATTTTCGGTTAATCTCTCGTCCACTGAATATGCAGCACAAACTTATGGGGAAAGCTTATGAATAGTCAATTGACCAGCCGCTTGGCAATACTGGCCACTGATGAATATCGCCCATTGCTGGGACAGGGATTGCGCGGTATAGAAAGGGAGACCTTGCGGGTTACGGCCAAGGGCGATTTGGCCCGCACGCCTCATCCTGTGGCGCTCGGTTCCGCCCTTACCCATCCGCAGATTACGACCGATTACGCTGAAACCCTGCTGGAATTCATCACCCCCGCCGAATCCGATATCGCGCTCACTTTGGACAAGCTGGAAACCATACACCGGGTAGCCTATAGCAAACTGGGCGATGAATTGCTGTGGAGCGAATCCATGCCTTGCGCCTTGCCGCCGGAAACCGATATCGAGATTGCCTGGTACGGCAAATCCAACATAGGCATGCTCAAGCACGTGTACCGGCGCGGCCTGGCCCTGCGTTACGGGAAGGCCATGCAATGCATCGCCGGCATACACTACAACTACTCGCTGCCGGAAGCCTTATGGCAGGTATTACAAACCAAAGAAGGGGCGACAGCTTCGGCCAAGGAATTCCAGTCCGAGAGCTATCTGGCGCTGATACGCAATTTCCGCCGCTATAGCTGGCTGCTGATGTATCTGTTCGGCGCATCGCCGGTGCTGTCGCGCAGTTTCCTGCGCGATCGCGAACACCAGTTGCAGGAATTGTCCGCAGATACGCTCTATCTGCCGTACGCCACCAGCTTGCGCATGAGCGACCTGGGCTACCAGAACGATGCGCAATCGGGCCTGACGCCGCAGGAAAACAGCCTGGACGACTACGTCAAGCGCCTGACCAGCGCAGTCAACAAGCCCTACCCGCCGTACGAAAAATTCGGCACCAAGCGCGACGGCGAATGGATACAGATCAGCACCAATTTGCTGCAAATCGAAAATGAATATTATTCGACCATACGTCCGAAACGGGTTATTCGCAGCGGCGAAAGGCCGATCCAGGCCCTGTGTTCGCGCGGGGTGCAATATGTAGAGATACGCTGTCTGGATGTCGACCCGTTCGAGCCGGTAGGCATCAGCCTGGAGACCTCGCGTTTCCTGGATACCTTCCTGCTGTTTTGCGCACTGGATGACAGCCCTGCCATCGACGCTGAGCAAAGCCTGCTGTACGCGAAAAATTTTGCAGCCACTGTCAAGGATGGCCGCCGTCCCGGCTTGAGCTTGCAGCGCGATGGCCAGGCTGTTTCCCTGCAGGCCTGGGGGCAGGAATTATTGCAGCGCATGCAGCCGATTGCTGCGCTGCTGGATGCCCAGCGCGGCGGCGACGCGCATGCAGCGAGCATGGCCGTGCAGCAAGCCAAGTTGCAAGACCCGGAGCTGACTCCGTCCGCCCGGGTAATGCGCGCCTTGCGCGAGCAAGGCAATTCCTTCCTGCGTTTCGGGCTGCACCAAAGCGAGCAGCATGCCCGCCATTTCAAGGCCAATCCGCCGAATGCCGAGGAAAACGCTTATTTCAACCAGTTGGCCAGCAACTCTTTGTCCGAGCAGCAGGCAATAGAGCGCGATGACAAAGGTAGCTTCGACGATTTTATCGCCGCCTACAAAGCCAGCAAATTGTGCCAGTCTTCAGACTGATTGCACCGGCTTCCAAGACTCGGGCTCGCCCATGAAAAATGCCGTCCAGTAAAAAAACTGGACGGCATTTTTTGTTGCAACCTAGATCAGCCTGTATCAAGCTTTTTACCGTTATTTTTTGCCCTTATTTCGCGGGGAAAATCTTGCTTGCCTGCTGCTTTTTAAACCAGTCCTTCAACAGCGCACCTTCGTAATAAAAGCTGTCGCCGGTGTTGATGCTGACATGTGACCTGAAATTCATGTCTTTCAAATCTTCCTTGCCGGCCGCTACCTGCTGGTCTTGCGGGTCTTTCAGCACATAGCTAAATGAAATTCTCGGCCAGTCTATGTCCTTTACTACACGTATATCCTGCCCGGATGGGCCGCGCATGGGCTTGACATCGCCGGCCAGGTCGAGGTCGGTGACTACGACCTGCAGCTTATAACCGTCCGGTAATTTTTTTGCGAGGCTATCGAATACCTGATCCAGGTTCTTGAAGACCCTAGCCTGGAAGCCCGTTTTGGTTTCATTCGCCGGGCGCACGTCGCTGTAATTGTCCGGGTCTTGCCAGGTTACCTTGGCTTCCCCAGCACATGCCGTACCGGCCGATAGTGCGATTGCCAGCAAGCTGAAGAGATATTTGTTCATCATAGTGTCCTCTCGTATTGGTCGCACACTACCTGGCATGGGCTTTGCCTAACAAGCTAGTGTTAGCACCTATAAGTTTATACTTTGCCACTGGATATTGTCATGATATTACAATTGGCAACACATGCATACGCAAGGATACTTAGCGTTTTTCTGAGGGAGCCGGCTCCAGTTTCAGCACTTCGTTCAGCACCCTGCCCTCGCTCATTGTCGGCGGCGATACACGCAATAATTTAGCCAGGGTTGGAACAAGATCGACTACTTCCGCATACTGGCTCAATTTACCTGGTTTGATCCACGGCTTGCCCAATAGCATCAGCGGCACGTTGGAGTCATAAGCATAGGGCGAGCCGTGGGTGGCGCCGCGCGAACTTGTGCTGGAAAAATACCAATAGGGCTTGGTCACGACGACGATGTCCCCAGAGCGCTCCTGGTTCCATCCACGCTGCACCAGCATGCTCAAACGTGTTTTGGGCAGGGTCCGGGCTTTCAGCTGACTGCGCGTGAAGGTATGGGCGACGCCGGGATAGGCTTGCAGGAATTGGGCTGCCGCGGTCTCTACCAGCTCAGGATTCAAGCCTTTTTTTTCCATCGCCGGGTAGTCCAGCATGAAGTTGGGAAAGAACCATTTGATCGCCAGTTTAGGCACCCCGAATTGCAGCATCAGGTAGTCATTCAGGGCTTCCATCATCTTTTTGGGATCCAGGCGTTCGGCATCGCGGTGCAGGCTGCGGGAATATTCCGGCGAGTTGGCAAAGCCATGATCGGCCGTCAATACGACCAGGGTATTGTCCAGGCCGACCCGCTTGTCAAGGTCGTCAAGAAAGCCGGCCAGCAGCCGGTCCAGGCGCAGCATGTGGTCATGGGACATGCGGCTTTCCGGGCCATAGCTGTGATTGATGTAATCGTGGCTGGACAAGCTGATGCCCAGTATGTCAGGCACGCCGGCGGGATTATGTCCTAATTTTTCGCCGTCGATCGCTGCGCGCGCAAATTCCAGGGTCAGCTCGTCGAGGTAGGGGCCGGTATACAGCTTGCCGTAATATTCGGCATCCGGCCTACCGGATTTGCTGCTGTAGCTAAACGGGAACCCTCCCCCGTTCATGCCTGGGCTGCCATCGGGGGCATCGCCGGTATAGACAGCCTCATCCAGCAATGGCCGCCACTCTTTTCCATAAAATTTCTCCTGCGGATTCCCTGCCGTAAAACGCCTTTGCCACTCGGGATGCTCTTTCATGTAATAGGTGCTGCTGGCAAAATGTCCGCTCTTACCCATGTAGATGTAGGCAGTGCCGGTCTTGCCGGCTAAAAAAATGGCGCCGCGGTCCTTGCCGGACACGGCCACCACCCTGGATTGATTCGAGGTCTCCTTGCGCAACTCGTCCCCCAGCGTGTTTACCCGCAAATTAGCCGGCGAGGTGCCGCTGCCCGGCTTGGTTTCTTCGCCGATATAGGTGTGCGCGGCGTCTTCGGCGCAGTAAATCGAGTTCAGGCTAGTGCGGTCCGCCCAATAATTCTCGACGATGCCGTGCTTGTAGGGATAGGCGCCGGTCAGTATCGCCGCATGCCCGACCGCCGTCACCGTGACCGCATGCGCCTGGTGCGCATCGCCGAACCAGGCGCCCTGCTCCAGCAGGCGCCGGAACCCGCCCTGGCCATATTGCTCACGATATTTGACCACCTGCTCCTGCGGCAGGCCATCCACTACCAGGACCACGATGAGTTTGGGGCCGGCCTGGGGCCTTACTGCTGCCCTATCTGCTGCCTTATCTGCTGCAATCGAGGAAAGGCTAGTGGCGGCCAGAAAACAGGCAAGCAGGCACAAGCGGCTGAAGGCAATCAGGTTATGGGATTTATTGTCTGTCTTGGCATGCATGCTCAGGTTCCTGGTGGACAAGGTGAGATAAATCACGGGACCGGAACATAGTATCAAAAAGACCGGGCCTGCTTCTATTTCAGCCCGCATTTGTTACTGCAACACCACGCCATCGAATCCTGGCCACGCGGCCTTTAGCCGTATAGAATGCGCGGCTTCTTCCATATTCACTGATATTGCATGATCAAGCTGTATTCGCTGTTTTCCTCACTCTCCATCGTCCTTATTGCCGCTTCGGCGCACGCCAGCCAGTGTCCATCGCATTATGTAGCGGGACAAGAGCCCGTGATTCTCAATCAGTCGCTGTCCCGGAAATCGCATGAGCTGTGTTATGAAGCATTTGCAGTGATGCACTCGGGCGTGACCCGCACACCGTTATGGTCGGCGGAGCATTTGCAAAGAAAGAACCTGGAACGGGCACAGGAATTGAACAGGGAAAACAAATTCCATGCGGAAAGCGAGCTGCCCGTCATACAAAGAGCGGAACTGAGCGACTATGCCCGTTCCGGCTTTGATCGCGGCCATCTAAGTCCGAATGGCGATATGCCTACCCGCAGCGCCCAGTATGATAGCTTCAGCCTGGCCAATATGATTCCGCAAAATCCCGACAGCAACCGCAATATCTGGGAAGGCATAGAGGCATCGGTGCGGCGCCTGGCCAAGGCCGAGGGAGACTTGTATGTCGTCACCGGCCCCGCGTTTATTGGCCGCGACCTGCAAAAAATTGGCAATGTGATGGTGCCTAGCCATGTCTACAAGGTAGTGTATAGCCCCAGGCGGCGCCAGGCCGGCGCCTATCTTATAGCCAATGACGGCAGCCAGAAGTATTCTGCGATCAGCGTGGCCCAGTTGGAAAAGTCCATAGGCATCAATGTGCTGCCTGGCCTGGCGCAAAGCGTCAAGAATGAGACCATGGACTTGCCCAAGCCTACCCCGCATAGCGAAGGGCATAGTGGCAAGGCGGCCGACAGGAAGCAGCGCAAGCCTGCGGACGAGGCCTCGCATGAAAAAATCTATGCCGTGCTGCTTGCCATCGCCGAGGCGATCTACAAAGCCGTCAAATATTTAATGAAAGGATAAGGATGATGACAAGGATGAATGAGTTCCAGGCTTACGCCAACGAAAGCGATGCCGTTTCGCTGGCGAACCTCAACATAGAAAATCGCCTCGACCGCGTCAGCCTGTATGGGGATATAGATTTGACCGCCGATCAGCAGGGGCTGGCGCTGGCCAGGGAATTGCAAGGTTTGCTGAATCAGGTCGTGGCGGCGCTGGAGGCGCAAAATTTGGCCGGAACCCTGCCGGAAACCCTGCCGCCCACGCTGCTCAGCACGGTCAGGAACCCTTTCGATGAAGCCTGAGCAGGCCGAGACAGGCATGCGCAATCGCCCGGACAAAGGTATGATATCGTCATCTTCCGACAATAACGGCCGCCATTGCCCTCGCCGCCTTTCTCGCCACCATGCTTAAAACTCCCGATCACTTCCAGCTGTTGCTGGAGCCGCAAGAATCCGCTGACCCGCACTCCTTTATTTTCCGCGGCGACGAGCTGCTGGTGCGCGAGTCTGACCTGAGTTTGCCGGATGCCGCCCTGTGCGCCAGCCTGGAGATCAGGAGCGGCGACGTCCATCCGCTAGGCTTGCTGGGCCAGCGCTATTGCCGCACTACCTGGCTGGCGAAAGATGCGCAGGCTCCGGCCGGCTATGCCTACACCAAGCTGCGCGCGCTGTTTGGCGAGATGGACGATGACATACTGGCGGTGGCGGGCCGGGCTTTCCAGATCAGCGAGTGGGCGCGCTCGCATCAATATTGCGGCACCTGCGCCACGCGCATGGCGCTGGCCAGCGGCGAACGCTGTTTCAAGTGCCCCGCTTGCGGCATGGTTGCCTATCCACGGATATCGCCGGCGATGATGGTCTTGATCAAGAAAGGCGAACACATCCTGCTGGCCAGGCATGTGGCCTCGCCCACCGCCCGTTATGTACCGCTGGCGGGCTTCCTGGAAGCCGGGGAATCGATAGAAGAAGCCATTCATCGCGAAGTGTTTGAAGAGGTCGGCCTGCGGGTGGCCAACCTGCAGTATTTCAGCAGCCAGTCCTGGCCCTTCCCGCATTCGCTGATGATCGCCTTTACGGCCGATTACGTATCCGGTGAGATCGTGCTGGATCAGGATGAAATCGCCGATGCGCAATGGTTCGGCCCCGGCAATCCCGTCCCGGATTTACCTATCGGCATCTCGGTATCCGGCGCACTGGTGCATGCGCACCGGCCCAAGTCTGAGTAATACTGCAATTGAATACGCGATCATGCACGCAACTGAGCACACCATAACACCTACCATTCCAGGATCACTATGCAAGACCCCAAAATGACAGATAGCAAAGGCCAGCCGGTCGCTGTCGGCGACATCGTTCGCATTGTTTCGCTGAGCAAGCACTTCATCAAGAGCTTTCCTGTAGAGGAACGCATCCTGATCGAGTCCATGGTCGGCAATTTTTTCAAGATCTATGACGTCGACGAATACGGCCAGCCTTGCGTGGTCAAGGAATGGCACGATGAGCACGGCATAGTCCAGACCCACGTGATAGCGCTGGATCCGGAAGAAATGGAAAAAGTGTAGGCGGCAAGCCAGGGCTCTTTTTACTCCCCCTTCCCTGCGATTTTTGTTACCCCAGATCAATTTCGAGGTAGTATGTTGTGTTTTTTTTATTTTAAAAACACAATAAGTGCCGTTTTCCACCTGAAGAAAACAGCGCAACTCAAATAAGATGACAGAAAGCCGGGGAATCCATGTTTAAAAAATTATCATCGTCACTGATGTTGGTGTTGTTGGTGATGCTGGCGCCAGCGGCCTGCGCTGCAGATGCGGCTAGCGCCACGGCGGCGGCCGGCAAGTCGATGACGGCAGCGGAATTTGAAGCCAGCCTTAAATTCCAGCAAGGACAGATCACGCTGCCGAATGGTATCGCCAGCCTGAACCTGCCGCCCTCATTCCGCTACCTGCCTCCCGAAGATGCCGAGCGTGTGCTGGTCGACGCCTGGGGCAATCCGCCCGGCGCCAAGAGCCTGGGCATGATTTTTCCCAGCAACGTCAGTCCGCTCAGCCCAAGCGGCTGGGGCGTGGTGATTACCTATAATGAAGACGGCCACGTCCAGGATAATGATGCAGACAGCATCAAATATGACGAATTGCTGAAAGACATGCAGGAGTCGGTCAAGGCAGCTAACGAAGAGCGTAAAAAGCTAGGCTACGATGCGATGACCCTGGTCGGCTGGGCCGAGAGCCCGCGCTACGACAAGGCTACCCACAAATTCTACTGGGCCAAGGAACTGGCGATGGAAAAAGCCGGCCAGCATTCGCTGAATTACAATATCCGCGTACTGGGCCGCAAAGGGGTACTGGTATTGAATGCGATCGCCGGCATGGACCAGATAGACGAGATCAAGAGAGAAATGAAAGAAGTCGTGGCTTTCACCGAGTTCAGCAAGGGGAATGGCTATGCCGACTTCGACAGCAGTACGGACAAGGTGGCCGAATACGGATTGGCAGCCCTGGTAGCCGGCGGTGTCGCGGCCAAGCTGGGCTTCTTCGGCAAAATCTTTGCCTTGCTGCTGGCCGCCAAAAAGCTGGTGGCATTGGCAGTGATCGCGATAGGCGCGGCAATAGCCAGGCTGTTTGGACGCAAGAAAGACGATGCAGAAAATACCTGATCCCGGATGCGCGTCCCGGTTGGTCCGCGTAACGCTTGTGAAGCCTGGCCGCCCGGCCTGGCCGCTTTCCCCAGGGGAACTTGCATGTTAAAACTGTTAAGCTGGCTATTTGTCGCAGGCAAGCTGGGCAAGCTGTGGCTGACCGGCGGCAGCATGCTTATTTCCATGGTCGCCTATTCCTGGCTGTTCGGCTGGCCGTACGCGGTGGGTTTTGTGCTGTTAATGTTTTTCCACGAGATGGGGCACTATGTCGCGGCACGCCAACGCGGCCTCAATGTAGGCGCGCCGACTTTCATCCCGTTTGTCGGCGCGTGGATACAACTGAAAGATCTGCCGCACGACGTCGAGACCGAAGCCTATATAGGATTTGCCGGTCCTATCGCCGGCACCCTGGCCGCCATCGCCTGTTATTGGTATGCGCGCAGCAATGACAGCACGCTGGTAATGGCGATCGCCTATTCCGGCTTTATGCTGAACCTGTTCAACCTGATCCCGATTTCCCCGCTGGACGGCGGCAGGATTACCGCGATCATCTCGCCCAAGGTGTGGCTGGCCGGCGTGCCCTTGTTGATAGGAATGTTCCTGTACAGGCCCAGCCCGATGCTGATCCTGATAGCGATTCTGGCTTATCCGCAATTGAAAATGGCGTTTGAAAAGGATGACGGCAGCGCAGGACATCCCGAGGGCTATTACGAGGTGCCAACCAATACGCGTATCAACTACGGCGTTTTGTATCTGGGCCTGGTGGCATTCCTGGCCGTGATGAGTTATGAATTACATGGACAATTGCCGGGGCATTAGGCCTTCCTTGCTGTAGTTGGACTCATTGCAGGTAGGGATAGGTAAAGAAGACGAAATGCGCCGCGTTGAACAGGAAATGCACGAGGATAGGCGCCTCGATTTTTTTAGTGGCGTGATAGGCATACGCATAGCCGACGCCGGCAATGGTCGCCAGCAGCGCCAGCCTCACTCCCCCGCCCAAGTGCGCCAGGCCAAATAGCAGGGCTGAAATCGTCAGCGCAATCAACGCTCCCCATCGGGTTTTCTTTAGCAGCCTGGCCAGCCGGTCTTGCAGGAATCCCCGGAAAAACGCCTCTTCTGCCACACAGGTGAAAAACAGGTTCACCAGCAAAAATACCGGCGTAAAGGCCGGTAGCTTGAAATCGGGTTCCAGGTAGCCTATGGGTACAGCGATCGCCATCACCAGGACTATCGTCAAGCCGGCGACAGGCAAGGCGCGGGGCACTGCTTCTCCCAGCTCGGCGGAAGAAGCGGTGCGCTTGCACAGGAATGCCAGCAGCACCAGGCCCACAGCCCCCTTGTCGAAATTGGCGTATTGCTTGAAGCTTGCGGCATCGGCGGAAAATTTGACGCCGGCAATCAATACCGGATTATTGAAACCGGGCAGTAGATGCATGGCCAGGGCCAGCGCGATCAGCATGGTGATCGCGCCAAACACCACACGCTGGCTGCGCGGCGCCCTTGGCCTCGCCGTCAGGTAGGCGCTGCCGCTAAAAAAGACTAAGGCCAGCAGGCCGGAACCTGCCACTATGTTGGCGGCGATGCCGCTGACGAGGCTGAGGGCGAAGAACAAACTCCAGGGCGGAATGCCGATTTTCCCTGTGATCGGGATAGGTTTTAACCATGTGGCGCAGACGGCCAAACCTAGCAAGAGAAAGGTAAGCAGCAATTCTTATCCTTGGCTAATTATTTTTATGCAGGATAGCAATTGTACAAGCTTGCCGGCCATCTGGCGATTTTGTGTGGCTGCAGCTGTTGCGGCCCGCTTTCCCTGCAGCCTTGGGCTTCCTGGCTGCAGGGGAAAGCAAAAGCGCGTCCTTACCAGATATTTACGCGCCTGGCATCCGGCCTGAGCGGCGACTGCTTGGGCGTGCAATTGAAGGCCTGGGTGAACTCAAGCATGTTGGCGATAGGGCCGAGCACACGGTATTTATCTGGCGCATGCGGATCGGTGGCCAATTGCAGGCGCAATCTCTCCTCACGCATATTGCCCCTGAAGCTCTGGGCATTGGCGATAAAGAAGCGCTGCTCGACGCTCAGGCCGTCGACGTCGGCAGGCTGCGGCTTGCTGGCCTCGGCTTTTTTCAGCGCTTGCAGCGCGATCTTCATGCCGCCCAGGTCGGCAATATTTTCACCCGCCGTCAGTTTGCCGTTGATATGCAATTGGTCGATGGGATTGAATTCGTCAAATTGCTTTTCTATTGCGCTCACGCGCAGCAGGAATTTTTTCTCGTCATCCTTGGTCCACCAACTCTTCAGGTTGCCCTGCGCATCGAACTGGCGTCCCTCGTCGTCGAAGGCATGGGTCAGTTCATGGCCTATCGTTGCCCCGGTATTGCCATAGTTGGCCGCAGCGTCGGCATTCACATGGTAGAGCGGCGGTTGCAGGATGCCCGCCGGGAAAACCATCTCGTTCATGGTGGGGTTGTAATAGGCATTCACCGTAGGCGGCGTCATGCCCCATTCATTGCGGTCTATGGGCTTGCCGAGCTTGGCCAGGTTGCGCTTGAATTCAAACTCTGCCGCGCGCATATTATTGCCGGCAAACGAGGCGGGATCTATCTTCAGCGCGCTATAGTCGCGCCAGGTGTCGGGATAGCCGATCTTGACCACCAGGGTATCCAGTTTTTTGTAAGCCTGCTGCTTGGTCGTGGCCGACATCCATTCCAGCTTGCTGATGCTGTCGCGCATCGCGTCCTTGATGTTGCCCACCATTTCCAGCACGCCGGCCTTGGCTTCGGGGCCGAAGAATTTGGCGACGTACAACTCACCCATCGCTTCACCCATATTGGTGTCGACATTGGTCAGTATCCGCTTCCAGCGCGGTTGCAACTCCTTGGTGCCCGCCAGGGTGTGGCCATAGAAATCGAAATTCGCGTTGACGAAAGCCGAGGACAGGTCCTTGGACCTGGCATTGACCAGGTTCCAGCGCAGATAGGTCTTCCAGTCCGCCACCGGCGAGCTGTTCAGCATCTTGCCTGCTTCGGCAAAGAACTTCGGTTGCGCGACATTGAACTGGCCGGGCTCGGCCAGGCCCAGATCCTTGAAGTAGACCTCCCAGGCTGTTTTGCCATCGATTTTTTTCAGACCTGCCAGGTCCAGCAAGTGATAAGTGGCTTGCGGATCGCGCAACTCCACCTTGGTCATCGAAGCCTTGGCCAGGCGCGTTTCCAGCGCCACGACGGTCGCTGCATTTTGCTTCGCCACTGCTGGCGCATCCCCCAGCAAGCCGAACATTTTCTCTACATAGGCCAGGTATTGCTTGCGTATCTCTACCGTTTTGGCATCCGTTTTCAGATAATAGTCGCGATCCGGCAGCCCCAGGCCGCCCTGGGCCAGCTGCGGGATATAGCGGCTGGTTTTCTTGGCGTCTTGATCAATATAGAAATTGAACAGCGAGCCCACGCCTATCTGGTGTTGCCTGGCGATCAGCGGCAATAGCTGGCTCCTGTCACCGACGGCGCTGATCTGCTTCAGTTCGGCCGCCAGAGGCTGGGCGCCCGCGGCTTCGATACGCGCTTCATCCATGCCGCTGCGATAATAGGAACCGACCAGGCGGGCCGCCATGCTGCCCTTATCAGCCGCGGCGGCGGCCGCTTCCGCAATACTCTTCAGGGCAAGCAGATTGCGCTCGGTTACTTCATCATAGGCGCTGTAGCGGGCCCGGTCAGCCGGGATAGGATTCTCCGCCAGCCATTTGCCATTCGCGTATCTGAAAAAATCCGTGCATGGATCTGCGCTTTTATCCATGGTTTGCGATTCCAGCACCAGGTTATTACTGGTCGCCGCGTAGGCCGAGAATGAAAAACAGAGCAAGGTGGCCATCAGGCTGCGGCGCAATGCGGTTTTCTTGTCGATTTGTTTCACGTTAGTCCCTTTAATGTAGTGTATTGGACAGCTTTATTTTATTGTTGGCAGTACCTGTACTGCAATGCCCGAGAACTGCGACGGCGCGCGGTATACCCTTTGCGTCGCTTTCTGGAACTGTTCCGGCCTGGCTCGCGGGATATCGGTAAAACTTTGCGGATTCAGGTCGACCAGCGGGAACCAGGAGCTCTGTATCTGCACCATGATCCTGTGGCCGCGCCGGAAAGTATGGTTGATATCAGGCATGCCGTAGGTCAGGCTCTCGACCTTGCCTGGCACAAACGGCTCTGCATGCTCAAAACTATGGCGAAACTTGCCGCGCAAAGGTTCACCCCTGACCAGTTGCTGATAACCGGCCATCGTGACCGACGGCGGCGGGACATCATTGAACTTGTCGCCGGATTTTTCGGTTACGCTTTTTGCCGACGGATATTCTGGCGGATAGACGTCGATCAGCTTGACTACCCAGTCGGCATCGGTGCCGCTGGTGGACACAAACAGCGTCGGTACGACCGGGCCGACTAGGGTCACGTCCTGCTCCAGCACTTCGCTGCGGTACACCAGCACGTCCGGCCGGCTAGAGGCAAAGCGCTGGTCGGCCACCATGTATTCCTTGGGTACCGAAGTAGTGGCATAGCCGACAAAGGGCACAGGTTTTTTAGGGTCGCTGATGTATTCGTCGTACGGCATATCGTCGGCTGCCGGCGGCTGCCAGGCCAGGCTGCCGTTCTTGCCCAGGTACAGGGTGCGCGATTGCGCCTGCTGCGGCGGCCACGCGGCATAGCTGCGCCAGACGTTGGTGCCGGTTTCAAACACCTGCGCCTCAGGCCGTGCTTTGCTCCCCTTGCCTTCGCCATCCTTCAGGTATTGTTCAAAGAATGGGAAGACGATGTTCTTGCGATAGTATTCCGAGGTGCTGGAGTCAAAGCTGACATGGCCCAGGCTCCTGCCGTCCGACCTGGCCCAGCCGCCATGTGCCCAGGGGCCGATCACCAAGCCGTTGTAGATGCCGGGATTATTTTTCTTGATGGACTGGTAGGCGGCAAACGGGCCCCGCAAGTCTTCCGCGTCATACCAGCCGCCTACCGTCAATACGGCGGCATGGATATTCTTCAGGTGCGGGGCCAGGTTGCGTATTTTCCAGAACTCGTCATAGGTCGAGTGCTCTATGGTCGGCATCAGCAGTTCACGCTGCTTGGGCGTCAATGTAGACGTGATATTTTCCAGCGTCGTTTGCGACAGGAAGAATTCGTAGGCATCCGCGGTGCCATAATCGAAGCTTTCCCAGTGTTTGGGCAGGGTAGTAGGATTTTTTTCCCGGGTAAAAGCCGAGTAAAAATCGAAATTGGCCGCCAGCATGAAGGCGCCGCCATGGTAGGAGTCGTCCCCCAGGTACAAGTCGGTGATAGGCGCCTGCGGCGATGCAGCCTTGATTGCCGGATGCGAGTCTATGATGCTGGCCGCGGTATAAAAGCCGCCGTAAGAAATACCCCAGATGCCCACCTTGCCGTTATTGTGAGCGACATTTTTCAGCAGCCATTCGACGGTGTCGTACATATCTTCGCTCTCATTGCCCTCGCCCGCCTCACGCCCGTTTTTTTGGTGCGGCGTCATTTCCTGCCAACTGCCTTCAGACATATAGCGGCCGCGCACATCCTGGCTGACGAAGATATAGCCGCTGCGCTCAAACTCCCGGGAGGGCCCCAGGCTGGCCGGATAATAGTCGACGCCGTAGTACGATTGCCCCTGTTCGTGGACGCCTACGCCATACGGCGTGCGGCTCACCAGGAAGGGATAGGTTTTGGAACTGTCCTTGGGGACATATACGGCAGTGAACAAACGGGTGCCGTCGCGCATGGGTATGCGGTATTCGTATTTGGTGTAGTGTTCGCGCAGCTCGTATCTGGGGACATCGGACGAGTCGGATGCCGACGCGGCCGCATCAGCGACTGAAGCAGAGGCCAGCGCCGGCGCAGATAACAGGAAGAGGGAAAACGGCAGGATAGTAAATAGTTGACAGCTCAGCTTGCAGAAACGGGCCATGGCTACTTTCAGGATTTTTATTTATAGAATAGGGATGCTGCCACGTTTTTCATCGCGTATATGCAGGCAAGATGCGGTCCATCGCCGCAAGGACAGGGACCGCAAGAGACTATAGACAGCCGATCTGAAATTTCTATCCCGGCTTTTGCTTTATTTTGGCTTGTTTTTACGATAAATCTCGGGGCGAGACTTATTTCTTTGTTCGTACACGGTTTTGGCGTCCTGGATTGCGCGCTCCTGGGTGCGCATCGCCGGGTCATCGTCGTGTAGCGTGAAATAGTCTGCCGCCTGGGCCCGCATCACGTATTTAATGGCGGCCTCGTCAGACAGCTTGTACATTTCCGTCAGCAAGGTAGTCACTTCATCGAGATATTCTTCGTAGGTCATTCTTCACTCCATTCATTCTTATACAAGGCGCCATGCCCATTTCAGGGGCAGTAAAGCATTTCTTCATCATATCCCGTGCTGAAAGCGCGGGCGTTCGTCTTCTGCTTCGCGGCGGGCGATTTCCATTTCCCGCATCACTGCGCCGACGTCGGCCGGACGGAGGTCCAGCTTGACACGGCCGGTGAGCATGCTATCCGGCTGCAGCAAGCCGGCCTGGTACAGCTTCCAGATTTCCTTGCCATACTGGCTGCCGGCGAGTTGCGGCGCAAATTGGCTGAAATAACTGGCCAGGTTGGCGACGTCGCGCTCCAGCATGACTTCGGCGCTGGTATTGCCGGCCGCATCCACCGCTTGCGGCAGATCGATGATGACCGGTCCCAGTTCGTCGACCAGGATATTATATTCGGACAAGTCGCCGTGGATGACGCCGGCGCACAGCATCAGGACCACCTGCCGCAGCAACTGCTCGTGGTAATCGAGCGCCACCGATTCGCTCAGCGCCACGTCGTTCAGGCGCGGCGCTGCATGGCCGGCGGCGTCGGTCACCAGTTCCATCAAGAGCACACCCTCAAAACAGACATACGGGCGCGGCACCCGCACCCCGGCCGCAGCCAGGCGATACAAGGCATCGACTTCGGCGTTTTGCCAAACTTCTTCCTGCATCTTGCGCCCATAACGGGTACCCTTCTCCATAGCGCGTGCCTGGCGGCTATTTTTTACCTTGCGCCCCTCCTGGTAGGAAATCGCCTGCTTGAAGCTGCGCTGGCTGGCTTCCTTGTAGACTTTGGCGCAACGTACCTCTTCGCCGCAGCGGACCACATAGACGGTGGCTTCCTTGCCACTCATCAATTGGCGCAAGACTTCGTCGACCAAGCCTTCGTCGACCAGCGGCTGTATTCTTTTAGGGGTTTTCATGGAGAATGTTGACTTCGAAATAATCCGAAAATTTGCGGACAACGGAGTGTAACAAGATATGCAGGCTTGCAGTGCTTATCATTGGCTCTCATTGGCTTCGGCGGGCGCATATAAGTCCCTATTGGCGCCGGTAGGCGCTTGCCTGTGCTACAAAGACATGAATAACTTCCCTGTAAGCCTATAATTGCTGTTTTGGTATTGTATAAACTAATGATCCCGCCCATCCCTGAAAACGAAATCGAGCTCACGGCGATCCGCGCCCAGGGCGCCGGCGGCCAAAATGTGAACAAGGTTTCCAGCGCCATCCATTTGCGTTTCGACATCGCAGCCTCGTCCTTGCCTGAGCATATCAAGGAAAGACTGTTCAAATTGAATGACCAGAGAATCACCAAGGATGGCGTGCTGGTCATCAAGGCGCAGACGCAGCGCAGCCAGGACAGGAACAAGGAGGAGGCGCTGCTGCGCCTGCATGAACTGGTCGCCAGCGTGGCCACCCTGCCCAAGGTGCGGCGGCCGACCAAACCTACCCGCGGCTCGCAAACCAGGCGCCTCGATGGGAAAAGCAATCGCGGAATGATCAAGGCGATGCGCGGAAAAATTTCAGACTAAAACCTGCGCCAGGGCTTGGTAATGATGGCATTCTGACCAGAATGCGAGGATGATGTAGGGAAACCCCGGAATAACAAGCTTTAACTTTGCCGATTGGCCTAGCCATGGAAACCAAGCTGCCTGAGCTATTGGAACTGGAGCGCCTGATAGCGCAAGCGCAAACGCATCTGGAAGTCAGGACCGAATGCAGGGTCGCCGTGGATGGACTAAGCCTGCCCGTCTATACTTTGACCATGGGCAATCCGGACCTCAATGTACCCGCAGTCGGTTTTTTCGGCGGCATCCATGGACTGGAACGCATAGGCACCCAGGTGTTGCTGACTTTTCTCAACGGCTTGCTGGCGCGCTTGCGCTGGGACCATCTGCTGCATCAGCAACTCGAGACGGTCAGGCTGGTGTTCATGCCCCTGATTAATCCAGGGGGCATGTGGCGCTCTACCCGCTGCAACCCGCAGGGGGTGGACCTGATGCGCAATGCGCCGGTCGACGCGATAGACAAGGTGCCCTTTTTGCTGGGCGGCCAGAGGATCAGCCCTCGCCTGCCCTGGTTCCGCGGCGCCGCCGGCGCCCCCATGGAAGCGGAAAACCAGGCGGTATGCAGGGTCGTCGAGCAAGAACTGCTGACGCGCAAATTCAGCATTGCGCTGGATTGCCATTCCGGCTTCGGCTTGCGGGACCGGATCTGGTTTCCGCATGCCCATACTCTCAGGCCCATCGCCCATTTGGCTGACATTTGCGCGCTGGAGGATTTATTCAGCCAGACTTATCCCAACCACAACTACGTGTTCGAACCGCAAAGCCTGCAATACCTGACCCACGGCGACATCTGGGATTACCTTTACCTGAACTCGGCCAGCCAGCCGGAACAGGTATTTTTACCGCTGACGCTGGAAATGGGCTCCTGGCTGTGGGTCAAGAAAAATCCACGCCAATTATTCACGCTGCAAGGCATGTTCAATCCCGTGGCCCGGCACAGGTTGCAGAGGGTATTGCGCAGCCACACGGTATGGCTGGATTTCCTGGCCCGCGCGGCTTGCGGCCATCAGCGCTGGATCCCTCAGGGAAGCGAGCGCACCGAGCATCAGCAACGCGCTTATACACGCTGGTACCCGGACTTGCAACAGCGGCAAAACCCATGACATGGGAGTGGCATGTATCGCAGATAAACAATTGGTAACAAGCTGTAAATCGGGCAAACATGTCAATATTTCCGAACTACACTACAATAGCGAAGCAGTGATTGTGCCTGCGATGACGGTTTTTGATGAGGTCGATGATGAAGTGGATTAAATCGAGTTTGCTGATGCTGATAGCAGTGAGTGCTGCGACAGCCGGTACGGCGTGGGCAGACCGCGGGCATTTCGGCGGCTACCACGGCGGTTTTCATGGCGGAGCCCGGGTAGGCCTGGGTATTTATGTGAATCCCTTTCCGCTATTTTACGGCCCCAGCTATTATGGACCGGCTTATTACCCTTATCCTTATTATAATGAGGTAGTAGTGGCGCCTGCCCCCACCACCGTGTACGTGGAACCGGCAGCGACCATTTCCCCAAGCTACAACAGCGTACAGCCCGGCCAGTCCAGCGACTGGTACTACTGCCACAACCCGGACGGTTTTTATCCTTCGGTCAAGACCTGCCCTTCGGGCTGGCAAAGGGTTCCTCCGCAGGCGCCCGCCGATCGTTAAGCCACGAACTGCAAATAAAGCAAAAGGGAGCGTTCAACGCTCCCTTTTTTATTGCGTGGACTTGGTGCAGCTTATTGGCCTATGAACTATTTTCGACTTTATCCCGGCTTCCTCTCTATAGCTGAGCTACCAACCCTTGCAAGCGCGTTTTTTTTCATCGATGCGCGGAATTTTAAATGCAGTAGGGTATTGCATTATCAAAAATCACCCCTAACTGTTTTTTTTACGATCAAAAAGATCGTCATCGGCTGCCGGTGCAGAATGTTGGCTTTCGGCAATCCATTTGAAAATCATTTTTTAAAACAGGAAAACCATGTCAAACCACATTAACCCTGGGCCAAAGCCAAAACGTGAAGATGGTAAGGACGATAGAAGGCACCACGTAAATCCGCCAACCAGGCCGAAACATCCTACGCTTCCGGTTCATAAGCCTGAAAAGAAATAACTAGCCGTAGCTCTCAGTGATGGGGGGAATAGTGTTCTCACTTCTCTCTCCCATACATAGCAGGCGTTTGCACGACGCTTGAACGCCTGATCCGATACCATTGGATTGCCAAGCGCAAGACATCTGAATCAACCGAATCAGGTTGGCTGTAACCTGTACGATATCTACGCGTCTGGGCCCTCTTCTTCGAGTTGATCTCGCATCTCTTTGAAGCTGAGTATTCGCACTCATCCTGCCAGTCGTTCGCACATCAATCCTGCCACCGAATCACATCGCAAACCTATCACCTGTTCACACACCTATCAACCCGTTCAGACAGTCGGGACGGTTCCGCCATCAATCACGTGCTCCGTACCAGTAATCGATGCTGCCCGTGGCGAGACCAGGAAGGCAATGAGGTCCGCGACTTCGTTCGGTTTGGCTGGACGGCCAAGCGGAATACCGCCGAGACCGCGCATGATGATCTGCTTTCCGCCCTCGACGTTGGTACCGGCCTGGGCGGCGATGCGCTCCACCAGCGCGACCGCGGCCTCGGTTTCGGTCCAGCCGGGAGAAACGCGAACGACGCGGATGCCCTGCGGCGTGACTTCCTTCGAGAGTGCCTTGCTGTAGGTCGACAGCGCCGCCTTGGCGGCCGCGTAAGCAATGGTCGACTCGGGCAAGGGTAGTACGCGCTGGATCGACGATACGTGAACAATGACCCCGAAGCCCTGTGCCAGCATGGACGGCAGCAAGGCGCGATCAAGGCGCACTGCCGGCATCAGGTTCTGGTTGAGCTCCTTTTGCCACTCAGTGTCGTCCAGTGCGGCGAATCCGCCGCTCGGTGCGCTGGAGCCACCGAGCACATGGACGAGGATATCGACGCCCCCAAGTTGCCGCAGCACCGACTGTGCCACGGAGTTGGCGCCCTCGGCGGTCATCAGGTCTGCGGCAAGAAAACGTACGCCGTCGACCGGTAGAGAAGGCGCGGAGCGCGCCGTGGCCACGACTTGCGCTCCGGCGTCGCGCAGTGCCTGTACCACCGCGGCACCAATGCCCTTTGTACCACCAGTTACCAGTACGCGCCGATCGGTCAACTCCAGATCGAAGCTCATGGCATGATCTCCAGGGAAGCGATCTTTCCACCTTCGAGGCGGAAGGCGTATCGCAAATCGACCGGGCTGCCGGGAAAGTTGCCGGTCAGCCGGCTGGTAACGATGTATCGCCCGTCCTCTTGCTCCAGGGCGAAGGGTTCGCTGCTGTACGAGTACTTGGCGGACGCCGCAGCTTTCCATGCCTTGATGGCCTCGCGACCGGAATGGGTTTGTCCCTCGTCAATGACGACGGCTTCATGTGCAAAGCAGCGCGCCACGCCTTCGCCATCGCGCGTGTCGGCGTCGAAGTAGGTTGCAATCGGTTCGGGAAGAATCAGGTTGTTCATGGTGGTCTCCTAAGTGCTGGTAATGAGACCACTGTAACCCCTCACTGAAACTTAGAGAATAACCTATAATCGAATTATATTACTTAGATTTCAATACATAATGCGTGGATCAGAATTTGCCGAATTGAAAGCCTATGCGGCTGTCGTGGAGTGCGCGAGTTTTGCGCGCGCCGCCGATCGCCTCGGGCTGTCCGCCTCGGCACTGAGTCAGACCATCCGCCAACTCGAAGCCAGGCTCGGCGTGCGGCTGCTCAATCGCACGACACGCAGCGTAGCACCGACGGCGGCGGGGTCCCGCCTCTACGAACGCATCGCACCGATGATCGAGGAGATGGATGCCGCCGTCGCCGAGGCGGTCGCGGCCACGGGCCGGACAGCGGGAACGTTGCGCATCAACACGTTAGGCATGGCGGCGAAGAAGATCATCGCGCCTCGGCTCGGCCGGTTTCACCGGACACATCCGGATGTTGTGCTCGATATTGTGATCGACGATGGCCTCTCCGACATCGTTGCAGGTCGGTTCGACGCAGGCATTCGCGTCGGCGAGCGCATCGAGAAAGACATGATTGCCGTGCGCCTCACTCCCGATGTGAAGATGCTAGCCCTCGCGTCACCCGACTATCTTGCGCGACGCGGCGAGCCTGAGACGCCCGCCGATCTGCACCGCCATGCTTGCATCAATTGGCGCTTTCCGGGCAGCGGTAGAATCTATCGATGGGAATTCGAGAAGAAGGGCAAAAAGTTTGAAATGGCTGTGGATGGACCGCTGATCTCGAATCATCAGGACGTCGTCATCGAAGGGGCATTGCAGGGTCTTGGCATTCTCTATGCCTACGACGACGATCGAGTCGGCGAGGCAATTGCGAACGGGCGGCTCAAGCGCGTCCTGAGAGACTGGTCAATTACTCACCCCGGCCTCTACCTCTATTATTCGAATCGTCGCCACTCTCAACTGGCGCTCCACGCCTTCATTGACTGCCTGCTGGACCGGGACGAGCCCGTGTCCACGCGGCAAGAAAAAATCGCAGGCGCGTAACATGCCCGACGACGTGAGTGACCGTTAAGAGGCCAGAGTGTGTAAAAACACAAAATTTATTGGCTGCGAAAAAATCCAACTCACCAGAGCCCGCTGTATCGAAGTATTTTATGGCTGGAGGTTGATGATCGCCAGCTTACCAGTGCCATCCACCTTTGTGTGCTTGGCGCCTTTGGCGACCAGCTCCGGCGTCGGCGGTGAATCTTGCTTAAAAAACGGAGGACGCGATGCAATGCTGGATATGCGGTAGTGATAATCCCGCGACACGGGAGCACCGGAGCAAGGCATCGGATTTGCGTGCACTATTTGGCCAGGTAAGCCAGGCGTCCCCAATGTATTTCCATGAAGATGAGTGCTGGTACAAGAAGGCCGGTAGCTTGAAAGCCGACATCCTCAAATACGAGCACCGCATCTGTCTTGCGTGCAATAGCGCACCTACGCAAGCACATGACAATACCTGGAAGTGCTGTTCGGACAAATTGCGCATGCGCTTACCGAAACTGCATATGGGGGAGACATCCCGACTCAATCGCATCTTCCCGTAACCGTATCAATTTGCACGAAAAGGACGGCTACTCAAAAAACCATGTTTTTCTAACCCCATGATTTTTTAAAAATTAATTAATCCTAGCCGTATCAATTTGCATGGAAAGTACGGTTACCCCTTACTTGCCCACCACTTCCCGTATGGTCGCTGCCAGCTCTTCCGCCACGAATTTCGCGACATAGGCATCCGCCCCCACGCTCTTCACATGGTCTTCGTTGGTGGAACCTGACAAAGACGAGTGGATGACGACGGGCAGAAACTTGAAGCGGTCGTCCTGCTTGATGTTGCGGGTCAGGGTAAAGCCATCCATCTCCGGCATTTCCAGGTCGGTCAGCACCATGGCCACCTTGTCGCGCACGGTCTTGCCTTCTGCTATCGCGGCGGCAGAAATGGACTGCAGTTTTTCCCAGGCTTCCTTGCCGGTCTTGGTCATCACAAAGGGCGCGCCCATGGCGGTCAGGGCCTGTTCTATCAGGCCGCGTGCTACCGCGGAATCGTCTGCAGCCAGGATCACCGTACCTGGTTTCAGCAATAATTTTTTCATGTTGACGGCGTCGACTTCCTTGCCGTCGCTAGGTGTAATCTGGCGCAGGATTTGCTCTACGTCCAGCACCTGGGCCAGGCGGGTATTTTCGGTGTCGCCATCCAGACGGGCGATGCTGGTGACCATGCCGCCGCCTGCGCCGCTAGATTCCGCCGACAAGACCTGGCTCCAGTCCAGGCGCACGATTTCCTCCACCGATTCGACGGCGAAACCTTGCGTGGTGCGCGCGTATTCCGTGACCAGCATGATATTCAGGCCGGTTTTCGGTTTGCAGCCGACGATAGAAGGCAAGTCAACCACGGGAATCACCTGGCCGCGCAAATTAACGACGCCCAGCATATGCGGCAATGCGCCGGCGACTGCGGTGATGGTAGGCATGGCGACAATTTCACGTACCTTGAACACGTTGATGCCGAACAGTTCGGAACGGTCACCAGAGGCATCGCCGCCCAATCTGAACAGCAAGAGTTCAAACTTGTTGGAACCGGTCAAATTGGTGCGTTCGTCAACTTCCTGTTGTACTGTGCTCATATAAGTATCTTTCCCGGTGATGTAGATTACTTTTGCAAATTCTGGTCTTGGTTCCTGCCCTTGCCAGTCTATTTTCAACGCATATTTCGTTCAAAGTAGAACAAATTTTGCCCATTATCCTATTTTATGACGCGATAACAAGGGGTATACGCCTTACCTGGTAATTTCATACGATTTTGCGCCACAAAAGAGGCCAGCAAGGCATCCATGGATTCCATGAGATTGACATCTCCGCGTATCTCAAAATGGCCGTATTTTTCTATCGCGCGTATACCCTGGTCCTTCACATTGCCGGCCACTACGCCGGAAAAGGCGCGCCTTAAGTTTGCCGCCAACAAGTGATTGGCCTGGTTTTTGTGCAACGCAAGATTGCGCATGTTTTCGTGAGTGGGCTCAAACGGTTTTTGGAACTCGGTATCGATTTTCAACAGCCAGTTGAAATAATAGGCATCGCCGGTCAATTTGCGGTATTCACGCACCTGCTTGATGCCCGCATGAACTTCCTGCGCTACCCTGACCGGATCATTGATGATGATCTGGTAGCGGCGCTGGGCTTCCGCGCCCAGGGTATCGCCGATGAATTGGTCGATTTGCTTGAAATAATCGGCTGCGCTTTCCGGTCCGGTGAAGATCAGAGGGAAAGGCATGTCGGCATTGTCCGGATGCAGCAGTATCCCCAGCACATACAGGATTTCTTCCGCGGTGCCGGCTCCGCCAGGGAAAACCACGATGGCGTGACCTATCCTGACAAAGGCTTCGAGGCGTTTTTCTATATCGGGCAGGATGACCAGGTCATTCACGATGGGGTTCGGCGCCTCGGCCGCAATAATGCCCGGTTCGGTGATGCCCAGGTAGCGGCCGCTGCTGATGCGCTGCTTGGCATGCCCGATGGTGGCGCCTTTCATCGGCCCCTTCATCGCGCCCGGGCCGCAGCCGGTACAGATATCCAGGCCGCGCAAGCCCATCTGGTAACCGACTTCCTTGGTGTAGTCATATTCTGCACCGGAGATGGAGTGTCCGCCCCAACAGACAACCAGGTGCGGATTGACCAGCGGCCTTATCGCATTGGCATTGCGCAGGATATGAAAGACGGCATCGCTGACGCCCTCGGTGGTGGCCAGGTCGAACTTGGGATTGGCGGATATCTCGCCATTCACGAAAATGATGTCGCGCAGCACGGCAAACAGGTGCTCCTGTATGCCCTTGATCAAGACGCCGTCCACGAAGGCGATTGCCGGGGCGCCCTTGACGTCCAGTTTGATGCCGCGCTCGCGCTGGACGATGCTGATATCGAAAGTCTTGTAACGCTCCAGCAATTCCTTGCCGTCGTCCAGGCCGCTGCCTACATTGAGCACGGCCAGCGAGCAATTCCGGAAAATAGTGTATAAACCGCCATGACTATTATCCAACAGCTTGGCAACCTCGGCCTTGGATAACACATCCATGCGGCCTTCCGGCGATATCTGGGTATCGATAACTTCGTATTCCATAAAACGCAGTTCCCTCGCTTATCTGTTCAAAAAGCAAAAGGCGACCCAATAGCGTCGCCATGCCTTAAATCTTAAGCCGCAACGCGGCGCTAATTTGCAGTGTAAATCTAAAAAGCCCTATACAGCAATAATATCTACTGGAGCTCCACTGGCCTGCTGGCGGCAGGCGCCATCTGCTCCAGGGCGCTGACTATCTCTTCCGGCAATTTGTTTGACGACAGCCTTAATTCCTGGTTCATGATGACTTTTTGCGGGTCGGCCTTCAGGGTGCATAGCAACAGATCGGGCCAGGCATGCGCCTCGCCAAACAAGCCTACCCAGCCATTCCTGCCCGCATGCTTGACTGTGTACAGTGCGATATCGGCAATATCGATCACATCCTGCCAGTTGACCGCCCTGGGCTGGCTGGTGACGAAAGGATAGCAGGCAAAGCCTACCGAGCAGGTCTGGCTCAGCCGTGTATGCTCATCCAGCGAAAACGCCTGGTCCGCCACCACGGCACAGACCCGCGCCGCCAGCTCATCTGCCCTCTCCCGGGAAATACCGCGCGCAACGATCAGGAATTCTTCTCCGCCCCAGCGGATCAGGTAGTCCGAATCGCGGAAAACCTGCTGCAGCCGCTGCCTGATCTGCACCAGGATAGCGTCCCCGGCAGCGTGCCCGTATTTGTCATTGACCAGCTTGAAGTGGTCCAGGTCTACCAGGAACATCAGCAAATCGGCGTCCTTGGGCGGGCTCGCGCCGTTGACCATGCCGTCCTGATACGCGCGCACGCTGATGGTCGCATCGGCTTCTATATTTTGCGCCAGGAAGCGGCGGTTCCTGAGCCCTGTCAATGGGTCGGTCAGGCTGGCGTCTTCCAGCTCGCGCAGGGCTTGCTCCAGTTTCTTCTTGGTCTCCTGCAGGTCCCGGTGCGCATTGGCGTTATCCAGCGCGATGGCGCCATACGCACACAGGGTGCGGAAAATCAGGCGCTGGCGCTCGCCATAGGCGTCCTGGTTGCCGGACTTGATCGACATCGCTCCCAGCACTCGCTCGCCAACGATCAGCGGGCCAAACAGCGCGGTGCGTATTTGTATCGAGTCGGTAGAATTGGCTGCCTGGTCCGGCGCGCTGCCGGCATCCATTTCCAGCAGGATTTCCTGCCACTCGGCGATACAGCGCCTGGCGCTGTACGCATCCTTGTAGGCGGCCGCATTGTAATCCGGCACTACTACGCCATTCTCCACGTGATGGCATAAATCCAGGGCCTTGCCATCCGGCCCCAGCAACCAGATCGAAAGGTGCGACGCATCCAGCAGGGTTCCCAGATGGCGGTGCAAGGCATTGCACACATTTTCCGGATTGAGGTTGGCGGTCAGTTCCTGCCCTATTTTGCTCAGCAAGTCCAGCGTATGCGAGGTTTCGGTCAGGGTCGCGGCCAATTGCTGGTGATGTTCGGCGGCGGCTTTGGCCCGCTCGGTCTCATGTCTGACCTGCATCAGCGTGGCCCAGTTGCTGGCCTGTTTGTTGCGCTCGCGCTGGTCTGCGGCAATGGCTAGTTTGGCGTAGTCAAAGGCTTTATTGCCACTGCCGACGCTGGACCAGGCTTCGCCCAAAGCCAGCAAGAGCTTGGATGGTGCCAGCCAGCCCTCCATTTCCGAACCCACGCGCAAGGCTTCTTCCAGGTAATGCAATACCGGATTCGGCGCCGTCATATTGGCCGGCAGGGGCAGGCTGTGCCGGCCGTGGATTTCCGCCAGCGCTTCGCGCAAGTCGATGCCCAGGGCCGCACAATCGAGTTCCTTGATCAGGCCATGCGCTTCTTCGATGGCATCGAGCGCCTCGCCGGACTTGTCCGCCGCCGATAGTGCGCGGGCCTGGCAAATCAGGTGTTCGGCCAGGCTGTTGCGCGAGCCAGCTTCGCGGTACAGGGCGATCGCGGTGTCAAACATGCTCGCCGCTTCCGCCGGCATGCCGCGCTCCAGCAAGGTGTGCGCCAATTCGCCATGCGCCACCGCCTTGCTGATACCGCTCTTGGTGACGGTAAATCCCTGCAAGGCTTCCAGCAGGACGATATGGCTTTGCTCCAGTTGTCCCAGGTGGCGCAGCAGTTCGCCCAGGCGCATCAGGCTGAAACCTATCAACGCCGGCCAGCCGGTTTTACGCGCGCGCGACACTGCCCAGTCATAACAGGCGGCGGCTTCATCGAAATCGCCGAGTTTTTGCAAGGCAGCGCCGGCATTGGCAGATGCCATGATGGCCAACCTGATCAGCCCGGCCTGGCGCGCCAGCTCGCTGGAATGGAAGAACAGTATCGCCGAACGCGTCAGTTCCGGCGAGAACAGGGTCTCGCCCCGTGCGGCATTAAACAGCGCTTCCAGCGCAGGATGGCGGGGCTCCGGCGTATTGGCCTGCAGTTCAAGCAGACGCTCGGATGCCGCCTGCGGATCGGAAAAAGATTCCAGATATAGATACCAGGCTTCGGCCAGGAATTGGCTCAGCGACTCGCCCGATCTTTGATAATTGGATGCAGCAGCCCGGGAGGCTATCATCGCCCTTTCCATCTGGCCCTGTTCCAGCGCCGTGACTACCTCGCCCAACAGCGCATCACCCTCGCCGACGATATCGTTGACGGCATTGAAGCCGGCTTTGGCTTCGCTCAATAGGGCTTCGGCCTTGCCGAATTCACCAAACAGCGCCGCAATTTCTGCCCGGCTGAGTGACAGTCTGGCGCGCACGGCGCGCCTTTGATCCGGCATCAGCGAACTGTTGCGCAGCAGGGTCTCCGCCTCATCCAGCAATTGCATGGCTGTGCGGCTATCGCGCTGGCGCAAGTGCCATGCGGTAGCGACAAGCAAATCGAGGCGTGCCGCACCGGCCAGCGTAGCCAGTTCAGCCTTTAGGCGTTCTACTTCCTCATCAAGGGCATACAAATACATGGAAATGTGAAATAAATGCAAACAAACGAGTAATTATGCCCGGATTCTGTGACAGTTTTGTTGTTCTCTGGAATTATCTTTACATTGCGACAGTTTGCACTGATTTTTGTTTGGAAACATTGCACGATTGCTGCGCTTTATGCGGAAGCGATCACACAGTTTGCGCTAGTTTTGGCATCTGCGCCATGGCCAATAATTGCATTGCGCATTCCTGCAAGGCGGTGCTCAGTTCCGGCGGATGGCGTATTTCAAAAGGAAAAGGTAGCCGGGCCAATTCCCTGGCATACCAGTGCAAGTCACCGGCCTGACTATGCAGGATCACGCCTTCGTCGCATGCCTCCAGCACTCCCAGCCATTCGAACATTTCTTCCTTGATCGTTTTTAAATCGCTTTTCAGCAAGACCTCGACGGCATAGGCGCGCGGCATTGTTGCGATAGAGAAATTAAGATGGGCCAATGCGTCAAAATCCGCGGGTCTGTCGAAATGCTTCTCCAGGATACTGACTCGCGCTACCCGGTCCAGCCGGAACGAGCGCAGATCCTGCCGCAAGTGGCACATGCCGAGCACATACCAGGAACCGTTTTGGTAGGCCAGTGCATACGGATCGAAATCGCGTTCGGTCAATTCATTGGTGGCAGAGACATACTGCATATGTACTCGCTGCCGCATCTGGGCGGCGCTGCTGAGGCCGGCGAGCGCTTCATTGCTGCCTGGCGCATTGGGCCGGGGCAAATCCAGTTTGACGGTTTCATGCACCGCCCTCACCCTTCTTTCCAGCCCCGGCGGCATGACTCTTTCCAGCTTGGCCTGGGCGCTGGCGACGGCTGGAGCGGCTTCTGCCAGACCCAGGTTGCGCGCGGCCAGCAAACCTATGGACAAGGCCAGCGCTTCATCGTCGGTGAAGATCATGGGCGGGAGTTTAAATCCGGCCATCAATGAGTAGCCGCCGTGCCGGCCACGCTCTGCGGTAATCGGTATCCCCAACTCTTCCAGCATCACGATATAGCGGCGCAGCGTGCGGCCGTCCACTTCCAGGCGCTGGGCCAGCTCGGCGCCGCTCATGCGCCCATGGCTCTGCAAGAGTTCCAGTACGGTCAAAACACGGGTAGTCGGTCGATAAGTACGCATATCCGAATCATAATAATTTAATAGGACTGAAATAGTCCTAAATCTATTTTAACCTGCATTCGCGGTCCAATCAGGGCAAGCAACAATCAACGAACACTAAAGAGGAGATATCCATGCAAACCGGGAACTATTCCACACTGACCGCAGTACGCCTGCAGGTGGGTACAGCATGAACCAATCCGCCAATCTGCTGCTGTTTTTCATCGTGGTCTTCGGCGTCGTGGTGCTACCGGGACTGGATATGGCCTTTGTGCTGGCCAGCTCATTGAGCGGCGGACGCCGTTCAGGTTTCTATGCCGTTGCCGGCATCGTGGCCGGCGGGATTTGCCACGTCGCTATCGGCGCATTGGGCATTGCGGTGGTGCTCAACACCATACCGCAGCTATTCAACCTGGTCTTGTTGGCTGGTGCGGTCTATCTAGGCTGGATAGGCATTTCACTGATGCGCAGCGGCGCCGTGGTTACGCCCATCCATTTGCAGGCCGCCATCGGCCCGGCGCGCAGCTTCCACCGGGGCATGCTGACCAATTTGCTGAATCCCAAGGCTTATTTGTTCATGCTGGCGGTTTTCCCGCAATTTGTGCGCGCCGATTACGGCCCCATGTGGTCGCAAGCCCTGCTCATGGGTGTCGTCATCGCGCTTACCCAGGCTGCGGTATATGGCATGATCGCCCTGCTGGCCGGCGGTTCCCGGCACAGGCTGGCATCCGATGCGACATGGAGCAAGCGGCTGGGGCGAGTGATAGGCGCGGTACTGCTGCTGGCGGCCCTGTCCAGCCTGGCAGGGGGATGGCGGCACTAGGCAGGGGAATCCGCAACAGCCTCGCCAAATTGCAGGCGATACGCGCCGGGGCTGGTTTTGACGATGCGCCTGAAATGCCGGCGCAAGGATTCTTCCGAGCCGAAGCCGGCCAGCTCCGCCACTTGCGGCAAGGGTATCGCTGGCGATTCCAGCAACTCCTTGGCAATCGCCACCCGTTCACGTATCAGCCATTCATAGGGCCCCAGGCCGGTGGCCTGCTGGAATTGCCGCTGCAGCGTCCTGGTGCTCATCGCAGCGTGGGCGGCCAGCGACTTCAAGCTATGCGGCAGGCCGGGCTTAGCCCGGACCATGTCCATCAATTTTGCCAGCCGCCCCTCTTCATCGGAAGCCACCGGACGCGGCACGAACTGCGCCTGGCCGCCCTCGCGGTGCGGAGGAATGACCAGCCTTTGCGCCACCAGGTTGGCCACCTTGGCGCCATGATCCTTGCGTACCAGGTGCAACAGCATGTCCAGCCCTGCGGCAGATCCGGCCGAGGTGATGACCTGCTCCTGGTCTACATACAAGGCATCCGGCTTCACGTCGAGCCCAGGATAGCGCGCGGCCAGGCGCTCTGCGTAACGCCAATGCGTGGTCACCGTTTTACCATCGAGTACGCCGGCGGCGGCCAGCACAAACACGCCGGAGCAAATACTGCACAGCCGCGCACCGCGCCGGTAGGCGGCGCGAATTTTTTTCAGCAGGGCTTCCGGCGGCGGCTCGTCTGCATCGCGCCAGCCTGGAATGATGATGGTGTCGGCCTTGTCCAGCAATTTGAGCGTATACGGTGCTTCCACCGTAATGCCGCCGGCCGCCCTGATTTTGCCCGGCTCCGCCGCGCACACGGCAAAACGGTACCAGTCGACATCGAGTTCCGGACGCTGCAACGCGAATAGCTCCACCGTGCAGCCAAATTCAAAGGTGCATAGTCGATCGTAAGCGATGGCGACAACCAGATGATTTTTCATGGCGCAATATGAACGTAAGCTAGGTAAACGCCACTATAGCAGTTGCCCGGCGCAGATGAAATTGCATGCAATTTAGGCAGTTGAAAATTATTTTCAAATAATGATTGTCGTTGCGCGCATAGCTCTATATAATTCGCCCCTCAGACGCGGGGTGGAGCAGTCTGGCAGCTCGTCGGGCTCATAACCCGAAGGTCGTAGGTTCAAATCCTGCCCCCGCAACCAAACAAGCCTAAGCGGCAAACTGGCAGCACCGGAGTCAACCGGTGCTGCTGTCAGCAGACTTCCTGATCCAGCGTTTTTTTTCGCTTTACTGCCTGCCTATTTCCAGCAAACATGCATCTCACTTGTAAACAGTGAGACCTGCTTTGCCTTAGTGCCTGACATGCGAGACATACAAGATAATCAAACCCTGGAGTTGCCGGGCCTGGAGCCCGAATTCAACGCTGCAGCGGGAAATAAGCGGGCAATGCCCCATCGCAGCAAAAATACGATGGAGTTGCAGCTGCAACTGGAATTGCTGGAAGCCACCGACAATAGCGGCTTGCCGCTCTGGATCAGGGATGAGAATATTGACCTGAGCGGGCTGCCAGTCTGGGCAAAAGACTAAGCTATACAGAGCCGTAAATCTGGAATACTCTGGCCGCGATCCACGCGGCCTGTTAGACTCACACCTCACTACGCTGGCGAGCCCACTCATGGACAATACGACTTCTTTTTCCACCCTTCCCCTGTCGCCGGCTTTCTTAAGCAACCTCGATAGCCTGGGCTACAAGGAAATGACGCCGATACAGGCGCAAAGCCTGCCCATTATTTTGCAGCAGCGGGATTTGATCGCGCAGGCCAAGACCGGCAGCGGCAAAACCGCCGCTTTCGGCATAGGTATACTGGCAAAGCTGAATCCCAGCTACTTCGCGATCCAGGGCCTGGTGATCTGCCCTACCCGCGAATTGGCCGACCAGGTATCCAATGAATTGCGCCGGTTGGCGCGTTTTGCCGACAACATCAAGATCCTGACCCTGTGCGGCGGCGCTCCCATGCGGCCGCAGATTGCTTCGCTGGAACATGGCGCGCATATCGTGGTCGGCACGCCAGGCAGGCTGATAGACCATATCAGCCGCGGCACGATCAAGCTCAATGCAGTGCAGACCCTGGTGCTGGATGAAGCCGACCGCATGGTGGACATGGGATTTTATGACGACATCCATTCCATCGTCAGCGCCTGCTCGCCGCGCCGCCAGACCTTGTTGTTTTCGGCCACCTATGCCGACGACATCCGCCGCGCCAGCGAGCAATTCCTGCACGAACCGGCCGAAGTGAAGGTCGAAGCGCAGCACGACGGCAGCCGCATAGAGCAACGCTTTTATTCGGTCACGCCTGAGACGCGCAATGCAGCTGTCGCGCAACTGCTGAACCACTATCGCCCGGTATCGACCCTGGCCTTTTGCAATACCAAGATCCATTGCCAGGAATTGGCGGACGAACTGCGGGCGCAAGGTTTCGGCGCACTGGCCCTGTACGGCGACCTGGAACAACGCGAGCGCGACGAGATCCTGGTGCTGTTTGCCAATCAGAGCTGCTCGGTACTGGTGGCCACCGACGTCGCCGCGCGCGGCCTGGATATCCAGACCCTGGGTGCCGTGATCAATGTCGACGTGTCCAAGGATACCGAAGTGCATATTCATCGCATAGGCCGCACCGGGCGGGCCGGCGAAAAAGGCCTGGCGCTCAGCCTGGCCGCGCCGAATGAAAAAAAATGGGTAAAACTGATCGAAGACTACCAGGACGGCCCGGTACGCTGGTTTGACCTGGCGGACCTGGAGCCGGGCTCGGCAGCGGCCCTGCAGGCGCCTATGGTGACCTTGTGCATCATGGGCGGCAAGAAAGACAAATTGCGTCCCGGTGATTTGCTGGGGGCGCTGACCGGCGAGGTCGGCTTGAGCAAGGAGCAAGTCGGCAAGATCAATGTATTTGAATTCATGACCTATGTGGCGCTGGACAGCAAAGTTGCCCAGCGCGCCTATGACAAGCTGAGCCAGGGCAATATCAAGGGGCGCAGCTTCAAGATGCGTTTTATCCCCGTGGTCTAGGCTGCCGCCTGCAGGACTGTTGTCAAATTGAATAAAAAGTAAATTTTTTTTCAAGGCTTATGCAAACTTGTGAACTTTTAGCTCACAATACTGCCGAAGTCACAGACTCCTTCCATGTCGGCAAAGACAAAACCGTGTATACAATATCTTGCCTGGGCAGGGAGTCTTGATTCCGATCAACCTTCTAGAACAGAAAAGATGCCATGCACAAGTATCTCATCCGTAGTCTATTCTCTGTAGCGGTCGCCCTACCCTCGCTACCCGCCTTCGCCGAGACCGAAGCCGACAAATGGAATCTGCAAGACCTGTATGCCACCAGCGCCGACTGGGACAAGGATGCGGCCAAGCTGGACGCCCAACTCAAGGACATCGCCGGCTGCAGCGGCCACCTCAGCGATTCGGTCAAACGTTTCAAGGCTTGCCTGGACTTGAACGCCGACCTGCTCAAGCGTTATGCCCGCCTGGCCAGTTATGCGTCGCAGTTCCATGACCAGGATACCGGCGGCACTCCTGGCCTGGATCTGAACCAGCGCGCTGAAATATTGGGTAGCAAAGTGGAAGAAGCCAGTTCTTTCTTGCGTCCTGAAGTGTTGAAAATGGGTGCGGCCAAGGTCAAGACCTACCTGGCCCAGGATAAATCGCTGGCCATCTATGCCCATCCCATGGACGACATCCTGCGCGGCGCCGCCCATACGCTGGACAAAAAAGGCGAGCAATTGATAGCCACCTTCGGCATGGCGACCAATACCGGACAAACCGTCTACTCCACGCTGTCCAGTTCCGATATGCCCTGGCCCAAGGTCAAGCTGTCGGACGGCAAGGAAGTCGTGATCGACCAGGCTGCCTACACCAAGTACCGCGCGGTGAATAATCGCGAAGACCGCAAACTGGTATTTGATGCGTTCTGGGGCAAATGGAAGGAATTTGAACGTACTTACGGCGTTACCTTCTACGAGATGCTGAAGAAGGACTCGGTCTATTCCAAGGTTCGCAATTACCCGGACTCGCTGACGCAGGCGCTGGACGCCAACAAGCTGCCGCCGGCGGTATACAACATGCTGGTGGAACAGACCAGGGCCAACCTGCCTACGCTGCACCGCTATTTCAAGCTGCGCGCCAACATGCTGGGCGTCAAGGAGATGCGCTATTTCGACATCTATCCGCCGCTGGTGCATAGCGATTTGAAATACCCTATCGGCCAAAGCACGCAATTGATGCTGGCCTCAGTCAAGCCGCTGGGCGACGACTATGTGAAGGCGATGACCAAGGCTACTACCGAACGCTGGATGGATGTGTATCCGCGTCCCAAGAAACGTTCGGGCGCCTATATGAACGGTATCGCCTATGATGTCCATCCTTACCTGCTGCTGAATCATAACGACGACTATGAATCGCTGTCGACGCTGGCGCACGAATGGGGTCACGCCATGCACTCCTACCTGGCTAACAAGAGCCAGCCCTTCATTACCGCCGACTACCCGATTTTCACGGCCGAGATAGCATCGACGACCAATGAGGTCTTCTTGCTGGACCATATGCTGAAGATCGCCAAGACCGATGACGAGCGCCTGCTATACCTGGGGTCTGCGCTGGAAAATCTGCGTGGCACCTTCTTCCGTCAGGCCATGTTTGCCGACTTCGAGCGCGAAGTGCACTCGCGGGTAGACAAGGGTGAGTCGCTGACCGGCGACGCCGTGACCAAGATCTATGGCGACATCCTGAAAAGCTATCACGGCGACAAAGAGGGTGTAGTCAAGATTGACGACCTGTACGCGATAGAGTGGGCCTACATCCCGCATTTCTATAACCGTTTCTATGTATTCCAGTATGCAACCTCGATTGCTGCCGGTTCCATGTTTGCCGATGAAATCCTGAAAGGCGTGCCGGGCGCCAAGGATAAATACCTGAATATCCTGAAATCGGGTGGCTCGGTGTATCCGTACGAGCTGGTCAAGGCCGCCGGCGTCGATATGGCGTCCCCTACGCCTTACCAGGCAGTATTCGCACGGATGAACAAGATCATGGACCAGATAGAAGCAATCCAGGCAAAACGCAAATAATTGCACCAGCAAAAAGCAAAGCCCCGCTCTTGACGAGCGGGGCTTTTTTATAGCCGACCTTACATGAGCGCCAAAGCGTTCTTTGTCCACGAAAGGTACGAAAAACACGAAAGTATGCAAGCCCTGAACTACACTCTTCCAAACTGGTCAGGGGCTTTTTAAAGCCGGTTTCTTTCGTGCCTTTTGTACCTTTCGTGCCTTTCGTGGACCATGCTTTTTTACACGACTCTCCTACTCTCCTAGTAGCACCAGGTCATGTTGGTCGGAGCACTTCATCGCTGCATCGATTCCCACACCTTTTGCAGCCGCTTCACCGACACCGGCATCGGCGTGCGCAGTTCCTGCGCAAACAGCGATACCCTCAATTCCTCCAGCAGCCAGCGGAATTCGACCTGTTTGGGATCGGCATTTTGCTCGCCCTTCTTCGGCATGCGCTGGAAAGGCTGGGCCACCGACTGCCATTCGGCCATCAGCTTGGCGTCCCGCGCCGGATCCGCCCTCAGTTTGTCCATGCGCACCGTCACTGCCTTCAGGTAGCGCGGGAAGTGCGACAATTGCGTGTAGTCGTTGTCGGTGATGAAGCGCTTGCTCAGCAGCGCCTGCAATTGTGCCTGCATGTCGGCCGCCGCTTGCCCATGGGCTTTCAGGCCTTGCAGTTTTTTCGGCAAGCCGTGGTATTCGCCGAGAATGTGCGCCGCCAGCCTGGCGATTTCATTGGCCAGCAGGTTCAAGCGCGACTTGCCCTCTTCCCGGCGGGTATTGAACTCGCCGGAATTCTTGGGCAAGGGATCCTGCATGCAGGCCCGGTCCAGTGCAGCCTGAATGATCTGGTCGCGCAATTCTTCCTGCGAGCCCAGCGCCATGAATTGCATGCCCATCTGCTGCAGACCGGGGATGTTTTTTTCCAGGAATTTGACCTGCTCCTTCAATTGCAACGCAAACAGGCGGCGCAAGCCTATCCTGTGCACGCGTGCGGCCTCGTCCGGATCGTCGAATACCTCGATCTGGCAATGACTGGCTTTATCCACCAGGGCCGGATAGCCGATCAAGGTTTGCTTGCCCTGCTGAATTTCCAGCAGTTCCGGCAAGCTGTCAAAGGTCCAGGCGGTCAGGTTTTCCTGTTTGATCGCCACTTTGGCCGGGGTAGCGCTGGATACGGCCCCAAACTTGCCGCTGGCTGGCTTGCCGGGTTCGGCCGACCCTTTACTGGCACTGGCACCGGCGCCGGAATCGAGCAAGCTGAGTTTTTCAGCAGAGGCGATGCGCTGGAAGCTTTCGCGCGCCTGGCCACCAAACTCGGCGCGCAGCGCCGCCAGGTTGCGCCCCATTTCCAGTTGCCGCCCATGCTCATCGACGATCTTGAAATTCATCAAATGGTGGGCTTGCAGGGTTTCAAACTTGAAATCGGTGCTCTTGGTCAACAGGCCGGTCTGTTCGCGGATATCGGCGATCAGAACATCCAGGAAATTGCCGGTACCAAACTCATTGCGCTCGCAAAAGCCGGCTGCAAAGTCGGGCAAGGGCACGCAATGCCGGCGTATCTTTTGCGGCAGGGACTTCAGCAGCAAATGCACTTTTTCCTTCAGCATGCCGGGCACCAGCCATTCGCTGCGGTCGGCCGATACCTGGTTCAGTGAAAACAGCGGCACCGTCAAGGTAACGCCGTCGCGCGGGCTGCCGGGCTCGAAATGGTAGCTGAGCAGCAGCGCCACGCCTGACACCTGCATGCTCTTGGGGAACAGCTCGGTGGTAATGCCGGCCGCCTCATGCCGCATCAGTTCTTCGCGGTTCAGGTACAGCAGCTTGGGGTTGTCGGCGCTGGCCTGCTTATGCCATTGCTCGAACTGGACCGCATTGCAGACATCGGCCGGGACCAGCTTATCGTAAAACGCGGCGATCAGTTCTTCGTCGACCAGCACATCGACCCGGCGCGATTTATGCTCCAGGTTTTCGATCTCGCGCACCAGCTTCTGGTTGAACGCAAAGAAAGGGGCGCGGGTATCCAGCTCGCCGGCCACCAGCGCGTCGCGGATAAAAATTTCGCGCGCCTCTGCCGGATGGGTCAGGCCGTACTGGATGCGGCGTTGGCTATACACCACCAGGCCATACAGGGTGGCGCGCTCGAAGGCCGAGACCTGGCCGGCGCGTTTTTCCCAGCGCGGTTCGCCATAGGATTTTTTCAGCAAATGACCGCCCACGCGCTCCAGCCACTCGGGCTGGATCTGCGCGATGCAGCGCCCGTACAGGCGGGTAGTATCGACCAGTTCGGCCGCCATGATCCAGCGTCCGGCTTTCTTGGCCAGGCTGGAGCCGGGCCAGACAAAGAACTTGATGCCGCGCGCACCGAGGTAGTGCGCCTCTTCTTCCGACTTGTAGCCTATATTGCCCAGCAAGCCGGTCAGCAGCGCCGTGTGCAGCTGTTCATAGGTTGCCGGCGGCTCGTTCAGGCGCCAGCCCTGTTCGCGCACTATCGTCAGCAATTGGCTATGCACGTCGCGCCATTCACGCAACCGCAATTGCGACAGGAAATTGGCGCGGCAATTGTCCATCAGCTGGCGATTGGTCTTCTTGTGCTCGATCGCGTCTTCAAACCATTTCCAGATTTTCAGGTAGCTCTGGAATTCCGATTTTTCGTCGGCAAATTTCTTGTGCGCCTGGTCGGCTGCGGCCTGCGCTTCCATAGGGCGGTCGCGCGGATCCTGCACCGACAAGGCGGCGGCGATCACCAGCATCTCGCTCAGGCACTGGTTTTCCCTGGCTGCCAGTATCATGCGCCCCACCCTTGGGTCGAGCGGCAATTTGCCCAATTGCCGGCCCAGCGGCGTCAGGCGATTGGCATCGTCGACGGCGCCCAGTTCCTGCAATAACTGGTAGCCGTCGGCAATCGCCCGCCCCAGCGGCGGCTCGATAAACGGGAAGCTCTCGACATCGGTCAAGTGCAGGGTCTTCATGCGCAGGATGACCGAGGCCAGCGAAGAACGCAGGATCTCGGGCTCGGTGAATTTTGGCCTTTGCAGATAGTCCTGCTCGCCATACAGGCGTATGCAGACGCCGGCGGCGACCCGGCCGCAACGGCCGGCACGCTGGTTGGCGGCCGACTGCGCCACCGCCTCTATCTGCAATTGCTCAACCTTGTTGCGATAGCTATAGCGCTTGACCCTGGCCAGGCCGGCATCGACCACATAGCGGATGCCCGGCACGGTCAGCGAAGTCTCGGCCACATTGGTGGCCAAGACGATGCGGCGCGCATTGGATATCTTGAATACGCGCTCCTGCTCCTGCACCGACAGGCGGGCAAACAACGGCAGGATTTCCACGTGCGCAGGATGATGCTTGCGCAAGGCTTCGGCGGTGTCGCGTATTTCGCGCTCGCCGGGCAAAAACACCAGCACGTCGCCGGAACCCAGGCGGCAGAGTTCGTCGACAGCGTCGGTGATCGCCGTCATCAAGTCGCGCTCTTTATCCTTGTCGGTGTCCTGCACCGGCCGGTATCTGACCTCCACCGGATACAGGCGGCCCGATACTTCGATCACCGGCGCCGGCTTGATCACCGGGCCCTCGCTAGTATCGACGGTTTCACCGAAGTGATTGGCAAATCTTTGCGCGTCGATGGTCGCCGAAGTGATGATCAGCTTCAGGTCGCGGCGCCTGGGCAGGATCTGCTTCAGGTAGCCCAGCAGGAAGTCGATGTTCAGGCTGCGCTCATGGGCCTCATCGATGATGATGGTGTCGTATTGCTTCAACAGCGGATCGGTCTGCGTCTCCGCCAGCAAGATACCGTCGGTCATCAGCTTGACCGAGGCGCCCTTGCTTAGGGTATCGGTAAAACGCACCTTGAAGCCTACGTGTTCGCCCAGCGGCGAATTCAGCTCTTGGGCAATCCGCTTTGCGGTCGACGAGGCGGCAATCCTGCGTGGCTGGGTATGGCCTATCATGCCTTTCTGTCCGCGCCCCAGTTCCAGGCAGATTTTAGGCAATTGCGTGGTCTTGCCGGAACCGGTTTCGCCGCAGACGATGATGACCTGGTTGTTTTGCAAGGCCTCGGCGATCTCGGCGCGCCGGCCGGATACCGGCAATTCCTCGGGGAAGCTGATGGGTGGCAGCGGATTGCGCACAGGTCCAGATGCGAGCCCGGAAGCTGGTCCAGATACGGGACTGGCGGCGGAACCAGTTGCACGCGGTGTGGCCGGCTTGGCTTGCGGCTTGCGCTGGGCATCGGCCTGGGTTTCAGGCTTCCTGGCAGGTTCTTCCTTTGCCTCTTGGTTTGCTTGGGATTTTCGCAAGGAGTCGCGCAATTGGCGCAAATCGGTCACTGCTTTGGGGGGAGTTTTTTTCGTTTGATTAGTATTCGACATAGCGCTGCGGATTATCCCAGATTTTTCACCCGGGCACCCTATTCCCTGCCTATTCCTTCCCTATCGCTGCAATTTACGTGCAAATTTGCTACAGATGCCCGTCACCCCTATTGTCCGTCCGCGCCTGGCCTGGCAGCCGGATGCGCAATTTTATGTATTAAATGCGTGGCCGGCGCGGCCAGTAGTGACGATAGCCGGGTATCTCGGATTATAATGCCCGCATGGAAAATCCCGTTCAATTCGTACACTGGCTGCGCTCGGTCGCGCCGTATATCCACGCCTTTCGCGGCAAGACTTTTGTGGTCGCCTTTCCCGGCGAGTTGGTCATGTCCGGCGCCCTGCCCGTGCTGGCCCAGGATTTGTCGCTGCTGCATGCGCTGGGAATCAAGATCGTCGTGGTCCACGGCTCCCGGCCGCAAGTTGCAGAGCAGCTGGCGCTCAGGAATGTCGAGGGACGCTTCCACAACGGGATCAGGATTACCGACACCGCGGCGCTGGAGTGCTCGAAAGAAGCGGCGGGCGAGCTGCGCCTGGATATCGAGGCCGCATTCAGCCAGGGCTTGCCGAATACGCCGATGGCGCATGCTGCGGTGCGTATCATTTCGGGTAATTTTGTCACTGCCAAGCCTATCGGCATCGTCGACGGCGTGGACTTCCAGTTGACCGGCATCGCCCGCAAGGTGGCCTACGACGTGATGCACCGCATCCTGGAAGCCGGCAGCCCGGTATTGCTGTCACCGCTGGGTTTTTCTCCCACCGGCGAAGCCTTCAACCTGACCATGGAAGACGTGGCCGTCGCCGCCGCAACCGCCCTGCGCGCCGACAAGCTGATTTTCATCAGTGAAACGCCGATGATGCAGGACAGGGACAATGACGAATTGCGCGAGCTATCCGCCACCCAGGCGGACATAGAGTTAAAAGCCGGCTACCTGCCGCCGGACTCGGCCTTTTACCTGGAGCATGCGATCAAGGCTTCACGCGGCGGCGTGCCCCGGGTGCATATCGTGCCCTACCAGATGGACGGCTCGGCCCTGCTCGAATTGTTCACGCATGACGGCGTCGGCACCATGATCAGCCACGAAAACCTGGAAAGCCTGCGCGAAGCGACGATAGAAGACGTAGGCGGCATCATCAAGCTGATCGAACCGCTGGAAGCGGACGGCACCCTGGTCAAGCGTGGGCGCGAATTGATAGAACGCGAAATCAACTACTTCTCGGTGATCGAGCATGACGGGGTCATCTTTGGCTGCGCCGCCCTGTATCCCTTCCCCATAGAGAAAATGGCGGAAATGGCGTGCCTGACGGTGAACCCGGACGTGCAAAGCCAGGGCGACGGCGAGCGCATCTTGAAACATATGGAAAAACGCGCCAGGCGCGCCGGCTTCCACTCGATGTTTGTGCTGACCACCCGTACCGCGCATTGGTTCTTGAAACGGGGTTTCGTCAGCGCCACCGTGGACGACCTGCCGAAAGACCGGCAAAAGATGTATAACTGGCAGCGCAAATCCCTGGTTTTGATTAAACAGTTATAATCGCCCCGCTTTAGACAAAACGCTTGATAAGATATAAGATAAGACTTAGGAGTTAGTAAAATGGCACGCATGATACATTGCATCAAACTGGACAAGGAAGCTGAAGGCCTGGACTTCCCGCCTTACCCAGGTGAGTTGGGCAAGCGGATTTACGAGAGTGTTTCCAAGGAGGCATGGGCTGCCTGGCTCAAGCACCAGACCATGCTGGTCAATGAGAACCGCTTGAACCTGGCCGATACCCGTGCCCGCAAATACCTGGCGACCCAGATGGAAAAGCACTTCTTTGGCGACGGCGCGGATGCTGCATCCGGCTATGTTCCGCCGACGGAATAAACATAAGAGATGCCGGTCGCAAGCCGGCTAGCCTTACAAGCCCGCCCGGCGATCGCCAAGCGGGCTTTTTCAATCCTGGGGCGGATTGCATGCAATGCAGTTAAAAGGTCAGGGTTTTGACTCCGGCACTGGTTCCCAGCAAGCAGACATCGGCGCCCTGCCTGGCAAACAGGCCCACCGTCACCACGCCGACGATATTATTGATCGCGGCCTCCATTACCAGCGGATCGGCGATCTGCAGGCCGTGGACGTCGATGATCATGTTGCCGTTGTCGGTCAGCAAAGGCTGGCCGTCCTTCAGGCGCAGGCGCGGCTCGCCGCCCAGCAGCGTCAGCTTGCGGGCCACGACGGCCTGCGCCATCGGGATCACCTCTACCGGCAAGGGAAATTTGCCCAGCGTATCCACCAGCTTGGAGCCGTCGGCGATGCAGATGAACTTTTCGGCCACTGAGGCCACGATCTTTTCGCGGGTTAATGCGGCGCCGCCGCCCTTGATCATGGCTCCCTGCGCAGTGATTTCGTCGGCGCCGTCGATATACACCGGCATGGACGTAACCTGGTTCAGGTCCAGCACGGCGATTCCATGCGACCTCAGGCGCGCTGCGGTGGCTTCCGAGGATGCCACCGCGCCCTTGATCCTGTCCTTCATCCTGGCCAGCTCATCGATGAAGAAGTTGGCCGTAGAGCCGGTGCCGACGCCGATAATTTCATTTTCGACAACATACTGTATCGCCGCGCGTGCGACTTCCTGCTTGAGTTCGTCCTGGGTCATGATCTGTGCAAATAAGGGATTGGGATAGGGAATGCCGGTATTGTAATGGATAGCCGGGCGATCAAAGAGCCTGTAACAGGCAAAAGAGGCCAGTATTAGGATAGCGAGCCGGTAACGATTGATTTTTTGCTAATCTGTATTAACATATAGAAAAGTATTTTGCGTCAACTATCGGTAGTTTCGTCTGCATTGCGAAAACGATGACCAATCAATTCGACGAGCTTAGCTCCCCCTCCGCGGCCAGTGGGCGTTCCACGTCCCTAAACACGGCCGTCACTACAGGGGGACCCGCCGCCTTGACGACCCGCTTGCAATACCTGATAGACAATACTCCGGCCATCATCTATACCAGCGTCCCTACCGGGGATTTCAAGATGACCTTTGTCAGCGGGAACGCGTATAAGGTGCTGGGTTATCACCCCGAGGAAATGGTGGCAGACCCGAATTTCTGGTTTAACCACATCCATCCCGATGATGCTCCCAATATTTTTTCCAGCCTGGCAATGTTGTTCACCGAGGGACAACGTACCTACGAATACCGCTTCCTGAGCCAGTCCGGTGACTATGTCTGGATGCATGACATGCTGCATTTGGTCCGTGACCAGGATGACAAGCCGATTGAGGTGGTCGGCTCCTTGACCGATATTACGCAGCGCAAGCAGATGGAGGAAACGCTGCAAAAAAAGGGTGAAGAGCAGCAATTGCTGATCAAAAAACTGCAGGAAGCCCATGAGCAGCTGCTGCAATCTGAAAAAATGGCCTCGGTCGGGCAGCTGGCCGCCGGTATCGCCCATGAAATCAATAATCCCGTGGGCTTCGTCAATTCCAATATGGGCTCGCTGCAAACCTATGTCGGCACCTTGTTTGAACTGATCGCCCAATACGACAGATTATTCGAACAATTCCCTCCGCCAGCTGAAATTTCCGAGCAAATTGCGGCATTGAAGGAAAAGGCCGATCTGGCGTTCCTGAAGGAAGATGTGGAAGACCTGGTCAGGGAATCCATGGACGGCTTGAAGCGCGTGAAAGACATCGTCCAGTCCCTCAAGGATTTTTCGCACGTGGGGGAAACCGACTGGCAGGAAGCCGATGTCCATCAAGGGATGGACAGCACCCTGAATATCGTCATGAACGAAATCAAGTACAAGGCCAACGTAGTGAAAGACTACGGCGTGCTGCCCCCGATCAAATGCGTGATTTCGCAATTGAACCAGGTCTTCATGAACTTGCTGGTGAATGCCTCGCACGCCATCAAGGATACCGGGGTCATCCATATCAGTACCGGCGCCAGTAGCGAGGCCGGCCATGGCGACTGGATCTGGGTCAAGGTCAGCGATACCGGCTCGGGTATTCCGCCGGAAAACCTGCATCGCATCTTTGAACCGTTTTTTACGACCAAACCCATAGGCAGCGGCACCGGCCTGGGACTGTCCCTGTCGTATGGAATCATCAAGAAGCACGGCGGCCACATCGACGTCAGCAGTGAACTGGGGAAAGGCAGCACATTCACGATACACCTGCCGGTACGCCAGGAAGCCAATAGTTCCGGCTAGGACGCATCCCGGGAGCCTGCAGGCAAGGTTAACAATTCACCGAGCAAGAGATACATTCCCATGTCTAACGAACCCGATCGTGGCAACAAGATTGATGTCGATACCCTGCTAAAAGCGATAGACAGGAATGAAGACGCCATTTCCAAGCGCCTGCATCAGCTCGATTTCGAGCAGGCAGACATCGAGGTCCTGGCCAGCCTGGGTGACAAACTGCACGCCTATCGCCAGCATTTTGACGAACTGCTGTATGCGCATATGCGTGCCAGCCCGCAACTGGCTGCGCTGATGCAATCGGCGAATACCGAGAGGCTCAAAATTGTCCAGGAAGCCTACTCGTCGACCATGATCGAGGTCCCCTGCGACCAAAACCATATCCGCAACCGTATCAATGCCGGAATCATCCTGCAGGACTTGGGACTGGAGCCTGAATGGTATCTGGGCATCTACCGCAAATATCTGCAAGCCCTGCTGCCGATTTTGTGGGAGGCAAGCGAGAGTCGCTTTGACAGCTTCAATGCCTACGTCAATACGCTGACCAAGATCATCTTCTTCGATATTGGCGTGGCACTGGATTCGTATTTCATCGCTTCGCAAAAAGCGCTGGAGAACGACCAGCAAATGGAGGCGCTCAGTTTCCATCAAACCCACGATGAGCTGACCGGCCTGCCCAATCGCGGCTTATTGACCGACAGGATGCGTCAGGCATTCCTGCTGGCGGATAGAAAAGACAGCATAGTCGCCGTCGTGCACCTGGGGTTGGATCACTTCAAGCTGATCAACGACGGCGTCGGCTATTCGACCGGCGACCAGATATTGAAAGGCATAGGCGAACGCCTGCACAAATGCGTGCGAGAGGGAGACACCGTTTCCTATCATGGCGCGGACGAATTTGTGATGGTGCTCAAGGACGTCGACGAATCTGGTCACGTCGGCCTGATCTGCGAAAAAATTTCGCACCTGATCGCAAAACCTTTTTTTATCAATGGCAGGAACTTCCACGTTACCTGCAGCATGGGCGTCGCGCTGTATCCGCAGGACGGCAAGGATGCCGGCACCTTGTCCAAATACGCGGATATTGCGCTAAGCCGCGCCAAGGACCAGGGCCGGAATAATTTCCAGTTTTTTTCATTGGACATGAATGAAAAAATGCTGGAGAAAATTACGATCGCCAGCGACCTGCATATGGCGATAACCAACAATCAGTTAATCATCCATTATCAGCCCAAGGCCGACTTGCAGACTGGCAGGATGGCGGGACTGGAGGCACTGGTACGCTGGAAGCATCCGGCGCTGGGCATGATCCCGCCCGCCCGCTTCATCCCCATCGCAGAAGAATCGAGCCTGATTAACCGGATAGGCGACTGGGTATTGGCCCAGGTTTGTGACGACATGCGCCGCTGGGCAGAGGAAGGATTACTGGCCCCCAACGTCGCCATCAATGTTTCGGCCAGGCAGTTCCAGGACCCGCTGTTTGCCAGCAAGTTGATGGGCACACTTTCCAGCCTGGGCATTGCTGCGAATATGATTTCGCTGGAAATCACCGAGAGCATCCTGATGAACAATAATGTCTCGATAGAGGCGGTGCTGAAGGAATTCAAGACGCTGGGAATCTCGCTGGCGCTGGACGATTTCGGCACGGGCTATTCGGCCCTCAGCTACCTGAAGCACTTCCCTTTCGACTATGTGAAGATAGACCAGTCTTTTGTCAAGGATATCAATACCAATGCTGGCGACGCCGCCATTTCCAATGCGGTGATCTCCATGGCGCACAGCCTGGGATTGCGGGTGATTGCCGAGGGTGTGGAAACCGATGTTCAATGCGAGTTTCTTTGCAACCAGATGTGCGATGAAATTCAAGGCTACTTGTTTTCCAAGCCCCTGCCCGCGGCAGAAATGACGGACTTGCTGCGGTCGGACCACCGTTTGCCGGAACATCTGCGGCGCATGGAGAAACCGCCGCGCACCTTATTGCTGGTGGACGACGAGCCAAATATCCTGGCTTCTCTGAAGCGCTTGCTGCGCCGTGACGGCTACCAGATACTGCTGGCCAATAGCGGCCAGGAGGGGCTGGAAATCCTGGAAAAAAACAAGGTCGACGTCATCATCTCCGATCAAAGAATGCCTAACATGACCGGGGTCGAGTTTTTACGCACCGCAAAAATAAGTCATCCGGACACAGTGCGCATCGTACTGTCCGGGTATACCGAACTGCAGTCGATCACCGATGCAATCAATGAAGGGGCAATCTATAAATTTCTGACCAAGCCCTGGGAAGATGAACTGTTACGGACCAATATCCAGGAAGCCTTTCACTACAAGGAAATGGCGGACGAGAATCGCCGCCTGACCATGCAGATCCAGACCACGAACCAGGAGTTAGCCAAGGCCAACAGGCAATTGGCCGAGATCCTCGATCAAAAGCAGCAGCAAATCAAGCGCGACGAAATCAGCCTCGGAATTGTCAGGGAAGCCTTGCAGCATATACCGTTGCCGCTGATCGCCATAGACGACGACAATATGATCGCCTTTATCAATTCTGCGGCAGAAATATTATTCCTGACGGCGTCGCCAATACTGGGATCGGATATTGACGACTTCTTGCCGGAATTTAGCGAGGAGGTTAAAAAAACCAGGGAGGGAGAAGTCTTCCAGCTGGCGCTGGGCGATCAGGCCTTCCAGGTAAGCTGGCGGACCATGGGAGAGCGCTCTAAATCTCGTGGCAAATTAATTACTTTTAAGCAGGCCCCACATCATGGCTAATATCATACAACTGGCGCTGGAGCAGGCTGAAGCCGGCATGCAGATCGCCGCCAACTTGCAGGACGATCATGGTAATGTGTTGCTGCCCGCCGGCACCGTGTTGACCGATTCATCCATAAAATCATTGCTGCGCCGCGGCGTGACGGATATCAGCATAGTCGGCGCCGATGAGCCGGCCGTGGACCCGCGCCTGGAGCAGGAGCGCGTAAAAAATCGCCTGACCAAATTGTTCCGAAAATCCTACATCGGGGAGCTTGACCGCTTGCTGATGGACTATGTATCCATTTACCGCATCGGCAAAAAATATGAATAATATTCCCGTGCTCGATATCATCAAGAAAATCCAGGAGTTGCCCGCGCTGTCCGCCGTGGTAACTGAATTGCTGAATAGCATAGATCACGAGGAAATCGATGTCGACAGCATAGCCGTCAAAATATCGCATGACCAGGCCCTGACCGCCAAGACATTGCGACTGGCGAATTCCTCGTTCTATGGGATGCAGCATAAGATCACCAGCATCCAGGAGGCAATCGCCATCCTTGGTTTTCGCAGCGTCAGGACGCTGATTACCACGACGGCAATTACGGGAAGCTTCGCAACGGGCAAAGCCAGCCGCTTCAATTTTTCATCATTCTGGCGGCACTCGATCGCCACTGCAGTGTGTGCCAAGCAACTGGCCAGCCACGTGAAGGCCAACCAGGATTATGCGTTTACGGCCGGGCTATTGCACGACATAGGCAAGCTGGTGCTGGTAACCCGCTACGCTGAAAAATATGAGCAAGTCATGGAAAGGCGGATTGAGCAGGATAGCTATATCCTCGACGCTGAGCGCGAAATCCTGGCGACCGACCATGCGGCAGTGGGCAAGGTGCTGACCGAGTACTGGAAATTCCCTGAAGAGATGCAAAAGGCGGTGGCAAATCACCATAGTGCCGATCAGAGCAATGACAGCGTATTGACCGCCATCGTGCACGTTGCCGATGTGATGACGCATGCCCTCGATCTGTCCCAGGATGAAGAAGCGCTGGTGCCGGTCATTTGCAAGGACGCCTGGGACAAGCTGAAGCTGACACAAGAGCTGAGCGCAAAGATTTTCAAGGAAACCGAGAAACAATTTGAAGAAATCTGCCAAATACTCATTAATTAACGGGACAACAAAGTGATTAATGAAAACAAGCCCTTGCCTGCCACGGCAGACATATTTTCCGCTTCAAGCATGGAGCGAGAAACGATGGAAGGCGCCCATCGCCTGCTGCTGCCGGAAGATACGCCGGATCAAGCTGCGCTGAACCTGATGGGATTTGAGCTCTCGCAATTTTTGGACAGCAACCCGGTGCCTACCTTCGTCATCAATAATGAACATGTGATTACGCACTGGAATAAGGCCTGCGAGCACATGCTCGGGTATTCCTCCGCCGCCATGGTGCAAACCAAGAGGCAGTGGGCGCCGTTTTACCGCAACAAGCGGCCGGTGCTGGCCGACCTGATCATTGGCGACGATGCCGAGCAACGCATCAATGAATTTTATAGCCAGAAATTCAAGGAGTCGCAACTGATCAAGGGCGCCTACGAGGCCGATGATTTTTTTCCCAATCTGGGGCAAAGCGGCTTATGGATACACTTTACCGCCGCCCCGCTGTATAACAATCGCGGCGAGATCGTCGGCGCCATAGAGAGCCTGGAAGATATTACCGAGAGGCGCGAGGCGGAAAGCGCCTTGAGACAGGCGCACGACAACCTGGAAAACCTGGTCAAGAAGAGGACCGCACAATTAGCCGATGCCAACAACCAGCTGGAAGCCGATATCCGGCAACGGGAAACGGTCGAACATGAATTGATCAGGCGCAATACCGAGCTAACCGAACTGAATGCCCAACTGGGCAAGGCGCAGGAGCAATTGCTGCAATCTGAAAAGCTGGCTTCCATAGGCCAATTGGCGGCAGGCGTGGCCCACGAAATCAATAATCCGGTCGGTTATATCTTTTCCAATTTCGGCACGCTGGAAAACTATCAGGAGTTGCTATTCCAGATGTTAAACGCCTATGAGGAAACCGAAAAACATATCGCCGTGCCGGCCATTGCAGAAAAACTCAGGCAAACACGGGAAAGGATAGAACTGGATTTCCTGAAAGAGGATATCCCTGTGCTGATGCAGCAATCCAAGGAGGGAATCGCCCGGGTCCGCAAGATCGTCCAGGACCTGAAGGATTTTTCCCGAGTGGATAATAACCAGGAGTGGCAATGGGCCGACCTGCACCAGGGCATAGACTCGACGCTGAACATCGTCAACAACGAGATCAAATACAAGGCCGACGTGGTCAAGGATTATGGCCCGATACCTGAGGTCGAATGCCTGCCGTCACAGATCAACCAGGTGATCATGAACCTGGTCGTGAACGCCTCACACGCAATAGGAAGTGAACGCGGCACGATCACCATCCGCACCTGGTTGCTGGACGAGTGTGTGCACGTAGAGGTGTCCGACACCGGTTCAGGCATTCCCAAGGATGTGATGTCGCGCATTTTCGACCCCTTCTTTACCACCAAGCCTATAGGAAAAGGGACAGGCCTGGGCTTGTCGCTTTCTTACGGCATCGTCAAAAAACATAATGGGCAAATCCAGGTGACCAGCGAACCCGGCAAGGGAAGTTGTTTTACCGTCAGCCTGCCCGTCAAGCATATTGACACCGATAATTCAACGCCAAGTCGCGAGGGTGGTGCCGGATGAGCGAAACCATGGGCGCTGAGGCGCCGTGCAGGATATTGTGCGTGGATGACGAACCGAATATCCTGTCGTCGCTGCGTCGCTTGTTCCGGGCCAAAGGCTACACGGTGCTGACCGCACCTGGCGGGCATGAAGGCCTGGCCCTGCTGGAAGCCGAGGCCGTGGACCTGGTTATTTCCGACATGCGCATGCCGGTCATGGACGGCGCGGCCTTCCTGGAGCACGTGCGCTCGCGCTGGCCGGACACCATACGCCTGTTGCTGACCGGGTATGCGGACGTGCAGTCGATTATCGAAGCCATCAATCGCGGTGAAATATACCGCTATATCACCAAGCCCTGGGACGATCATGACATCGCGCTGGTAGTTCGCCAGGCGCTGGAGCGCAAAGCCCTGGAAACAGAAAAACGGCGGCTGGAAGCCCTGACCCATCGCCAGAATGAGGAACTGAAATTACTCAACGCCAGCCTGGAAGCCAAGGTCCAGGAGCGCACTGTAGAATTACAAAAGGCTAACGAGAAGCTGAAAAACAATTTCCTGACCTCGATCAAGGTGTTTTCCAATGTGATAGAGATGCGTGGCGGCAAACTGGCCGGCCATTCGCGCAGGGTAGCCGACCTGGCGCGCAGGATAGCGCTGAGGATGGACATGAATGCCCGCGAAGCACAGGAGATTTTTGTCGCCGGCTTGCTGGCGGACATAGGGAAAATCGGCTTTTCAGATGAATTATTGGCCATTCCCGTGAATATGATGAATGGCGAGCAACTGGGCCAGTTCCACAAGCATACGATACGCGCGGAACAGCTGCTGATGCCGCTGGAAGACTTGCAAGCCACCGCCAGGATACTGCGTTCGCAGCATGAGCGTTATGACGGGGCCGGTTTTCCGGATGGTCTGGGCGCAGACGGCATCCCGCTGGGCTCCCGCATCCTGGCAGTTGCCAGCGACTACGACAACTTGCAGCAAGGCGTCCTGGTACAGCGCCGGGTGGCCGCCGAGGAAGCGCAAAGATTGATACTCAGGGGCGCCGGCAATCGCTATGACGAGAAAGTGGTCGCCGCCTTCAGGTATGTCGTTACCGGCGTTGGAGAGGAAGAGGAAATAGACGATGTCGAGGTGGCCGCAAAAGATTTACAGCAAGGCATGGTACTGTCGCGCGACCTGATGTCACGCGACGGTGTTTTATTATTGCCCACTGAACATGTGTTAAGTGAGCGTATGATAGAAAAGATGATGCTTTACGATGCAACCCACGGTGGCCAATTGACAGTCCGCATACGCAGGAGAAAGTGATGCGCCGCATTTTACTCGTCGACGATGAACAAAATATCCTGCACGCCTTGCAGCGCAGCTTGCGCCCGATTGCAAAACGCATGGATATCGAAATTGAATTATTTAGCGAATCGCAGGCAGCGATCCAGCGCCTGGGCGAAGTGGCTTTCGACTTCGTGATTTCCGACTACCATATGCCGCGCCTGGACGGCGTTGATTTCCTCCGGATAGCCAAGGAAGTCCAGCCGGACATGGTCAGGATGATGCTCAGCGCCTCGGCCGATTTCGGCACCGTGATGGGGGCGATCAATGAGGCCGAAGTATTCAAATACATCGTCAAGCCTTGGACTACGCCCGAGCTGGAACAGGTGGTGCAATTGGCGATCGCCCGTCACGATCAACTGGTGGACGAGCGTAAATTGGCGGACGTACAACGCGCGCAGCGCGACGCATTGAGCCCGGAAGAACAAGAAGCAAAGCAGCTGGAGGAGCTGGAACCCGGCATCACCAAGGTCAAATGGGGGCCGGACGGTTCAGTCTTGCTGGACGACTAGGCGATCAATATAAGCTCAAAGGCGGCTCATCCATCAGCGCGACCTGCTCCCGCAATTCGAGCACCCTGTCCTGCCAATAACGCTGGGTATTAAACCAGGGGAAGGCCTGCTTGAACGCGGGATCGTCCCAGCGCTGCGCCAGCCATGCGGAATAATGCAGCAGGCGCAGGCTGCGCAAGGCCTCGATCAGGTGCAATTGGCGTGGCTGAAAATCCTGGAAATCTTCATAGCCGGCCAGAATGTCGCTGAGCTGTATCGTCATTTCGGCCCGCGTGCCCGACAGCAGCATCCACAGGTCCTGGATCGCAGGGCCCATGCGGCTATCGTCAAAATCGACAAAATGCGGGCCGGCCTCGGTCCACAAGACATTGCCTATATGGCAATCACCATGCAAGCGTATCCTGGACACGTCGCCGGCTCGCTCATAACAACGCGCCACGCCATCCAGCACCATGTTGGCGGTGCTCCGGTAGGCATCCAGCAAATCGGGCGGAATAAAGTTGTTTGCCAGCAAAAACTCCAAGGGAACCCGGCCGAAGCTGGAGATATCCAGGGCCGGCCGGGATTGATACGCTTGGACGGCGCCGACAGCGTGTATGCGGCCGATAAAGCGCCCCAGCCACTCCAGCGTGTCCCGGTCATCCAGTTCCGGCGCCCGCCCGCCATGCTTGGGAAAGAGCGCAAAACGAAAGCCCCGGTAAGTGTGCAAGGTTTGCTCATCCGGCGTCGCCAGCGCCGCCACTACCGGTATCTCCTGCTGTACCAGCTCCTGCACAAAGGCGTGCTCCTCCAGGATTGCCGCATCAGACCAGCGCCGCGGCCGGTAGAACTTGGCGACCAGCGGCGGCCCCTGCTCCATTCCCAGTTGATAAACGCGGTTTTCATAGCTGTTCAGCGCCAGCAAGCGGCCATCGCAGCGAAAGCCTGTACCTTGCCGGGTATCCAGGTCGTCCAGCGCGTCCATCACGCAATCCGGGTTTAAATCTGCAAATGAAGTTGGGGTGGTAGTTTCAGTCATGCGCCATTGTACTTTCTTCAGCGGCCAAGCCGCGTAATGAAAGCAATGACATGCAATAATTTATTGGGAATGCAGTTCAAGTTGTAACAGCGGTTGTAACAGCGGCCTGTGCGGTAGCATAGGCCACTGTCTTGTTCGCATGCAGGTGCGCACTCAGCACGGCCAGTCCTTTCGGCGTCAGGCCTACCAGCTGCGCACCACCTGATGCATCCGGCGTGCACTGGATCAGGCCTTCGCTGCAAGCATCTTCCCAGGTGGTGTGCCGGGGGCAGGTACTGCGCCAGACTTCCAGCACCTGCGCATAGTTTAGCCTGTGGCAAGCTATCCACTCCAGCAGTTCCAGGATAAGGGCATCAACAGCTTCTGCCATCATTATCTCCCTTTGTGTCACTTGCCGTACTGCATCTAAGCCACGCGCATCTGGTGCACGGGCCGCGGCTCGGCAAGGCTGCGCGTGACCGCCGCTACTTCATCATACCAATATACCGCGGGACTATCAGCATTGTCGACATTCTTGTGCTCGCTCAATGCACGCCAGGTTTGCTCGCAGGCATTCGCCAGGCTGTCGCCGTGCCCTGCCCCCAGCCAGTCTTGCGCAAGTACGGACAGGGAAGCATCGTGCAATGAGCCCAGCCATAGCCGCCGACTGACGTCATGCGTGAGCGGCAACACCGTGCCGTCGGCCTGCACTATCAGCACCGGGGTAACTGCCGTCATGCGCGACACCGGACGCTCCGGCACCAGATGGCTGCGGTAAGCATGCAATTGCTGCAGGCTGAGTGCATCCACATGGACCGACACGCCCAATTGCCGGCCCAGCCTCGCCGCCTCTGCCAGCGCCACCAGCAATTCCAGTCCATCCGGCCTGGCATTGCGCATGGTATCGGCGGCGCGTCCATACAAAGTAAGCGGGTGCACTTGCACGCTGCGCGCGCCATGTTGCGCAGCCAGCCGCACCACAAACTCCAGACTGTTCACATTGTGCTGAGTCAGCGTGAAAATCAGGCCGAATGGCACACCCGATGCGCGTATTACCGCGAGATTGGCGAGCGTCCGGGCAAAAGCGCCCTGCTGCCCGCGGATAACATCATGCTCGTCCGGGGTGCCGTCTATCGAGACCGCAACCACATCCAGCAACGCCCCGATCCGCTCCCAGCGCGCCGGCGTCGCCAGCATGCCGTTGCTGGTCATGCTGGTCAGCATGCCCAGTGCACGCGCCTGCGACAGCAGTTCGGGCAATTGCTTGTAGAGCAGCGGCTCACCGCCAGACACGGCAAGCTGGCGATAACCCTGCAGGGCTGCATCCCGCAGGCAAGCGGCCAGCAGGCCCCACTCCAATTGCTCGCTCACCGCTGGCCCGGAAGATGTATAGCAATGCGCACATGTAAGGTTGCAGCGCCGGGTGGGATGCAGTTGCAGTACCGGTGCAATGCCAGTCGGACTGGCAAATGTTGACGGCCCGAGTTTAGCCACTGAAGCCGGCCCCGCGAGCCAGTTGCACCTGGATATCCTGCACTTCCGGAAGACCCGGCGTTATATCGCCGAAGTTCAGGTCCACCCGCACCAAATCAGGGAAAGGCGTGCCGTCGATGATGATTCTGGGCGGACGTACTTCGCCGCCGTGGGTGCGGTGCCATTTCAGCCAGAACAGCAGATCATTGCCGCACCAGGGCACATCGTCGCCTTCATAACTGAGCGACAATTGCACGCCAGTCGCATTGCTGCCGCCCACCACTTTGGCCGCCAGCACATGAGCAGGCGATTCGTCCAGGGCCTTGGCAATTTCACGTACAGAATCCTCGGTGAGCGTCCGATTTTTCCACGCACTCAATAATTTTTCGGAACCGCGTGTTTTTTGGTTAGGCGCTTGGTTTGCCATCACAATCTCCTTGTAGGAAAAGTTGAAAAACGGCCCGCGCTGTAAATGCGAGCCGGCGCACTCTAAATTAGGTGATAAAAACAGCAACACCAATGAGTTAATCAAATATTCTTATTAAATTAAATAGCTTTTTTTGCATGTATGGGCGGCAACTAGGTAACAAGGCGTTGGGATGAACGCTTGCAGCTCTTACCTGTGCACAAAGTCGAATGCACGATTGGCAACGAAATCAATGTCCATGCGGCGCCTACCCGTCCTCGTCGGCAACATCTTGTGTTACAAGCATTGTCAAAGTAAGTATCCGCGTTTTTTCCAAGGTGACGGGTTGGGGCGGGCAAAGAATCAAACAATTGATTGGCCGCTTTATCCCGACCATGGCCATCATGGCTGTCGGATTTCTTGCGTGCCGGCCTTTTTGGATATGCCCTGGCCCGCTTTCTTCCGCAGGCAACTCGCTTAAAGAATGACAAAGCGTTAAACTGCCGGTATTTACACCTATTCAAGAGCCTTACTATGCATCTGGACCAACCCCTTTCCGATAAAGAATTCAACGAACTGGACAAATTCCTGATGTCCGACCGGGTCGGCGACGACGGCATGACCATGGACGCCTTGCACGGTTACCTGACTGCGATAGCGATAGGCCCGGAAGTCATCCCTATGGCCGAATGGCTGCCGCTGGTGTGGGGCTTGCCTGACCAGGGGGAGCCAGACTTCAAGAACGAAAAGGAGATGGAGCGCATTACCAGCCTGATCGCCCGCTTCATGAACGAGATTGCGATCACCTTTGAAGTCGCGCCGCAGGAGTTCGAGCCGCTATTCTGCGTGATGGAGCAGGACGGCAAGGAATTAATCGATGGCGAAACCTGGGCCTGGGGCTTTTGGGAAGGCATGCAATTGCGCGAAGAAAGCTGGCAGCCGATACGGGATTCCAACGTGGCCCCGATGCTGCGCCCGGTTTACCTGCTGGGGGCGGAAGAGATAGAGGAAGAAGAGATGGTCCTGGTCGACACTCCGCTCAAATGCCACAAGCTGGCGATAGAGCTGGAAGCGGCGATACCTGAAATCCGCCGCTTCTGGGCGCCCTTGCGCAAATCCGGGGTTGCCACGGTCAAGCGCGAAAGCCCCAAGGTGGGACGCAATGATGTATGTGATTGCGGCAGCGGCAAGAAATACAAGAAATGCTGTGGCGCCGAGCCGACCATACACTAAGCCTGCTATTCCACCTGCTTACCATAGAGCGCATTGCGCTCTATTTTTTTGCCGCCTGCCCTGAATAAACCCTCTAGCATAGCGCTTCAGTCACAAAAACATCTGTGCTATGGTCGGGCCTGCAAGATTTTCAATATTTTTCTTTTCAGTGGAGTAGCGCATGAGCCTGCAAGACCAATTTATTCAAGCACAAGCAGATTCCAAGAATTTGCCGGAACGCCCCGACAACATGACATTGCTGAAGATGTACGCATTGTTCAAGCAAGGCAGCAGCGGCGATGCGGTCGGCGAGCGCCCCGGCTTTACCGATATGGTGGGCCGCGCCAAGTACGACGCATGGAGCGCTTTGGCGGGTACCGCCAAGGAAGCGGCAATGCAGCAATACGTTGATTTGATCACCGACCTGCAAGCCTAATTCTTCCGGCCGGGCCCGGACAAAACCGCCCTGCCCTGGCCCTGGAAAATTTGACGCTTATCTGAAAGTTTCGGGATTCAACAGGTTGGGCGGACGTTGCCGGCTTAATCCAGCTATCAAGTTGTCGACTGCGCAATTTGCCATTGCCTTTCTGGTAGGCGCAGATGCGCTGGCGATATGCGGTGTCAGGACCACGTTTTCCAGGCTCAAAAAATCAGGGTGGAATTTGGGCTCGTTCTCAAACACGTCCAGCCCCGCCGCTGCAATCTTCCCGGCTTTCAGCGCAGCGATCAATGCAAGATCATCGACAATGCCGCCGCGCGCCAGATTGACCAGGGTCGCGCCGGGCTTCATCTGCGCCAGTTCCGCCGCCCCTATCGTATGGTGGGATTCCGGGGAATAAGGCAGCACCAGCACCACATGGTCCGCCGTGCTCAACAACTCTTGCTTGCTGACATAGCGCGCGTGGTTGGCGTGCGCCTCCTGCTGTTCGCTCAGGCGGGAACGATTGTGGTACACCACGCGCATGTCAAATCCCATAGAGCGCCGCGCAATCGCCTGCCCTATCCGGCCCATGCCTATGATGCCCAGTGTGGATCCGTGCAAATCCGCTCCCAGGAAATAATCGTAACGCCATTTCTCCCATTTTCCCGCGCGCAGCCAGTGCTCGGACTCGGTAATCCGGCGCGCGGTTGCCATCAGCAGGGCCCAGCCGAAATCGGCGGTGGTTTCATTCAGCACATCCGGGGTATTGCTCGCCATGACGCCGCGTGCGGTACAGGCGGCGAGGTCTATATTGTCGTACCCTACCGCCATATTGGCGACCATCTTCAGGTCCGGCAGCTTACCCAATATCTCGGCATTGAAGCGCGAACTTGCCGTCGACATGACGCCGGCCTTGCCCTGCAATTTGGCCACCAATTGGTCTGGCGTGAAGAGCACGTCGTCCTGGTTGGATTCAACGTCAAAATGCTCGGACAATCTGGCAATAACTTCAGGAAAAACCGCTCGTGCAACCAAGATACCAGGCTTCATTTTTTTACTTTCTGTAAGTAGGCCAACAATTATTCATTTGTGTCGAGGGCAGGCTTGCCGAGGCAGCCCGGACAAGCGACAGTATTGCCAATGAAAATAGTTTAACTGATACCGCTGCCGCTGGGATATGCGCCGCTGATGATTTGTATTCAGGCAAATAGATAAATTATTCATCTGCGGCCTCTGCCCGGCACGCAAGGAATTGCCAGCCCCCACGAATTTCGGGGAACTGTCCGGCGGCTAAGGAGGCTAGCTGGGAAGCCAGGATCTTTTGTGTAAAATCAAGCAGTTAGCAGACGAAGCATTTTTCCTGCAGCAAACACAATGAAATTTTCCTGAATGGCAGATGCCATTTTATCAAGCGCATTGCCCAGCCCTGTGGACGGACAGGGCTGCGCTGGCGAGGCAATTGCCATGCCCGGCGTGTATTTGCTTATTCGTAATTTATCTAAGCCTGATTTGTGAGTTGGGCGAAATTGCCTTAAAATACAATGCTTTGCAGCTATGGATTTATCCTGCGCCGCATAGAACACCCAGAATACTTAAGATTGGAACGTTATGACCCACGTTGTGACCGAATCCTGCATCCGCTGCCGCTATACCGATTGCGTGGATGTATGTCCGGTGGACTGCTTCCGTGCAGGACCGAATTTCCTGGTAATCGACCCCGATGAATGCATAGATTGTGCAGTCTGCGTGGCCGAATGCCCGGTCAATGCAATTTATGCCGAGGAAGATGTTCCTGCCGACCAACAACAGTACATCAAGATCAATCTCGAGCTGACCTCCAAGTGGCCGTCGATCACCAAGACCGTTGCTCCGCTGGCGGATGCCGATGACTGGAAAGATGTCAAAGATAAGGCGCAATACCTGCAACGCTGATCCGTGGCGGCAGTATGTCGTTCCAGCTGTAAAAGTCTTAGCGCAAATCGTAGCACCGATAGCCGGTTATACAGGGGCAAAGCCCTTGGCCTTTTATCGTCTGTAAAATAGCATCTATCAGGAATAAATAGTCGTATGGATATCAATCAATCTACTTCCGCCACGAATGGACAGTCGGCACATCCGATTGAAGCCGATGCCGTCATCGTGGGCGCGGGGCCGGTAGGCCTGTTCCAGGTATTCGAACTCGGCCTGCTGGAAATCAAGGCGCACGTCATCGATTCCCTGCCTATCGTCGGCGGCCAATGCGTGGAACTGTATCCGGACAAACCTATCTATGACATTCCTGCGGTGCCGGTGTGTACGGGCCAGGAGTTGACCGACAATCTGCTGAAGCAGATTGAGCCGTTTGAGCCCACCTTCCATTTAAACCAGGAAGTGACCCTGGTGCAAAAGCGCGAAGACGGACGCTTTGACCTGGAAACCTCGGCGGGTACCCGCTTCATTACCAAGACCATCTTCATCGCGGCCGGCGTCGGCTCGTTCCAGCCGCGCACCCTGAAGGTGGAAGGCATAGATGCGTTTGAAAACAAGCAAGTCTTTTACCGCGTGAAAGACCCGGCGCAATTCCACGGCAAGAACCTGGTGATTTGCGGCGGCGGCGATTCCGCGCTGGACTGGGCCCTGGCCCTGGCCGGCAAGGCTGAATCGATCGTCCTGCTGCATCGTCGCGAAGATTTCCGCGCGGCGCCGGCCTCGGTCGCCAAGATGAAAGAATTGTGCGACAACTACGAAATGCAATTGACGATAGGCCAGGTCACCGGCATAGAGACCAAGGATGACCTGCTGTCCGAGATCAAGGTGACCGGCGCCGACGGCGTTACCCGCCGCATGCCGCTGGATAACTTGCTGGTATTCTTCGGCCTGTCTCCAAAACTCGGCCCTATCGCCGAATGGGGCCTGGATATCGAGCGCAAGCAGTTGAGAGTGGTCAATACCGAGAAGTTTGAAACCAATGTCCCCGGCATCTTCGCGGTCGGCGATATCAACACTTATCCAGGCAAAAAGAAACTGATCTTGTCCGGTTTCCATGAGGCTGCGTTGGCAGCCTTCGGTGCCGCACCGTACATTTTCCCTGAAAAGAAAATCCACATGCAATACACCACTACATCGCCGAAATTGCACAAGATTTTGGGCGTGGAAACACCGGTATTCGACTAAACCAGCTTAATATCCTACTGCGCGACCGTGATCGGGGCTCATGCGCTACCGAATGTTGCAACAGCGATGCTCACGTACCCAGGTACGCTCCGCTTCTTGCGTTGCCGCATTTGAAACATCGACCCCGCTGACGCCCGCTCGCTACGGATCTTAAGCAGGTTTTAAAGGCAAACAGCCGCCCAAAAAGGCAAAAGGCATCGCGAGAAAATCGCGATGCCTTTTTTTATCGGCCTGGAGCGCTGCGCGGCAGCGCCCTAATCTTCCGTACTAATCAGGTTGTGCGCGATCGCCGTACTGTGTATCACGATCTTGTTGGCATCTTCGGCCAGCAGCTTGGTGCGGCGCTGCAGCAGGCGCCAGCCCGACCAAGCCTGCACATGCGCATCGACGGCGCTCGCATCTATATCATAATCCACGACAAAAGGCGCCTCCACCCTGGTTTCGGCCGCGACTGCCTTGCTCGGCATGATGGCGTCCCATCTTTGCTGCGCGCGCGCCAGGCTATTCCAGACTTGCGCGCAAGCTTCTTCCAGCATTGCGGTCGCCGTCTCGATCGGCATACCTTGCACATGCCTGCGCATCAGCAAGCGCAAAGACGCCACGTGGGCCACCACCAGGTAATTCTGCACCACAAACAGGTTGATGTCTTCCACGGCGCGGTGCTTGCTCTCCGGCTCATCCAGCATGCGCACCAGCGCCGAACTCAGCCCGGCCAAGCTATCCATCAGGCGCTTGCGGCTGATGCGGTATACAAAATCATCGGTGATCCTGGCTTGCAGCAAATCGCGGGCGGCGATGATATAGCGCTGGTTATCTGCCAGTACATTTTTGACCAGCTGCGGCAATGCCCGGTATTCCCAGCTCGGCAAGACAAAACTGAATACGGTGGCAATCACGGCGCCTATCAGGGTGTCGGTCAGGCGCTCGCTGACCACATGGGCCGAGGTGGGCACCAGCAGGTTGATTTGCAACAGGATCTGCATCGTCGCCGCCACCGCGGCATAACGGTATTTGATGTACAGGAAAGCCGGCACGGCGGCAGTCGCCAGGAACAGGAAGCCCAGCAATACGGCCGGCGAATGCACAAAGTGCAGGATCGCCGAGGTGATGACGCAACCGATGACGGTGCCGATCAGGCGATCGCTGCGTCTCTGCTTGGTCATGCTGAAGCTGGGCTTGAGGATAATCACGATAGTCAGGACTATCCAGTAACCGTGGGCGGCATACGGCAAGTGGTCGGCGATCAGCAAGCCCACCGTGATCGCCATCGCCACCCTGAGAGAGAAACGGAATACCGGCGAGCTCCAGCGCATGTTGGACCACATCACGCCCAGCGCATATTTTTGCTGGGTCAGGAACGGCGTCAGGTCCGCCTCCGGCAGTACCGGCATGGGCGCGATCGGCGTCTGCGTGGCCAGATGCAGTTGACCTATCATGTCTATCACATCGCGTATCTTGTTTATCGAAGAGCGCAAGGCGGTCAATGCCTCTTCCGGCAGTTTGCCGTCGCGGCAGTCCTGCTCCAGCCGGGCCACGGCCTTTTCCGCCAGAGCCATTTCTTCCCGATAGCTGATTTCGGGATACGAGGCCCGCTTGCGTGTCACGGCGTAGGCGATCGATTCAATGTCGCGCGCGGCCCTATCTATCATCTTGTGCAATAGATCCAGCACGTCCGCATCGGCCAGGTAACGCCGCAGCACCACATAGTCGGTATGCGTTGCCAGCACCAGTTCATACAAATCGAGCATCCTGAAATGCACCTGCACCAGGACCGCATCCTGCTCATCCTGCCGACCGCGCAACAGCAGGTCACGCGAGGCTTGCTGCTTGTCCGCCAGGATTATCTGCTGTCGCACCGCCAGGTTGAATTGTTCATTCAGGTCCGTGCTGGTATCGTAGAAGCCGGCCTTGATGTCGATATAACGGGTCAGTTCGAACAAGGCCTCGGCCAGCACCTGCTGCTTGATGCGGCGCCGCAGGAACCAGGACACGAGCATGGAATACGCCAGGTAGGCCAGGCCGCCGGCCAGGAACAGGCCGCTGTGCAAGAATGCCTGGCGCGCGCTGAGTTCATTTTCCATCGACAGCGTCATCACAAACAAGGCCGCAAACTGCAGCGGCATGGTCTTCTTGCCGTACACTACCATCATGCTCGCCAGGAAGCTGATCAGCACCAGCATCACGCTCAGCAGCCAGTTCACAGGGGCGCACAAGCTGATCACCAGGGTAACGGCGGTACACAGCAATACGCTGGACAGCATTTCATTGAACTTGTGCCGCAAGGGGCTGGGCATATCCATCAGGCTGGTGCACAAGGCGCCGATACACACCGTCATGGCCGTCGGCAGGTCGGCATAGGCCAGTACCACCGAAGTCAGGCCGATGACGCCAATGGCAATCCTGAAGCCAGTATAAAAGTAGTGGCTGAAAATGAAGGTGCGCAGATCTAGGACATAGTGCATAAGCGGGACGTTGGGTCTGACAAGCTGAAAAGTATAGACGAAGTAGCACCAGCTGCGATAAAAAACTGGTCTCTCAAACGAAGTTCCCGCTCAGGCGCGATAGCCCGCGATCCCGCAAGTCCGCTTAGTTGATGCACTGCGCCGCGCCTGCCCCCTCTTTGCCGGCGGCGGTCATGCCGGGTGCCTCCAGCAGCGGCATCAAGGTCGGGGCCAGCACTTTCAGTATCTGCACCGGCAAGGCGCTGGTGAAATCGTAGCCGGCGGCCTGTGCCCCCGGCACATAGGCGATGATGGTGCCGAAGAAGCGCTGGTCTATATTGAAGACGAAGGTGGCGGAGCGATTGACGACGCGGGAAGCGATCAATTGCCCGTGAGCGCCAAAGGTGTCAAACCGATTGTCGCCGGTGCCGGTCTTGCCGCCGACCGGAACGACGCTGCCGTCGGCGCGCACGAAAGCTTGCTTCACCCTCCTCGCGGTACCGTCTTCCACCACCAGCCTGATGGTGGCCAGCGCTGCCTGCGCCACTTCCGGCTTCAGCACCTGTTCCTGCTTGCCTGGGCTGTACTGCAATAGGGTTTCGTAAGGCGTTGTAGCGGCGAAATGCAGGGATTTGATGCGCATATTCGGCTTGCGCACGCCATTGTTGACCAGGATGCCCATTAGCTCTGCCAACGCTGCCGGGCGATCGGCGGAAGCGCCGAGTGCGCTCGCATAAGAAGGCACCAGCGATTCAAACGGATAACCGAGGCGCTTCCATTGCTGGTGGATCTCCAGGAAGCCTTCCTGCTCCAGCAAATCCAGGATGCGCTTGTCCTGCGCATGCTTGCGGTGCGTGGAAAACAGCCAGGAATACACTTCCTGCCGCTGTTGCACGCTGGCCTGCATGACCTGCGCCTGCGTCGCTTCCGGGTGGCTACGCAAATAGCCGACCAGCCATAGCTCCAAAGGATGGACTCGCGCGACATAGCCGCGGTCGGCCAGCGACATTTGCTGCGGCGAATATTGCTGGTACATCTTTTGCAGTTTCTTGTCGCCCAGGTCTACGCTTGCCGGCAGCTTACCGCTCAGGAATGCCTTGAATTGCGCCGGGCTGACATCCGGCTGTATGCCGAACAGGATAGCCGCCAGCCTTGAAGCCGTCGGTTTGACGTTTTCAAACAATAACTCCTCCGCTTGCAGCGGGGTTTTTCCCTGATACTTGGTCAGGAAACGCCGCATGAATACCTTTCCCTCCTTGTCGGCAAAGCGCGACAGGTAGGCGGCGCGGCGAGGATCATCGGCATCCTGCAGCAAGCTGGCCGAAGAACCGGGCACCTGGAACATATAGTGATGGACAATATCCCGCATCAGCCGAATGAAGACCAGGTTGACCGAATTGCGCAGGCCGTCGCGCACCGACATTATCCTGCTGTCGTCCTCGTGCTTGAAATTATCGAAACGGTGCAGGCCGCCGCCGGTCATGAATTGCTCGCCCGGGTTGCCGGAGTAGCGGCGCTCCAGCGCGGCATTCAATAGACTGACCAGGCTCTTGTCTTCGGTCTTGGAAAAGTAATCCAGGGCCCAGCGCGTCAGCACGTCCTTCTTGTCCACTTCCATCGCGCGCAACTGCTGCTTGTCCATGCCCGCCATGCGCTCGTGCAGGTGCTCCATCAAGTCCAGATAAGTCACCAGGGTGCGCAATTTGGCGGTAGAGCCCAGGTCTAGCTTGGTCCCTTCGTTGATATTCAGCGGCTGATCGAAATTGTCAGTCTGTATCCGTAAATAATTCCTGTCGGCGCCACGCTCATACAGGGTAAAGCTGTACACCACCTTGGCCGGGTCACCACGGTCCAGCAATTGCTTGCTATTCAGGCCGGCGGCCTCGGCCTTGGCCGGTTCGCGCAATTCGCGGAGCAGGCTGGTCACGGCTTCCTGCACCGGCGCATCCAGAGTGCTGGTGACATCCACGTCGAGCCGATCGAGATCGTACAGGCGGCTGCCGCCGAGCAAACCGGCCAGATGGGTGCGCACGGTGTTGGCGGCCTTGCGGGTCACGAAGGAAACCGCCGGCAGGCTTAGCCTCTGCGCATTCCGGCTCAGCTTCGCCTTCAATGCCGCATCGCGCAGTGCCGGGCTGATCACGCCCGCATTGCCGAGCAGGCGCAGGTGGCTGTCCGTGAGCTGCTCCAGCTCAGCCTCATTGCCGTCCAGATAATAGGACGGCCGCCGCTGCGAGATCAGCAGGCTGAGCGCCTGCTTGTACATCTGGGCCCGCTCGCCCAGCTCGCCATTGGCTTGCGCCACGTTCTTTAGTACCCGATTGACGTCGTTCAACTCCCTGCCGTACCACACCCACAAACCGTCCCCTAGCCCGTTCACTTCGCCAAAGCCTGGCTTGGCCGAGAGCGGCATCGTGTTCAGGTAATTGACGACGATCTGGCGCCTTACCTCCGAAGTATCTTCGCCATGCTGATAGGCGCGCAGCGCGGCTGACACCATCTGGTGCAATTTCTCCTTGGAGGACGAAGTGCGGCCCTCAGGTGAATGGCGGTATTTTTCTATCTGGGTCGCCAGTGTGCTGCCGCCAGGAGTCCGGGCGTCGCCATTGAATACCTGCATTCCCTTGTTCATCAAGGCCAAGGTCAGCCTGTCCCATTCCACCGCAGGATTACGCTTCGGGAACTGGGGATCGAGCAATTCGCGGTTCTCGATGAATAACAGGCTTTGTATCAATACCGGGGCAATGTCGTCAAAACCAGGATAGATGCGCTTGGGATAGTGCTCCTGGTATAGCTGCTGGTCATGGCAATCGAGTATGCTCAAGCCGCCCTGTATTTTCTCCGGATAAGGCGCAAAATATCCGTCATCCACCAGTTCTGCCATGCGCGACGAGATGCGCGCCTGCTTGACTATCTCAAACTCGCGGGCCTGCAATTTATTCAAGAAAACCGGCAGCTCCGAATAGCCCAGCCTTTCATCAAACGGGGCTTTTTGCGGGAAGCGGATGGTCTGGCTGACGCCGGCGTCGACCACATACTTGCTTTCGCCGGCGATCCTGGCAAAGAACCGTGCCTGCTGCGCCGACGTGCGCAACTCTTCCCTGATCAGCAGCGCGAGCACGGCGCCGCAGATCAGTGCCACAAAGATCACGATGACCTTGGGACGAAATAAAAAAGACCATTTACCCTGCGCACGCATGTTGGAACCTGACTCTGTTTGTGTTTATTTCTTGAGGCGCATATGCCTAATGTATCAAAGAAATCAATTCAGGCGAAACATGTAACTGCATTCGGTAGAAATAGTCCGCGGCAAGCCAGTTATTGTGTGGCGAAAAAGAGAACCCGGACCGGTTCACCGCGTCCTTTCAAGATGGAGGAAGTCCGCCACCCAATCTGCATAGACCTATTTTTTTAACTCTCGCACGATAGCGCAGTGTCATGTCTCGGCCGGATCCGCTTGGACACGCGCGTCCCGCGTCAATCCTGACACCCCTATTGTGCAAACGCTCTTTGACTATCTGGTGACAATTGATGCCTGGATGCTTGCATGAAAAAAATTCATCCGAGTAAGAAGTCCGTAAGGAGCGTGCTCTAGTATCCTTGCGGCAAATAGTGTTTTTATAAGGCCGGGCCTGGATATTGATAAGTTTCATGCTGCTTGATGCTCTTGTTGTCAACACACAGGTATTTTTATCCGTTAATACCGAATTCATCGTGTTTCCAATGGATTACTACGTGTTTCCCCTAGGAATTTAACAGTATTTAACAACAAGGCTCTATGTGGCAGTGCAGGTTTGCCACAAAATTTTGAAACTGGTTTATGATGCATTGCAACAAGGTGGCCTTTCAATCCAGCCAGATTGCTACCTCATCTGAAAGTTAACATCATGCTTTATCAATTACACGAGTTGAACCGTGCCTTCCTTAACCCATTGACCCAATGGGCGGAAGCCTCGTCCAAGCTGTTCACCAACCCGGTATCTCCGCTGGCGCATGCGCCCTACGCGCAACGTATCGCTGCAGCGTACGAACTTGTGTATCGCCTGGGCAAGGACTATGAAAAGCCTGAGTTCGGCATCACTAGCACGACCGTCAATGGACAAACGGTGGAAATCACTCAGACGACCGCATCGCTCAAGCCTTTCTGCAAGCTGCTGCACTTTAGGAAGGTATTCTCCGGCAAGGACTTGTCCAAGCTGAAACAGCCCAAGGTCCTGCTGGTGGCGCCGCTGTCCGGCCATCACTCAACGCTGCTGCGCGATACCGTGCGCGGCTTGCTGCCGCAGCATGACGTGTATATCACCGACTGGACCGACGCCCGCATGGTGCCGCTCAGCGAAGGCGCATTTCATCTGCACGATTACATCTATTATGTGCAGGACTTCATCCGCTTGCTGGGCCCCGATCTCCATGTGATTTCGGTTTGCCAGCCTACCGTGCCGGTGCTGGCGGCAATTTCCCTGATGGCGACTGCCAAGGATCCCAAGCTGCCCAAGACCATGACGATGATGGGCGGCCCGATAGACCCGCGCAAATCGCCGACTGCGGTAAATGACCTGGCGACCGAAAAGAAATTTTCCTGGTTTGAAAATACGGTGATCTACAACGTGCCGGCCAACTATCCCGGCTATGGCCGCAAGGTCTATCCCGGCTTCCTGCAACATGCGGGCTTTGTCGCGATGAACCCGGATCGCCATGCGCAGAGCCACTACGATTTTTATGAGCACCTGATCCAGGGCGATGACGAATCCGCCGAACAGCATCGTAAATTCTACGATGAGTACAATGCGGTGCTGGACATGCCTGCCGATTATTACCTGGAAACGATCAAGACCGTGTTCCAGGACTTCGATTTGCCAAAAGGCACCTGGAAGGTGGAGGGCAAGCTGGTCAGGCCGCAAGACATCAAGACCGTGGCATTATTCACCGTCGAAGGCGAACTGGACGACATCTCCGGCCCGGGCCAGACCCAGGCCGCGCATGATCTGTGCAGCGGCATCCCGGCCAATATGAAACAGGATTTTGTCGCGCCTGGAGCTGGCCACTACGGGATTTTTTCCGGCCGCCGCTGGCGTGAAGTGATCGAGCCAAAAATAGCCGAATTCATCAAGCAACACTCTTAATTCCGGCCAATCCGGGATCAAGGCCGCCAGTCTGCAAAGACTTGGCGGCTTTAACATTTGTGGGGCTGGCGATTTGGATGGATAATGTTATTTTAAGCAGCCGCCAAATTCGCCTCGTGCCACTCACACTCGCAGACCAGCTGGAAAACCTGTTACCGCAGACGCAATGCACCAAGTGCGGCTACCCTGCCTGCCGCCCTTATGCCGAGGCTATCGCCGATGGCAGCGCCAACTACAATCAATGCCCGCCGGGCGGCCAGGAAGGCATTGCCCGCCTGGCCGGCTTGCTGGGCAAGCCCGTCATACCCCTGAATGTAGTGCACGGCCATGAGCGGGTGCGGCCGGTTGCGCTGATAGACGAAGCCTATTGCATAGGCTGTACCCTGTGCATACAGGCCTGCCCGGTGGACGCCATCATGGGCGCGCCCAAGCAAATGCATACGATATTGCCGGAGCTATGCACCGGCTGCGACCTCTGTGTAGCGCCCTGCCCTGTAGACTGCATCAGCATGGTGGATGTCACCCTGGGCAAGACCGGTTGGGACGCCTGGTCGCAGCAGCAGGCGGATCAGGCGCGCCGGCAATTCCATACCCGGCAAGAGCGGTTGAAGCGTGAAAAGCAGGAAAATGACGACAGGCTGGCCGCCAAGGCCGCGGCCAAGCTGCAAACCATCGCCGCCGAACCGGCCCTGACGCCGGAAGAAATCCAGGCGCAACAGCGGAAAAAAGCTATTATCGCCGCGGCGATAGAGCGGGCACGGCTAAAAAAACTGGAGAACGACAACTCCAATCCCGGGAATAATCAAGATAAAACATGAACGCCACCATCCGACAGGCCATTTTTGCGCGGCTAAAAGAACAAAACCCTCATCCGACCACAGAGCTGGAATACACCACCCCATTTGAGCTATTGATTGCGGTATTGCTGTCGGCCCAGGCCACCGACGTGTCGGTCAATAAGGCGACGCGCAAACTGTATCCGGTGGCCAATACGCCGCAAGCCATGTATGCGCTGGGCGTGGATGGTTTGATACCCTATATACAGACCATAGGCTTGTTCCGCACCAAGGCCAAGAACGTGATCGAAACCTGCCGCATCCTGATCGCCGAACACGGCGGCCAGGTGCCGCGCAGCCGGGAAGCGCTGGAAGCCTTGCCCGGGGTAGGCAGGAAAACCGCCAATGTGGTGCTGAATACGGCCTTTGGCCAGGCGACCATTGCGGTCGATACGCACATCTTCCGGGTGTCGAACCGCACCGGCATCGCACCGGGCAAGAACGTCGATATCGTCGAAGAAAAGCTGATGAAATTCGTGCCGGCGGAATACAGGATGGATGCCCATCACTGGCTGATCCTGCACGGCCGCTATACCTGCCTGGCGCGCACCCCCAAATGCTGGAATTGCATGATCGCCGATCTCTGCGAATTCAAGCAAAAGACGCCCTTGCCGAAAGGCGCCTGATGCCAGGCCGGCCGCCTGATTAAACGATCTTGCAGGCGTCCTCAAACGCCAGGCGCGGCGAACGCGGGAACAATTTCTCGGCCACGCCATAACCGAGATTGCAGATAAAGTTGGCCTTGACCGTAGTGCCGGCAAAGAAGGCCGCATTGACTTTTTCTGCGTCAAAGCCGGACATCGGCCCGCAATCCAGGCCGAGTGCGCGCGCAGCGACGATCAAGTAGGCGCCCTGCAGCGATGAGTTGCGAAATGCCGTCGCATCGATCAGCGGCTGGTTGCCGGCGAACCAGGAGCGCGCATCCGCATGGGGAAACAGTTGTGGCAGCTTGTCGTAGAAGGCCATGTCCATGCCTATGATGGCGGTGACCGGGGCAGCCCTGGTCTTGTCTACATTGCCCGGGCCCAGGCAAGCAAGCAATTTTTCTTTTTCCTCTGCACCGCGGACAAACACGATACGGGCCGGTGAGCAGTTGGCCGAGGTCGGGCCCCATTTCATCAGATCATAAATCTGGTGCAATTGCGCGTCGGTGACCGGCTTGTCCTGCCATTCATTATGCGTGCGTGCATTGGTAAACAAGGTGCCCAGGTTTTCGATACTTAACATTGATATCTCCATGTGATTTCCAGAATTTTTGCCGGGGATAGGAGTGAGATCCTTCCCCACGTTGCGGATGATACCTGATGTCGCCGTTTTGTTCAGCCCCTGCCTCATCTCAAGGACTGAAACGGCCATGCTGAAATCCCCGTACAATAGCGGATGTACCGTTTTTCCAGATCAATTTGATGTTTACCCCCAGCCAACACGACGTACGCCGTTTTTTTTGTGAGACCTATAGAAAATCCCATGCCAGGGAAATCCTGAGCCCGATGGAAGCCATCGCATCGGACTGGATCAACCGGCATCCGGAATATCAGGCAGCCCTGAGCGACGTGGAGGCAGCCCTGCATGCAAGCTACCCGGTAGACGCAGGTCAAAGCAATCCTTTTTTGCATTTGTCCATGCACCTGACCATCGCCGAACAGATTTCTGTGGATCAGCCGCCCGGCGTGCGTGCAGCGTTCCAGACCTTGGCGCAAAAATTCAACTCGGAGCATGAGGCTCACCACCAAATCATGGAATGTCTCGGTGAAATGCTATGGAACTCGCAACGCACCGGTTTGCCGCCGGACGGCGCGGCCTATATTGAGTCGCTGAAACAGCGCGCCAGCTAGAATAGTCCAGGCACATGGAGCAATAAAAAAGCCACGATCGCTCGTGGCTTTTTGTTAAGGCGCGTAGCTCTTATTTCTTCAGCACCAGGGTACCTGGCAGCGTATGCAAATAGGCGGCGATATTCTCGATATCGCTATTCGACAAGGCTTTTGCCTGTCCCGCCATGATCGCATTACCGCGGCCATTAGGGGCATCGGCGCCACGCTGGTAGGATTTCAGGGCATGCGCCAGGTAATCCTGATTTTGGCCGGCCAGCTTGGGATAGGACGGGTCTATCGGCGTTTTATAGTCAACGCCATGGCAGGATTGGCAATTGAATTTCGCAACAGCGGATTTGCCCGCTTCGATATCGCCGCCGGCAATCGCAGCAAATGAGGTGGCGGACAGCAATACGGCCAACAAGATATTTTTTTTCATCATCAGCTCCTATTCTTATTTTTGTTGTGCGTAGTAAGCCGCAAGGTCGGCAATATCCTGGTCACTCAGGCTGCCTGCGATACCGCGCATGGAGGGGTTTTTGCGATCGCCTTTTTGATAAGCCTTCAATGCGCTTTCGATATACTTGGCGGATTGGCCGCCTATCATGGGCACTTGAAACACTTCAGGGAAAGTCGCCTTGTAACCCGGGATGGCATGGCAACCGATGCACATTGCGATTTTGTTTTCAGCGGCCTTGGCGTTGCCGACGATTTCAGCCGCAGTAGCGACTTGGGCAACACCCGCCAGAGCGAGAAGTGCAAGCAATTTTTTCATAGTAGCAGGGATAGAATTAGCAAATGAAGCGATTTGATCCAACACAATATTCTAGCCGATTACAGCTGAAATTGCTGAAAAATAGCAGCTTGACAGCTCAAAAAAACCATACCGGGCAAAGTTTTTGATCCGAAAACCAGGCATGCCACCCAATTTTTGCAGGCTAAAAATGCAGATCCATCAATAATTTCCCGGCAATTTTTTATAACTTCCTGCCTTAATCGCCAGATCGAGCGCCATCAAAATAGAACACTCGTTCACAAGATTCCTTGTTCTCGCTTATACTCAAGGAAATTTAGCCCACCCTTACTTCTTTTGCACGCACACTATGACTCAGGCACCCCGCTTTGACGGCGCACAAAATTATGTCGCGACCGATGATTTGAAACTGGCCGTCAATGCTGCATTGACACTGCAACGCCCGCTGCTGATCAAGGGCGAGCCGGGTACTGGCAAAACCATGCTGGCCGAAGAAGTGGCGGCGGCACTGGACATGCCCCTGCTGCAATGGCATATCAAGTCGACCACCAAGGCACAGCAGGGCCTGTACGAATATGACGCGGTATCGCGCTTGCGTGACTCCCAACTCGGCGACGAGAGGGTCAAGGACATCCACAACTACATCATCAAGGGCGTGTTGTGGCAGGCATTTACCGCCAACGAGCCGGTGGTATTGCTGATTGATGAAATCGACAAGGCCGACATTGAATTCCCGAATGACCTGTTGCGCGAACTGGACCGCATGGAATTCTATGTATACGAAACCCGTGAAATGGTAAGGGCCGTGCACCGCCCGCTGGTCATCATTACCTCCAATAATGAAAAAGAATTGCCGGATGCCTTCCTGCGCCGCTGCTTCTTCCATTACATCAAATTCCCGGACAAGGACACGATGGGAAAGATCGTGGATGTACACTTCCCCAAACTCAAGAGCGACCTGTTGGCGCAAGCGCTGCAAACCTTCTACGAAGTGCGCGATGTCGCCGGCTTGAAGAAAAAACCATCCACTTCCGAACTGCTGGACTGGCTGAAACTGCTGCTGGCGGAAGATATCCCTGCCGAAGCCTTGCGCAGCAAGGACAGCAAGACCGTGGTGCCGCCGTTGCACGGCGCCTTGCTGAAAAATGAACAGGACGTGCATTTGTTCGAACGCCTGGTATTCATGTCGCGCGCCAATCGTTGATTCGCCGTTGTTTGCGATGCTTTTCTAGAAAAGCGCTGCCCTGATGCAGCGCTTTTTTTGTCTTTAAATTTTCTTGCCGGCACAGTATGCAATAACAAATTGACATTGCATGCGCTACACTAGCGAGACATAAACGCCCCTGCCCGGCCCAGGCCGCCAGCAAATAAAAAAACCGAGGAGACTAAAGATGCAGAAATACCCATTCGCAAAAGCTGCTACCGGCACTGTGGGTGCCGTTGCGGCCGTGTTGATCACGGCTGCGGCCAGCCTGCCGGCCCTGGCCCAGGGCCGGCCTGATGCCGCCGCCATGATCGCCGCCCAGCGCGATGCGCTGCAGGCCTTTGCCGGCATGGACGGTGTGTGGCGCGGCCCGGCCTGGACTATCCTGCCGAATGGCGACAAGCACACGATTACGCAGACAGAGAGAGTCGGGCCTTTCCTGGACGGCTCGGTCAGGGTCATCGAAGGGCGCGGCTACGACGCTGACGGCAAGCTCGGCTTCAATGCCTTCGGCACCATCTCCTTCAACCCGGCCAGCCGTGCCTATACCCTGCATTCGCACGCAATGGGAAGCGTCGGCGACTTTGCGATCAAGCCCACCGCGGATGGCTATGTATGGGAAATTCCGGCCGGCGGCATGACTATCCGCTATACCGCCGTGATCAAGGATGGCACGCTGTTCGAGGTTGGCGACCGCATCGTGCCCGGCAAGGAGCCTTTCCGCTTCTTTGAAATGAACCTGAAACGGATCGGCGACACCTCCTGGCCCGCTGCAGGCGCAATCAGCCCCAAATAAATGTCCCAAGCAATTTGGCCCAGGAAATCAGCCGGCGCCCTGCCCGTCAAAGGCCGGGCGTCCATTGCGCCACGATACGACATCAATGTCCGCCTGCGCTGTCCCGTAATTTCCTGACCTGGTCCGCCGTTACATTGTCCGGCTGCCCGCCCCAGCTGGCGCGCAAGAAATTGGCGAGCTGCGAGAGCTCCTGGTCGCTCAGGCTCGCGGCAAATCCCGGCATGCCCTGCATGCGTTCGGTGCCGGAAAACTTCTGCTCCTCTATCCCGTCCAGCGTCGCCACCAGCAGGTTGCGCGGATCGGCATTGCGCACGCTGGAATTGCCCTTCATCGCCACCGCCACATGCGGCTTGCCCTCGCCCTCCCTGCCGTGGCAGCCGGCGCATACCGCCAGGTAAACCTGCCTGCCGGCCGCCAGCTTGCCCGCTTCGACCGTCGGTGCCGGCAATGCACGCGGCGACAGCGGCTTGTCTCCCATCAGGTAGGTGCTGATCGCAGCCAGGTCTTCCTGGGCCAGGTGTTGGGTGCTCAGGTGTACGACAGGATACATTTCCCCGTAAGCGGACCCTTGCGGCGCGATACCGGTAGCGAAAAAGGCTTGCAGGTCCTTGGCGGTCCAGCCCGCTGCCGCCAGCCCGGCAGGGGTAATTTCCGGCGCAGCCACCCGCCCCAGCGCGGCGCCCTTCAGCGGATTGGCGCTATCCAGCTGGCCCAGCATGCCGCGCGGCGTATGGCATTCGGCGCAATGTCCCAGCACATTGCTCAGGTAGCGTCCGCGCTGCCATTCGGCAGATTGGCCTAGCGAAGCATCCGGCAAGGCATCTTGCAGGAACAGCATATTCCAGAACCTGACCCCGAAGCGCAGGTTATACGGGAATTTCAGGTCCACCTCCCTATTGGCGACCCTGACCGGTTTTTGCTGCATCAGGTAGGCATAGATGGCGTCGCTGTCGGCGCGGCTCATGCCGCGATAAGAGGTGTAGGGCATCGCCGAATACAGGCGCTTGTCCGGCGTCGCGCCGTCGTGCATGGCCTCGTAAAAGTCTTGCGCACTCCATTTCCCTATGCCGTAGTCCTTGTCCGGCGTGATATTGGTGCCATAGAACTTGCCGAACGGCGAGGCCAGCTCCACCCCGCCGGCAAATGCAGCGCCGGTGGCGGTAGTATGGCAGGCCGCGCAATCGGCGGCCCTGACCAGGTAGCGTCCGCGTGCGACCGCATCGGCGGATTTCAGCGCGGCAGGCACCCCGGTGGCGGCCGGGTTGTTCGCGTCCTTGCTGCCGCAAGCCGACAATAAAGCTGCGCCGGCGATGCCGGCAGCCAGGCACAGCCGGCTAGCCAGGGTGTGCAGCTGCCGCTTAGTTACCTTAGTTGCCTTGGTGGCCTGATTGGCCTTGGTGAGCTCGGCGGCTTTCATCACTTGGCATCCTTTACCAATCCTGGCGTGCGCAAGGCCACGTCTTTCACGGCCTCGAAGTAGCGCACATAACCGGTACAGCGGCAGATGTGATCGTTCAGGGCTTCGGTGATGGTCTCGTCCAGCTGTGCTTTGGCCACCGGGCTGCGCTTCAAGCTTTCCAGCAATACCGTCGCCGCATTCACAAAGCCGGGCGTGCAATAGCCGCACTGGAAGCTGAAATGTTCGAGAAATTTCTGCTGTATCGGCGACAGCACGGTCACCTCGCCTTTGTCATTGCGCTGGGCAATGCCCTCGATGGTGCGGACCTTCTTATCCTTGAAAAAATGCGCGCCGGTGATGCAGGAACGTACTTCTTCGCTACTGCCGTCAGGTTTGTCCAGTATCACGACACAGGCCCGGCACACTCCCTGGCCGCAGCCCAGTCGAGAGCCGGTCAGGTCCAGGTATTCATGCAGGAAATCTATCATCATCAAGCCTTCCGGCACCTGGATCGGGCCGACAGCCTTGCCGTTGATATTCAGGCTCAGCGGCTGCTGGACCAGGACGGCGTTGCTAGTCTGGGATGCGCTCATGCGAATTTCTCCTGTATTTTTTCTGCGCTTACCGGCAAATCGGTGAAGCGATGCCCAGTGGCGTGGGCGATGGCGTTGACGATGGCACCGACCACCGGGATCATGACCACTTCGGCGATGCCCTTGGGCGGATCGGTTTCCGACACCGGCGGCAGCACTTCGCCGGTCTGGGTCCAGACCGCCACGTCTTTGGCGCGCGGCAACTGGTAGCGGTTGAAGTTCCAGGTGCCGTCGCCGGGACCATCCTCATACAGCGGCAGGTATTCCATCAAGGCATGTCCTATCCCCATCGCCAGGCCGCCTTGCAGTTGGCCGGAAACCAGTTGCGGCGATAGCTGGTTGCCGCATTCCATAATCGAGTGGTGGCTGAGCAGCTCCACCTTGCCGCTGGCTTCATGCACGGACAACTCCACCAGGGTGCCCACCGCGCTGTAATAGGTGACCGCGGCATTATTGCGCTGTACCGGCGGGATATAGGCTTTCTTGCGGTCCAGTACCTGATAGCCGCCGGGAGTACTGATCCTGGCCAGCTTCTGCTTGTCGGCGCCGTCGCCAGCGCCGTAACGTAGCGCCAGGCCATCCAGCGGCAAGCGGGATAGCGAACCGTTGCCGTTGACGTCAAACTCAGCCTCGGCCCATTGCCAGCGGTTGAAGACATGCACCACGGCGCCGGTTACCAGGCCCAGCTCATGCGCCTTTTTCACCAATTGCTCATACGGCAAAGCTTGCAGGCCGGCGGCCGACAGTTTGCCGTCCACCCAGCGCGCGTCTTCTACCCGGATCACCAGCGGCGCCGCCTGGCCCCCGCCTATGCCCTGGCTCCAGATCGCCATCGCGGCCGGCCACAAGCCGTGCAGGAACACGACGCGCGCCGCTTCGCGGGTGCTGTGCGTGAAATAGAACGCCGAATTGGTGGCGCTGGCCGGCGATGCGTAGCTGGGCGACCAGCGCGGGTTGGCCGACAATTTATCCTGCTCGGCCTGGCTCATGATGTAGGGATCGCCGCTACTGACCACCGGCAAATCGCTCCAGTCGGTGACCGAGGTGCGCACCTCTTGGGCCGGCCTGCCCAGCCAGCGGGCGCAGGCTATCGCTTGAGATGTAGACATGCCGGTGCCGATTTCCGCGCCGCTGATATGCAGGCGGATATTGCCGTCGGCGGCGATCTCGACCTTGGCAAACGAGGCCTCGGCGCCGGTACCGAAATCCTTTTGCACGCAGGCAAAGCCGACCCCGTAACGCCGGCCCGGATGGCTGGCTTCAAACGCCAGTTTTTTCTTGGCGCGATTGGCCCATAGCGGGTGCGCCCTGGCCTTCATCAATACTTCGTCGACCCGGATGGCGCCGGCGGGAATCGCGCCCTGAGAGTTTTTCATGCCCGACTTCAAGGCATTTTTCAGACGGAAGTCGATCGCATCCAGGCCCAGTTTGTCGGCAAACTCATCCACCATCATTTCGGTGGCTGCCATGCTTTGCAGGGTGCCGTAACCGCGCGCCGAGCCCGCGTCTATCGCCCGCGAGGCAATGGCTACCGCGGCGAAGTCATTCTTGGGGAAATAATAGATGGACTGCGCCGCGGTCGCCGCCACCATCGCCACCGATGGCGAGAAATTGCAGCGGCCGCCGCCGTCCGCCTCAAAATCGCCTTTAAAGGATTGCAGCAAGCCGCTCTTGCGGTCAACCGCCATCCGGTACTTCAGCTTGAAGGAATGGCGCTTGATCGAGGTCTGGAACTGTTCATAGCGGTCGTTTGCCAGCCGCACCGGCTTGCCGTCCGCATACAGGGCGGTCAGCAAACCGTAGAACGGGAAGTTGTAGTGGTCCTTCGATCCATAGCCCACGGTATAGCATGGGTGCAGGAACAGTTTCTTCAGCGGGAATTGCCCTTTTTTCAGCATCTCTATCGCGCTCTCGACGACTTCCAGCGGCGATTGGGTAGGCACTACCATATGCAATTCCTGCCTGGCGCTGTCGTACCAGCAATTGGCATTGTCCGGCTCCAGCGCCGCGGTATCTACCGATTGGGTCTGGTAATTGCGCTCCAGCACCAGCCAATCGGCCGGCGGTTTTTCCAGCTCGGCCTGGATCTGGCCGGCGTAAAACATGCCCTGCTCGCCCAGCTTGCCGTGCTCCTGGCCGTCCGGCCACACCGGCTGATGCTTGCGCATCATGCTGGGGAAGACCGGCGCATTTTTCATGCTGGAAAAGACGTCGTCGTCAAATGCGGTGGCGCCGCCGACGCGGACGAAACGGAAAGTTCCCCAAGGATCGCGTTCCAGCGGGCCGCCGATCGCGCCGTAGCGGATGACATCGTCGCGGAATTTCAGCTTGTCCTTGGCAAAACGGAATCTGGCAAAGTCCTGGTAAATCAGGATCGCGACTGCATGCCCCAGGTAGGCCGGGGTTTTCCCGGCCGGCAGCAGCATGTCTTCGCCATAGAAGGCAGGAAATGCAATCCCGTCGCGCGCCAGGTCTTCTGCGGTTACTACACGATCCGGCTTCAGCTCGTCTCCTAGCGCCGCCAGATCGAAGCCCTCATAGGCGCGGTCCGCCTTGGTGGCGCGCAAGATAAAGGCGTGCGACTGCTGTTGCGGCCAGTGCGGCATGTCGCGCGCGCGGATGTCGCGTGCGAATACCTTGTCGCCAGTGACTTTGGCGACGCCGTCTATACGGAATTTGGTATTGCCGGTTTTGCTGTCCCACTGCACCGGGCTCAGTATTTTTTCTTCAAATAACGCGGCCAGCGCATTGCCGCCCAGCGGCGCCACATAGACCGAGACGCCGGCGATGACGCTGGACTTTAAAAAACTTCGACGCGACAACGACAAGTCGGGCTTCGACATGAAACTCTCCTCACTTGGGTATTTCCACTTGAAGGCGAACAACGTCCTAGACCGGTGTACTCCCCCGCCCACGGCATTCTGCCGGCCTTCGGATGAAACAAAAATATTCCTTAACTGCCTGACGCTGACTATATGGATGCCAAATAAATAAGCCAGCGCTTAAAAGCGCGGCAAGTATCCCAAATCCAACCAGAAGTAATTCATAAATTTTGTAATACCGACTATGCGCAAAACCGCATAGTGCAAATCGCAGGATCATTTTTCCAGCCCTGTCATACAGGGCTGCCGTCAAACGCTACTGTACTCCGTCTATCGCATAAAAGCTTGATATACGAACAACGCCCTGCGTATCTTCATCCAGACTCCTCCTAAGATGAGACGATGCCGCCGCGCCTTGAAAGCAGCTCGCGCAAACTGTCGTACACCCAGTTGAAAATCAAGGTGTAAGGCAGGAAGAATAGTATCAGGCCGATATCCAGCAAGAAGGCATCCAGCAGGCTCAGCTCCAGCCACCAGGCAGCCATGGGGACGACCATCAGCACCAGGCCAAACTCAAATGCCAGCGCATGTACTATCCTGAGCTTCAGGCCGCGCACCAACTGCCAGTAGCGCAATGCATGGTCGAACAATATATTAAAGACCATGTTCCACAGCATGGCGACCAGGGAGACGAACAGGGTCAGCGTACCGGCATGGGCGAGCGAGATACCCATCACGGTCACCAACAGGGGTGCGGTGATGATGATCGCGGTCACCTCAAACAACAAGGCGTGCAAGCCGCGTTCCCACAGGCTTTTCCTGGTATTCAAGCTATCGTTCAATTTGGCGCTCATATCGATCTCCCATGTGCATTCTTTCTTGACTATGCCTATTTTGATTGATATTTTTGATACTATGAAGTCAGTTATCATCGGCAAAACCGATACTTTGACGTAAAAACCGTTCAGCGAGTCCTTATGCGACCCTCTATTGAATCCCTGTCCGTGTTTGCAGAAGCCGCCGCCCTGGGGTCTTTTTCGGCCGCTGCGCGCAAGCTGGGCAAACAGCAATCTACCGTCAGCGAAGCCATCGCCAACCTGGAAATTGACCTGGGTCTGAGCCTGTTTGACCGCAGCACGCGCCGCCCTACCCTGACCGAACATGGGAAAGCCATGCTGGTGCATGCACATCAGGTCATGGAAGCCAACGACAGGATGGAGCGCAGCGCCAAGCTGCTGGCCGGCGGGCTGGAGTCCCAGCTGACCCTGGTGCTGTCGGACACTTACCAATCGGATCGCTTCGAGCTGGTATTAAGCGAATTCGAGCGCCGCTACCCCGAGCTGGAACTGGAGTGCATGATCGCCGAGCATGGCGATGTGCTGTCCTTGGTGCAGCAGGGGCGTGCCCATCTGGGCCTGGTGGCGGCGCAAGCCGATTACCCGCCCGACCTGGGTTTTGAGTCGATTGCCGAACGTTCGCCGATAGGTCTGTATGTCGCCAGGCAGCATCCGCTGGCAGCCGAAAAACAGGTGAGCACTGCGATGCTGCACCAGAACCGCGAATTGAGGCTAAGCACCTATGCGGCCGACGCCGCGCAACGCAGCCGCGGCAAGGTCTGGACCTCGTCCAGCTACCTGCTGCTGATGGAGATGGCGGAACTGGGCTTCGGCTGGGTGGAACTACCGTGCTGGCTCAGCAAGCGCTTTGCCGCCGATAGCCTGGTGGAATTGAAAGTATTGGGATGGCCCAAGAGCGTGCAGGTGGACGCGGTGTGGTCGCGCCAGCGTGGCCTGGGGCCGGCCGGCGGCTGGTTGCTGGAGACCTTGCTGCGCTCATAGGCCTGTTGCCGGCCTCTGCTTCATTCCGTGCTGCCAGCCGCCAGCAGCTCCTCCAAGGCGCTGACCAAAGCCTTGCACTGCTGCTCGCTCCCTATCGATATCCGCAGGAATTGTTCGATACGCGGCTTGTCGAAGTGGCGCACCAGTATTTTTCGCTCGCGCAGCCGCTCCTGCAGCTTGCGGGCCTCCTGTTGCGCATGCCTGGCGAACAGGAAATTGGCCTGCGATGGCAGCACCTGGAAACCCAGCCTGGCCAGCTGCGCAGCCAGCCAGTCGCGGCTGGCCATCACTTGCCTGCGGGTAGTTTCAAAATACGCAGCATCCTGCATCGCAGCGACGGCGCCGGCGATGGCGAGCCGGTCCAGCGGATAGGAGTTGAAGCTGCCCTTGACCCGCTCCAGCCCTGCTATCAATGCAGGGTGGCCGATGGCGAAGCCTACCCGCATGCCGGCCAGCGAGCGCGACTTGGAAAGCGTCTGCACCACCAGCAGGTTGTCAAATTCCGCAATCAGCGGAACTGCCGTCTGGCCGCCGAAATCGATATAGGCTTCGTCTATCACGACCACGCTATCCCGGTTTACCTCCAGCAAGCGCCGAATGTCGGCCAACCCCAGTGCACTGCCCGTAGGCGCATTCGGGTTGGGCAAGACGATGCCGCCATTGGCTTGCAAATAGTCCTCCACGCGCACCTGGAAGCCGGCGTCCAGCGGCGGCTGCCGGTACTGGATTCCATACAGGCCGCAATACACCGGGTAAAAACTGTAGGAAATGTCCGGGAATAATATCGGCTGTTCATGCTTTAACAGCGCGAGGAAAGCATGCGCCAAGACCTCGTCCGACCCATTGCCGGCAAACACATGCTGCGGCGTCAGCCCATACAGATCGGCAATCGCCTGCTTCAAGGCCGAGGCGTTGGGGTCCGGGTAGAGCCGCAAGCCCTCGCCTACCGCCTGCCGGATTGCCGTCAGTACCTTAGGCGAAGGCGGATAGGGATTTTCGTTGGTATTGAGCTTGATCAAGCCGTCCACGGCGGGCTGCTCTCCTGGCACATAGGGCTCAAGTGCGCGGATGGCGCTACTCCAGAATTTACTCATATATTGTTTCTATAGATCGCAGACGTCAGGTCCGCGGTAGACGCGAAATTAATCAGAACAGCCAGGATACGGGAAGAAGCGCGGCAACAGAATCATTGTATGCGGATGAGCGCTATCAGCTTCAGCGCGGGCAGGAAAAAAAGGGCTGGCTCATCGCCAGCCCCTTCTTTTATCCAGGCGACGCCTGGATAATTGTTGCACCCGTTTATTGCACCCGTTTATTGCCCCCGCTTATTGCGCCTGTTTCAATTGCTCCAGGATGGCTGGATTTTCCAGGGTGGAAATATCCTGGGTAATCTCTTCGCCTTTGGCCAGCACCCTCAACAAACGGCGCATGATCTTGCCGGAACGGGTCTTGGGCAGGTTGTCGCCGAAGCGGATTTCCTTGGGCTTGGCAATCGGGCCGATTTCCTTGGCGACCCAGTTGCGCAATTCTGTCGCGATCTGCTTGGCTTCGTCACCGACAGGACGGCTGCGCTTCAATACCACGAAGGCGCAGATCGCCTCACCCGTGGTATCGTCCGGCTTGCCGACTACCGCAGCCTCTGCCACCAGCGGATGGGCTACCAGCGCGGATTCAATTTCCATCGTACCCATGCGGTGGCCGGACACGTTCAGCACGTCGTCGATGCGGCCGGTGATCGTGAAATAGCCGGTATCCTTATTGCGTATCGCGCCGTCGCCGGCCAGGTACATGGTGCCGCCCAACTCCTCCGGAAAATAGCTCTTCTTGAAGCGCTCATCGTCGCCCCAGATGGTGCGTATCATCGAAGGCCAGGGCTTTTTCACCACCAGGATGCCGCCGTGGCCGTTCGGCAGTTCATGCCCGGTTTCATCGACAATCGCTGTCATGATGCCAGGCAGGGGCAAGGTGCAGGAGCCCGGCACCATGGGCGTAGCGCCCGGCAAGGGTGAGATCATGTGGCCGCCGGTTTCGGTCTGCCAGAAGGTGTCGGCTATCGGACACTTCTCGCCGCCTATATGCTTGTAGTACCACATCCAGGCTTCTGGATTGATAGGCTCGCCTACCGTGCCCAACAGTCGCAGCGAAGTCAGGTCATACTGTTTAGGGTGGATTTTTTCATCGCCGTCGGCTGCCTTGATCAGCGAGCGTATCGCGGTCGGCGCGGTATAGAAAATGGTGGCCTTGTGCTTTTGTATCATGTCCCAGAAACGACCGGCGTTGGGATAGGTAGGGATGCCTTCAAACACGATCTCGGTCGCGCCCGCTGCCAGCGGGCCATAGGTGATATAGCTGTGGCCGGTGACCCAGCCTATATCCGCGGTACACCAGAACACGTCGCTGGGCTTGATGTCAAAAGTCCATTTCATCGTCAACAGCGCCCACAGCAGATAGCCGCCGGACGAATGCTGCACGCCCTTGGGCTTGCCGGTAGAGCCGGAGGTGTACAGAATAAACAGCGGATGCTCGGCGCTGACCCATTCCGGCTCGCAGACACTGGATTGCGCCGCCACCAGTTCATGCATCCAGACGTCGCGACCGGCCACCACGTTAACATTGCCGCCGGTACGCTTGTAGATGACCACGTCCTTGACCTTTTCGCAGTCGCCCAGCGCCAGCGCTTCATCGACGATGGACTTCAAGGGCAATTGCTTGCCGCCGCGCGCCTGCTCGTCGGCCGTAATCACGGCCACGGCGCCGACGTCCACGATACGTTCCTGCAGGGATTTGGCGGAAAAGCCGCCAAACACCACGGAATGGGTGGCGCCGATACGGGCGCAGGCCTGCATCGCGACTACGCCTTCGACCGACATCGGCATGTAGATCACCACGCGGTCGCCTTTCTTGATGCCCAGGGACTTCAGGCCATTGGCGAACTTGCAGACTTTTTCATGCAAGTCCTTATAGCTGAACCTGGTAACATCGCCGGCGTCCGATTCAAAAATGATGGCGACCTTGTCGGCGTTGCCGTTTTGCAGGTTCACGTCCAGGCAGTTGTAGGAGACATTCAGCAAGCCGTCTTCAAACCACTTGTACAGCGGTGCATTGGACTCATCCAGCACCTTGGTGAACGGCTTATGCCAGTGCAGGTTTTCGCGGGCCAGCCTGCCCCAAAAACCTTCGTAATCCTTTTCAGCTTCTGCGCACAGTGCATGGTAGGCGTCCATGCCGGAAATATTGGCATTGGCGACAAAGGCCGCAGGCGGTGAAAAAACGCGGGATTCCTGCTTTGTCACTTCGACTTCTGACATGATGATCTCCAACTTGTTTTAATATTAAGGCAAGATAAATGCGCTGGCCGCCTGCAGCAATATTGACAAACCCGGCATCTACAAATTGACGCCTACGATATTCCGACAGACTTACTTAGGCCTTACGTTTGCAAATAACTACGATACAGCAAGCAGCCGTTTATTTCAATTTCGGCATTAATTCCTTGCTTGCACTCCCTGCTTGCTTATTTCCATAGCACCATCTCTTCACTCGTATGAGCAGCAAATGCTGCGGCGCGTGTAAAATGGCGGCTTGATTCAATTGAAACTCGCCATCAGCGTCAGCTCTACTATCCAATCTAAAAAAAATTCATGACAAATCAAGTCGTTTCGCCCAAGCTTACCCCTTTAGCAAACCTGATCTTTTTCAGCCGCTGGCTGCAATTGCCGCTGTATCTGGGCCTGATCCTGGCCCAGGGCGTGTATGTCTATCATTTCTGGTATGAGCTGGTCGACCTGATCAGCGCCGCATTCGGCAACGAGGCTGCACTGGCGCACATACTTGCCAATTTCCCCAGCCTGGGCGACAAGCCGACCAGGCTGACCGAAACCACGATCATGCTGGTGGTGCTGGGCCTGATAGACGTGGTCATGATTTCCAACCTGCTGATCATGGTGATCATCGGCGGCTACGAAACCTTTGTCTCCCGCCTGGGATTGGACGGCCACCCGGACCAGCCGGAATGGCTGTCCCATGTGAATGCCTCCGTGCTGAAGGTGAAACTGGCGATGGCGATCATCGGCATCTCATCTATCCACTTGCTGAAGACCTTCATCAATCCGGGAGCCAATAAGGAAATCTGGATTGCGCAAACCGTGATCCACGTCGCCTTCCTGCTGTCTGCGCTGGCGATCGCCTATTGCGACTACATCGTCACCAAGACCCAGCAATTTGTTCCAAATCATTAAGCCATAACCGATACCCCAGACACCGTTTTTAATCCCTTAGCCATATAACCATTATCATGACAGTCATCAAACAAGCAGACCTCATTGAATCCGTCGCAGCAGCGCTGCAGTACATCAGCTATTACCACCCTGCCGACTATATCGCCCACCTGGCGCGCGCCTATGAAACCGAGCAAAGCCCGGCGGCGAAAGATGCGATTGCGCAGATCCTGACCAACTCGCGCATGTGCGCCGAAGGCCGCCGTCCTATCTGCCAGGACACCGGCATCGTCAACGTGTTCCTGAAGATAGGCATGGAAGTACGTTTTGAAGGCTTCGGCAAGAGCTCGATTACTGACGCCGTCAATGAAGGCGTCCGGCAGGGTTACGCCAACCCAGACAATGTCTTGCGCGCCTCTATCGTGGCGGACCCGCATTTCGAACGCAAGAACACCAAGGACAATACCCCGGCGGTGGTCCACATGGAACTGGTGCCCGGCAACACGGTAGACGTGCAAGTCGCAGCCAAAGGCGGCGGCTCTGAAAACAAGAGCAAGTTCGTGATGCTGAACCCGTCCGACTCGCTGGTGGACTGGGTCATGAAGACCGTGCCTACCATGGGCGCGGGCTGGTGCCCGCCCGGCATGCTGGGCATAGGCATAGGCGGCACAGCAGAAAAAGCGATGCTGATGGCGAAAGAATCGCTGATGGAAGACATCGACATGTATGAGCTGCTGCAGCGCGGCCCGCAAAACAAGACCGAAGAATTGCGCATAGAGCTGTGCGAGAAGATCAATGCGCTGGGCATAGGCGCGCAAGGCCTGGGCGGCCTGACTACGGTGCTGGACGTGAAGATACGCATGCACCCTACCCACGCCGCCTCCAAGCCGGTCGCCATGATCCCCAACTGCGCAGCCACCCGCCACGCCCACTTCGTGCTGGACGGCTCCGGCCCCGTGTATATGGAACCGCCGTCACTGTCCAACTGGCCAAATGTGAACTGGGTCGCCGATACTGAAAAATCCAAGCGCATCGACCTCAACACGCTGACCAAGGAAGAAGTCGCATCCTGGAAGCCGGGCCAGACCCTGCTGTTGAACGGCAAGATGCTGACCGGCCGCGACGCCGCCCACAAGCGCATCCAGGACATGTTGGCCAAGGGCGAGCAATTGCCGGTGGATTTCACCAACCGCGTGATCTACTACGTAGGCCCGGTCGACCCTGTGCGCGACGAAGCGGTCGGCCCGGCTGGCCCTACCACGGCCACCCGCATGGATAAGTTCACCGACATGATGCTGGAAAAAACCGGCCTGATCTCGATGATAGGCAAGGCAGAACGCGGCCCGGCGGCGATAGAGTCGATCAAGAAACACCAGTCGGCCTACCTGATGGCAGTCGGCGGCGCCGCCTACCTTGTTTCCAAGGCGATCAAGACTGCCAAGGTGGTCGGCTTTGCCGACCTGGGCATGGAAGCGATCTATGAATTCGACGTAGTCGATATGCCGGTCACGGTCGCGGTCGATTCCAACGGCACCTCGGTACACAATACCGGGCCCAAGGAATGGCAAGCCAAGATAGGCAAGATCCCGGTCGCCGCAGCTTGATGCAACTGGCTTCATCCACCACCGGGGAAATAGCGAATACATCTGCAGCGGTCAGCGCGCCGGTAGGTGTGTTCGATTCCGGCGTAGGCGGCTTGTCGGTGTTGCAGCACATCCGCCGCCAGCTGCCGCATGAATCCCTGCTGTATTTTGCCGATGCCGGCTTTGCGCCCTATGGCGACAAACCGGAGGCGGTGATAGTGCAGCGCTCGCTGGCGATTGCAGAATTTTTGCTGGCGCAAGGCGTCAAGGCGCTGGTGGTGGCCTGCAATACCGCGACTGCGGCGGCGATCGCGGCCATCAGGCAAGCCCATCCATCCCTGATCGTAGTCGGTGTAGAGCCGGGGCTAAAACCCGCGATAGCCTTAAGCAAGAGCGGAATAGTCGGCGTGCTGGCAACCAGCGGCACACTGCAAAGCCAGAAATTTATTGCACTGAGGGAGCAGTTAAGCCAGCAGAACAAGACCGTCTTCCTGGAACAGGCCTGTATAGGCCTGGCCGACCAGATAGAAAAAGGTGAATTGCACTCCCCGGCAACAACTTTGCTGATACAGCGCCATGTTGCCCCTCTGCTCGCCGGCGGCGCGGACACACTGGTATTGGGATGTACCCACTACCCGTTTGTGTTGCCTTTGATACAGCAAGTAATCGGGCAACTGGGCAAGCCGGCGGATGAGATCGGCATCATTGATACCGGCGATGCGGTGGCGCGCCAACTGGCGAGATTGCTTGCCAAACAAAACATCCTGAATCCCGCACCGGGTGCAGGCAGCCTCAATACCTATACCACTGGCTCACTCTCCAGCCTGGCGAATGCTTTAAGCAGCTTGCTGAAACTCGGGAATGCAAAGGACCTGGTGCAGGCCATTATATTGGCATAAGCCCTTGCTCAATGATTAGGCAGAGGCCAGGCTGCTGCGGCAATTTATGACTTTAGTGCAATTTCCATTTGCCAGACTCGCAAAAGCATCGTATAATTCTTTGCTTTCCTGATGCAACACAGGAAAGAGAAGTTGGTAGCAAATCAGTGGTGGCCGTAGCTCAGTTGGTAGAGTCCAGGATTGTGATTCCTGTTGTCGTGGGTTCGAGCCCCATCGGTCACCCCACTGAAACTTATAACGAAGCGCACTTTTTTAAGTGCGCTTTTGTTTTTTGGGGAAGAAATACTCCCCGCTTCCCACCTGCTGCGATCAGCTATCCCAGTCGTTGCTACCCCCGCCTCCACCGGCATCATCCCACGAAGAACTATCGGTAACGCCGAAATCATTGCCGCCCATATCGTCATTGCGGGTCAAGTCCAGCGGAGCACTATTATCGTTCAGGTATGGCTGCGACGAGCGCTCGCGCCTATCGCTGTCAGTGAAATGATGCATCAGCGCTTCGCCCGCGACTATTCCCGCGCCGACTGCGGCGCCGGTCGCCAGGCCGCCCATGATGCCTGAGCCCAAGCCGCCGCCGGCCGGCACGCCCGGTTGCTGCGGATAAGCGCTAGTGCCATAGCCTTGCTGCATGGGATTGACCGACCCATATCTACCGCTGCCGGCAGCATATCCAGCCTGGCTAGCATTGCTTCTGCGCACAAAATAGACGACCAGTGCAATCGCACCTGCGCCCAGGATAATCATGCCCCAAGGCAGCCCGGGGCTAGTCCCGCCCGCATCGCCGGCCGCCGCCGTAGAATACACCTGCGATTGCTGGCGGCCCTGGGGAGCATGCGAAGCGGCCAGCAGGGTTTTCAACTCCTGCACCGCTACCGGCTTGGCAAACGGCAGGCCGGGCGCGAGACGTTCGGCATTCGCCAATTCTGTTTCCGCGTTGGCAAAGCGGCCTTGCTTGGCCAATAACTCTGCCTCCACGAAATGCGCCTTGGCGCTATTCGGATGCTCGCGCAATACCTTGTGCATCATGTCCTGCGCTTCGTTCAGCTTCCCGGCTTCGGCGGCCTGGTAAACCTGATGCAGGGTAGGTTCGTCCGCGGCGACGGCAAAATTGGACAGCGCGGCTGAGGACAATACCAGCGCGGCAAACAGAGGGATGGCTATTTTTTGATCATGGCTGCACTCCTTAAGCTATTCCTGCCGCCAAATAGCGACAGGATGGGCTTAATTTATGTGCATGGGGGATGAATTCAAGACAGCTGACAGGCGGAAACTTGTATCAAATTGTTTTTATCAAATTGCATGGAGCGGGGCTGCAGCACATTCCGTCTACAAAAAACCCAGTATCGCAGCCTTGATCACACCCGCCGTCTTGTTATTCGCACCCAGCTTGACCAGGGCATTATTCACATGGAAATTGACGGTGCGCTCCGATATGCACATGATATTGCCGACCTCGCCGGAAGTCTTGCCGTCGGCGCTCCAGCGCAACACCTCCACTTCGCGGGTAGTCAACTGCGTTTCGGCTTCGGGCAAAAATTTGGGCACCAGCAGGCGCGACAAGACTTCATGCGCGGTCTGTGCCAGCCAGGATTTTTGCAAAGCCTGGTTGCGCAACTCCCGGAACGACAGATGGGAATGTGAACGCGCCAGTGTCAGCATGCCGACTATGCCCCTGGCGTCATGGCTCGATTGCGCCCAGCCCGCCTCCAGTCCGTGCGCGCGGGCATCCTTCCAGAACTTTGCACTGCCGATATACTCGTCCCCAGACCAGATGTAGGGCGTGATCGAGTGCATGTCATGCGTCGCCGGATCGACGGAATGATAATAGTCTTCCAGGTAATTTCGCTGCCACTGTTGCGCCTGGCTGCTCAGCATGATGATGCGCGGCTGGGATAGCGGCAGCGGCATGCGCATGCCGTAAGCGCAATAGTCAAAACCCAATTCATCGGCGATTCGGGACAAGGCGTAAAGAAAATCGGCCTCAGTTTGAGCCTCACGCAATAACTGTATTTGTTCTTCTTGCCAGCTATGCATATACGCTCCTCTCGTCAGTCAATTTTTATCAAATAGACAATCCATGTAGGTTCCATAGTAGAATATTTTTCATAAGAAATCCTTATTACTTTAATAATTTTCGTTAAATTGTTGTAAATTTTTATATTTATTTACATATGCTTTCGTCGCCAGCGCGAAAAGGCATAATTAATTTTTAATCTAGCAATATTAATATTTGCAAAATTACATTCTTTAGGCTGAGCACGTGCAATGTCGCGCATTCCAAGTAAGGATTTAACGCAGCTTTGCGAGGGCGGGATTAGTTTTTGAGCTCATACCTGGGTGACGCGAACGGGCCAGGCCCTACCCGGTGCAATCCTGGTCGGGATAGCCTTGACGCAGCCAAGTTCGAGCTAGGGGCGCATACAGTCAGGGAAGCGCTGCGATGACCAAGCTAAGGAGCCTGCTGCACCGAATCAAAAAAAGGCGGCGTGCGTTTCCCGCAAGCCGCCATGCCGCTAGCAGAAAAGCTCGCAGCTACCATCTTTGTCGCCCGTCTTGAACGCACAATCAAGTCTCCTATTCCTGGAATAGGAGACTTCGGGTCAGTTCCAGGGCAGCGAATACGTCTTGGTGTTGGAGAAGCTTTTCATCGCCTCCAGCACACCTTCCTTGTAACCGAGGCCTGAGTCCTTGATGCCCCCAAACGGCGTCAACTCCAGACGATAGCCTGGCACCTCCCGCACGTTGACGCTACCCACTTCCAGCTCGCGGACGAAACGGGTGATGTAGTCCATGCGGTTGGTGCAGACTGACGACGACAAACCGTATGGCGTCGAGTTGGAAATCCGGATGGCGTCCGCAATGTCGGTGCAGCGGATGACCGGCGATACCGGCCCGAACGTTTCTTCGGCAACCAGCTTGCAGTCGGCGGGTACATGGTCCAGTACGGTCGGCGAGTACACCGCGCCGTTACGGATATTGCCATATAGCAGTTTGGCGCCGTGGCGCTCGGCATCCCTCACCTTGGCTTCGAACTCAATCGCCGCATGTTCATCGATCACCGTTCCCATATCGTTGTCTGGGTCCATCGGATCGCCAAATTTTATAGCCCGGGTCTTGGCAACAAGCTTCTCGACAAATTCATCAGCTACCGCCTGATGCACGATCATGCGCTTGATTGCGGTACAGCGCTGGCCGGAATTTTTGTACGATCCCGACACCGCCAACGTAGCTGCCTCTTCGATATCGGCATCTTCCATCACGATGATCGGATCGTTGCCGCCCAACTCCAGCACCTGACGCTTGTAGACTGCCTTGCCGGCGATGTATTTGCCGATGGGCACGCCACCGGTGAAGGTAACCAGATCGACGTCGGCATTGGTCAGCATTTCATCGGCGATTTCTTTCGGATCGCCAGTCACTACCGAAAACATTTCCGGCGGCAATCCGGCTTCGTACAAAATATCGGCGAGCAGCAGGGCAGAAAACGGCGTCTTCTCGGTCGGCTTTAACACCATCCGGTTATTCGTCGCAATCGATGGCGCCACTTTGTGTGCAACCTGATTCAAAGGATGATTGAATGGCGTAATGGCTGAGATTGCGCCGAGCAACGGTTCCTTCATTGTATAGACCTTGCGCTGCTTGCCATGCGGCGTCAGGTCGCAAGAAAATACCTGGCCATCATCTACCAGTGCCTGATTGGCTGCAAATACGAAGACATCGCAGGCACGCCCCACTTCGTACAGCGAGTCCTTCTTGCACAGCCCGGCTTCGGCGGTGATCAAATCGGAAACGGCATCGGTATTGGCACGCAATATTTCCGCCGCCCGCAGCATGATCTTTGAGCGTTCGAAACGCGTCAACCTTGACTTGAACTGACGCGCGATACGAAAGGCGTCGCGGATATCGCCAACAGTCGCCTTCGGGATGGTCCCGACCAACTTGCCGTTGTAGGGGTTTAACACCTCGATCAGGCGTTCGTTACCGACCAACTTGCCGGCAATCCGCATCTTCTGATGCAAAGGTTCGCCATCTTTGATTTTTCTCAATTCGCCTAGCATAGACATTTCATCTCCAGATTATTTAATTATTCGCGTCGCTACTGAGCGCCATTCTTCGCGCCCGGCAACGCAATACAGACATCAGACTGCGGCGTTCATCGCCAGGTAAAAAACGTCAAAATTACGCAAGCGATGGTCAGAAGGAATCGCGCCAAGCTTGCGATTGAACATCAGCGGCACGCGCTGTTCCGAGATGCCGCCATGCGAGCGCAATGGCAAATGCAGTTCAGACAAATCATGACGTGTGGTCGCAGTGCCGATCACCGTCAGGCGCTCGCTGACTACCACCAGATCCCCGATACGGTCTTCCGGCAACTCAAAGCGAGCGGCTGCTTCCGCGCGCGTCAACACAACCTCGATGCCAGGAATTGCGCTAATCTGCCGGGAAACCTTGGTCAGATCAGCTCCTCCATTCAGGTACACGGTGGCGTAAGAACCCAATGCCCCGTGGTGCACGACATACGGATCGGTGATCGGCAAAATAACCCGGGTTTTTCCATTGCCTATCTCGGCGTCCAGCACGTCCTGCAGATAAATCACGTTGGGCGTGCCGGCACTGTCGGTCTTGGCGTTCATGCCGTGATCGGCAGTCAGACCGATTACCGCGCCCAGCGCATCGAGCTGGGTCAGATAGTGATCCATCATGGCGTAAAAGGCATTGGCACCTGGGGTACCGGGGGCAAATTTATGCTGGATGTAATCGGTGGTCGAGAGATACATGATGTCCGGGCGCTGTGTCTCCAGCAGTTTGAGGCCGGCGGCAAACACGAATTCCGACAATTCGGCGCTATATACCGATGGCAGCGGCATGCCGACCAGTTCCAGTAAATTCTCTACGCCGTTCTGCTCCAGCGTAGCCTGATCGGCCTTCTCTGCAGAAAAACAGATGCCACCGCGCATCTTGTGCCCAAGCAAACTGCGTAATTTATCCTTTGCAGTAATGACGGCGACCTTGGCCCCGGCATTGGAGAAGGCTTCAAAGATCGTGCCGGCGCGCAGGTATTTGGCGTCATTCATCATGACTTCCTGATTCGCTTCGCGATCCAGGAAATAATTACCGCAGATACCATGCACCGAAGGCGGCGCCCCGGTGACTATCGACAAATTGTTCGGGTTGGTAAAGCTGGGTACTACGCAGTCGCCGGTAAGCACGGTTCCTCGCGCCACCATTTTTTTTAAAAATGGTGTGACACCAGCCTGAATTGCCTGATTGATATATTCCTGTTCACAACCGTCGACACAGACAACGACAACTGGTTGCTGCATCCATGGGTAGCTGCGGCCGTTGACCTGCAGGGTTTTGGTACCGGACATTATTTTTCCTTTTGGCTTTTGAGGGAATCGGAGGGGACTGCCGCCGTATGCAATGCTTGCGGCGACGACCGGCCGTCGCATGCTCGTGCATGAGCTCCGATGAGCGACATAAAACGGCCGGGCAGTTCTGTTAGCGTTTGATAAACATGGCAACAACCGCACTAATTACGCAGCTGACGGCGACAATTGGAAATATCAGTGCAGTATTGCCAGAGTGATCCAGCATTCTTCCGATAAGCGGCTCGCCAAGACCTGCAAACAGATACGATGAAAAATTCATGATGCCTGTAGCGGTGCCGGCACGACGCGAGCCGACAAGATCTGGACATAACGCCCAAAACGACGACGCTGGCCCATACACAAAGAAACCGCAGAGGAACAAAGCCATGACCCCAAGCATAGAATGGCCGGGTATCGTAAACATCCAGACACTCGTCATCGCACCCAGTACCATGTAGAGCATGATCGCCTTATATCTCTTCGAGCCGAACAATTTGTCCGAGATCCAACCGTTACTCAGCGCTCCAATGGCCATCCCCACCGGAAGGGCGACACTGATCCATTTAGGATCAATAAACGCGTCCGGCGACTTGGCCCAATTCGATCCAAAAAAATGGACAGGAACCCAAACAATGAGTCCGTACCGGGCTGCGTTTTGAAAGCCCAAGGAAAGCGCTGCCACGATCAGACGCCAGTTCTTCAGCACTGCTTTATACCGAGTCCAGGAAGACTCCTGTTCACCTTCAAGGACAGCGTGCGCTTTGTCTCCGTGGTTGGCAACGCCGGTATCCAATGCCTGGAAGCCCAGGTCTTCCGGCCGCTCGCGAGCAACCAGATAGAAGAATATGCCCCCGCCAAGCATCAGAAGAACCGGAATCCGGAATATCCATCGCCAGTCAAGATGCAAAACGTCGAGCACGGCAATGGAGGTGACGTAAGAAAGCACGGAGGCACAGCCAGCGGCAAACACATAAAAACCATATACTTTCCCCCGCTCGCCAATGCCCCACCAGTTTGATAACAGGCGGCTGCCTGGCGCCCATCCCAATGCCTGAAAGTAGCCGTTAACTGCCCATGGAAAAACGAGGCTCCCGAATCCACTCGAAAAGCTCACTATCCAATTGGCGAAACAAGAAAGAATTGCACCCAAACTCATGATCCGACGGCCGCCGAACTTGTCCGCGAGATTGCCGTTGATTGCCTGCCCGATGGCATATGACCATAACATCGCACTAGATACCCAGCCCAAGGTCTCTTTAGAAAGGCCAAACTCTTTTTGAATGCCTGGAATCGCGAAGCCAAAGGTCTGCCTGCCGGTGTAAAAAAACAGATAACAAAGCATCGCCGCTAAAAGCATGCGCCACTGTGCCCTGCGAAAGCTTGTGTCGCTTGCTAAGAGCGGAACTGGTGTTGTATATACGTAACTCATTGCATGTCTCCTTCATAGAGGATAACCGAGTTGCTTGTCCCCGGAAAACCCCACTCCTGTTTGGTTGGAAAAGGTAATTGTTGTTATGGTTTAATTAATCCAAATTTCAAAATTCTGCTGGCTCCTTATTCCCTCCACGGAAATGTAAAATTCATCTGGCCGGTTCAAGAAAGAGCAGCGGCGGTTTTTGTACCGATAAAGTTTTTTCCTCGTGCGCCCTGCATAGCGTGCTGTACCATCTCGCGCGCTTCCTGCGCTGAAACACCGTAGTCGGAAAATTCGGTTCGGACTTCCAGTTGGTGCAGAAAATCTCGCAAACGGTCTACCGCGGTTTTGCGATCGGTATCGAACACCCTCTGCAAAGCGGCATCTCTATCGGGGTGCTCGCCCCATGCCATGCTGAGAACCAGAGGGAGTGTGAACGAGCAGGCTATTCCATGTGGCAGCCCATATCGCAGAGTCATCTCGTAAGAGATGGAGTGAGCAAGGGCTGTTTTTGTATTGGAAAATGCCAGTCCCGCCTTCATCGCAGCGAGCGCCATGGATGATCGCAGTGCCTTGTTGTCGAGCTCCTTGGCAAGTCGCGGCAAGCAAGCCATTATTTCGTGGATCGCGGCGATTGCGAAAGCGTCGGAAATCGGGTTCGCGTTGACGTTCCAGATCGATTCCAGCGCGTGCGATAACGCGTCCAGCCCCGTGGAAATGGTAATTGCCTTGGGAAGTGTAAGCATCAACTCTGGGTCGACAATGGCCGCCTTGGGCCAGGTGCAATCCAGATGCAGGGAATATTTTTTTTGTTTCGCTGAATCCCAAATCGTTGCCCAAGGCGTTACTTCGCTCCCAGTGCCTGCGGTCGTCGGAATGGCGATGAGTGTCTTTACCCTGCTTGGCACGAAGGATTTTCCATCGGCGAGCAGGGCCAGTAGTTCATCGAAATTTCCACCTTCCGTTCCAACTACCAATGCCTTGGCAGTATCGATGGCACTCCCGCCTCCCAATGCCACAACGGTATCGCATGTGTGTTCGTCCCGCCAGAAGCGGTTATATATTTCTGCCAGCTGCGAGACATCCGGATTAGGCTGGATATTCTCAATGACATAAGCCAACTGGCCGCCCAGCATATCCTCCAGCCTTTTAAGCAGGCCCAGCGACCTTGCTTCGGGAAACGTCACCACTACCACCTTCGCCCCGTTGACGATACGGGGCAGCTCTTCCAGACTGCCTGGACCAAAATGGGTTGCGACTGGATTAAAGAATCGTTGTGCCATTAGCGTCTCCTGTTTATTGGTTATTTGTTCTCGGCAGATCGATTGTCGGTGCGCCGAAGCGTGAGCACAAATCGATTATTATTCTATTTCTATCGTTTCAGCCGATAACAGAAGATCGCCACTTATGCCACTTACTATTGGCGTATGCGTGGCTTTGGTGAAATAATCGCGGGGAACGGAGGTCTCAGGTGCCGCAGTCGCCCTGCTCTGCTTTGCAAAATGAAAGGGCTGTTTGCAACGAGAGCTGGATTGCAAATCGCATACCTTCGAATGGTCGCGCGGCCATGTAACCATTGAAGAAAAAGGATGTTTATGTATCAGTACCATAAATGGATTCGTTCGTTTCATGCGGTAGCCAAAACACATAGCTTTACCGCCGCGGCGGCCTACCTGAAGATAGGCCAGCCAACTATAAGCGAGCAAGTCAAGGCATTAGAAGACCGATTTGCCGTGGAGCTGTTTTATCGCCGCGGCCGGCATGTTGAATTAACAGACGCGGGCCGGCGCCTGTATGAAATTACTGAAGGAATTTTCGGTCAGGAAGACGAAGCTATTCAGTTGCTGCAAAGCCTGCATTCCCAAAAAACCGGATTGCTACGTATTGGAGCAGTTTCACCACCCGTTGTGATGAATCTAACCTACGATTTAATGCGCAAGCATCCCGATATTGAATTCGCGATCTCAATCAACACGGAAAAGGAAACACTCGCCCGGCTCTATGATTTTACTATCGACATAGCAATTTTGGCTTCCATAGAAGCTGACAAGCGTTTGCATGTCGTCCCTTACCGAACCTACCCTATTGTTGCAGTCGTGAGAGATGACCATGCTTGGGCGAAGAGATCGTCCGTACCATTGACGAGCATCAAAAATGAAGCAGTCATCATGCGTGAACCCGGCTCCAAGACGCGGGAACTTCTGGAGAACGCCTGCCGCAATCAGGGTATCCAGATAAATTGCGTGATGGAGCTTAACAGCCGGGAAGCCACCATGCATGCCATTGCAGAAGGCCTGGGCATTGGCTTCGTATCCGAGATCGAATACATGGCGATACCGGGAACAACAGCGATCAAGCTTAGAGATACGCCGGTGACTATTGACTATTACATGTGCGCACTTGCTGTGCGAAAAAATCGGCCGCTTCTTAGAAGTGTGCTTGAGCCGGGAACGTCGCCGAAGACAACTCGCAAAAAATAGTTTCGGCGAGATTGCCCTCTGGATAGCAATCCCCCGGCAAGCGCCATATCGCATGCAAATGATCGGGCAATCCCATCCTTGCGATGATCTCGCAAGGATGGGATTGCCGGATTTTTCGCACGGCGCTTCTTAGCACATCAATTTGTTCGGTGAGCAGCTTGCTTTTTCTATCGGCGAGATTGACGGTGAAAAAATAAGTCGCGCCAGGTATATTCGCTCTGCGGCATCTCGTGGGATTTGTCTCGTTGAATGTTGGGCTGGTGAGGCATTAGCCCAACCTACCGCGCTATCTTCCCAAATTGGAATATTGAATAGTGCAAAAATTGTCAAGCAATGTATTTATTTCAGTATAAATTTCGACTGAATATTGAGACGAAACAAAGTATGGGACTCCCGAAATACAGGAACACGTCGGACGACGCGAAAATCTCTTTTGCGCTCTCGCCAATTCGCGGATCAGGGCCGGCTAAATCGTCCGTTACTCCGTATATGTACCCAGTCCAATCTTTTGGCTTCGTGCTGTTACATTCTCCTAGAATTTTTCCCGCATTTAAATTTCGTTCGGAAAGCTGAATCAGCGTAATGTCACCTACTATGTAGGGCATATGATTCAGCGGAAAATGAGTCCGCCAGATTTGTAGGCGCCCTCCTCTATCAAAAAAAGCGCTAAGCGCATTCTTCGCTTCGTCTTCAGGATTAACTACATTTTTAGGAGGATTGCCTGAAAAATAATCTGCAGCGCCCGACTGGCGATACAAAAATAATTTGTAAAGCAACGCTTTATGTTTCACCGGATCGAGATCTTGCCAGGGCGGCGAAATAAATCCAGGCATAGTCGCAATCACGTGCGGAGTACATATTGAGAATTGTTTCGGATACTTGATTTGATTTAGCCGTTTTTTGACCATCTCACATACGGTATAACCTTTACCTTTGTTGCCATCAGCAAAACTCCAACCAGCAGACAACGCAGATTCAACATGAAAGGCACATAAAAAAAGGAATCCTATTTTAAGGAAAAACATCTTTACACTTTCTCCATCCAGGTTGTATCGAAATAAAGAAATAATCATTGAAGGGATCCGATTTTGTTTAATGTTCATATGTCATCCGTCAAATAAATTTTTCAATTGTGTTACTACAATAACGATCAAAGGCTCTGCTGTTACTAGGAAACTCATTGCCTCAGCGCGGTAGGTTGGGCTAGCGCCGTATCAGCCCAACGTTTCTTCAAAAATCCGCAGGACCTAATCATTGGCTTCGGTCTCGTCCAAATATCCCCAGTTTTCAGCCATATTGCCCTTCGCAATTTCTCTGTGAATCGATGAATACGGCCAATCCACCGCTCTCGTCACGTGGCCGTGTTTCACCGGATTAAAGTGAACATAGTCCACATGCTTTTCCAGATCACCGTCACCCTTGATCTGATGCTCCCAATACCGCCGCTGCCATATGCCGCGCTCGCGCTTATGTTTTCTGCTATCCCAGATCGCTTCGGTTCTGGGAATCGCCCGTGAAAAAGCCGCCTTGGTCAAAGACCAGCGCAGTGAAAAATCCGCATCCCCTTCCGGCAAGCGCCATATCGCATGCAAATGATCTGGCAATGCCACCATCGCGATGATCTCGAAAGGATGGGATTGCCGGATTTTTCGCATGGCGCTTCTCAGCACATCAATTTGTTCGGTGAAAGGAAGTGACTGGCTAGGTTGACGATACATACGGCGCAATTTTATTGCGCCCTACCTCGCTGATTAACATTTTCTGGATGAGTGTTAATTACGCCATCTTTAATTTGAAATGCAGTTTTAATATTTGATGCAACAACATCTTCCCTATGATCCCTTTCAGGGTCAGCAGAGGTTGCCATGCCATCCCGCAATGTCTTTATCCTGTCTTGTAGTCCCGTAATAAGTGCTCTGTCAGCGGCTGCGATGATTGCATAGTAGCTGGTCATGTCGCCCGCGGCTTTTGCATCATCCGCATTGGCGTAAGCCCAATCATGGGCTCGGGCAAGAGCATCTGTGGCATCTATCGGCCGCTTTGAAAAATCTCCTCGCTCGCCGTCCGCAACATAACTTCCGCCGGTATAGCCCGGGCCAGCATAGTTTCCCCAGTATTTAAAACCCACGATTAGCTTCCTTTGATTGAAATTGTGTTAACCGTACAATTCAGATTGACATTTTTGACTATATAAATAGCGCGCGGTCCGTCGAATTCGTTCAGGGCTGCATGAAACACTACTGTGCTCCCGTCACGTGAAATGATGTCTTCACGAAGATCGACCCAACGACCATCAATCTCGCATCGATGCTTGCCATTGAAGATTTCCATCGTGCTATAACTGGGGCCCTTCTCGAAATGAATCTTGCTACGCAAGCAAGTTAGCGGGTTTTTATCTGCGCATCGTATAAAGAAGGTGGAGCTATCCACTAAGGAATTAAGTTCAACTGGCGTGGTCCCGTAGAGGCTACGAAATGCCGGTGGTGTAAATGGTTCTAGTAAAAACAGAGCCCCGTCGATCACATTTAACGGTGCGGCGAGGTTGTAGTGTTTTTCGTTAAGCAGTGATTTCTGGCCATGTTGATAGCGTTGCCATTGACTAGATCTGCTATTGGCATCCACGCCTTCCAAAAAAATATAATTTTCGTCGCTAACCTCTAATGGAAAACGGATCTGAAATGCGCTTTTGTAGATAAGTCTCGGCTCATCATTGGCGAGATTTATTTTATAAAACTCGCTAGATTTTCTATCCCACGTGGTCACCAGTATTTGCTCATCGTTTTTGGCAAACGCCGTTGTGAGCTTATGAGTCGGCAAAGTGATCTCGCGCATTGACGCTACTTCGCTGCCATTCAGCTCCAATAATTTTGCGTGCGCCTTGTCAGACCGATCCTTCCACGATACGAGCAGGCGCTTGCCGTTAGGGCTGAGGGCCAATTCTGTTTCGCTAGGAATGTCCCCCGAAATGCCGTCATAGGATGGAGAGACGCATCCTGTTGAACACGCCAATGTCAATAAAGAAGCACCGATAATAGAAACGGGCTTGCTCGCCAAATTGGGTGACATTGAATTCTTTTCATATTCATCATTCATTTTATTTCTCCAATAAAGATTCATTGCTCGACAAATTTTTCGTTGATTTCGGGGTTAATGGCTTCAAGAGTACTCTCTAAAAAGAGGCTAATAAATCCGGCACGACTTTCAACACGATTTTTTAGGCGCATGGCCGACAATTCGTACGTTGCATGTGGATGGTGCAATACTCGTTCACTTCTCGTTCACTTCTCGTTCACCTAGGTAAAAATGCTCAATTCGAAGAAAACTAAACAAACTTGCATCATCTTTCCCGCCCCGCCTCACTCACCGCCTTCTGTACCGGCGACAACAAATACTCCAGCACCGTACGCTTACCCTGGTTAATCTCCGCCACCACCTGCATGCCCGGCGCGATCAATAGCCTGTTGCCCTGCGCATCCACCAGCACCTGTTTATCCAGCTGCACCCTGGCCTTGTAGGTGGCCACAGTGCTGGCAATGTTGCTGTTATCGGTAGTGCCGCTGTTACTGTTATTGCTGCCGGCATTGTTCTGTGTAGTGTTCTTGCCGGTTTCGGTCGCGTCCGCGCTCAGGTGCACCACCTTGCCGGTCAGCATGCCGTAGCGCTGGAAGGGGTAGGTCGCCAGCTTGATCTGGGCCTTTTGGCCCACTTGCACAAAGCCCACGTCTTCGTTCTTGATCTGGACGTCGGCGTACAATTTTTCGTCTTTCGGCACCAGGGTCAGGATCACGGTGCCGGGCTGGACTACTGCACCGATGGTGGTGGTGGCCAGGTCCTTGATCACGCCATCTTGTGGGGCTTTGAGTTCCATCAGGCCTTCCTTGTAGGCGGTCTTGTCCATGCTAGGCTGCAGTTGGGCGATCTTGGCGCGGATCTCGGCCAGTTCTTTTTGCAGTTCAGCCTTGTAGTTGCTGTGGATCTGGCTGATGCGCATTTGCTGGGCGGCGATGGTGGCGTTCAGCGCCGCTACGGTAGAGTGCTGGGCGTCCAGGTCCTTGGCTTTTTCCAGGGCTTCGCGCTGTTTGTCGGCGCTGGCCAGGTTGCCGAAGAAGCCTTCTTTTTCAAGCTTGCTACGGGCCTCGGCTTTCTGTGCCGGTCGAGCGGATAGGGCTTGCGACAATGTAGGTACAGATGCCTGGTAAGAACTAGAAGAAAGCATCTGTGTTGTGCAAAGGATGGATCATTATATATCGATGCAACTATTGCTTTTTATTTAACTAAGCAGCAACATACACGCAGAATTGCGAATTTACAATACTTTCTGGACACTGCAATTAACTTCCTTAAAGAAATTAAATTTGGCGACCAGGCAAATTTATCTATCAAGCGCCGTACCGTTTACTCCCTTCAAAATCAATTCGCTCAGCTTTTCTTGTTGAAACATCGCTAGATTTTTGGTGCCGCCCGCAAGCTATCCTTGTCAAAGCCGGCCAGGCGCTTGTATTTCAGAGAGATTTCTTCCAGTTTTGCCTGCGGGATCACATCGTTGACGTGCTGGAAGCCCTGCGGCGCCCTCTCCTCGGCCATTTGCATCACCTGCTCCGGGCCGTTCATGCGGTTGCGCAAGACGATGCCCGTGGTGCGCGGCAGGCGCTCGGCTTCGTACTCGCGCAAGGCATACAGGATAGTGTCTTCGCCCGCCAGGCAATCTGCCAGGTAGCGGGCATCCAGGATCGCTTGCGCGCTGCCATTGGAGCCTATCGGGTACATGGGGTGGGCGGCGTCACCCAGCAGGGTCACGCGCTCGAAGCTCCAGCGCGGCAAGGGGTCGCGGTCCACCAGCGGGAATTCGTAGACTTCCTGGGCGGCCTCGATGATGGCGGGGATGTCGATCCAGTCCCACTTCCAGTCCTGGAAGGCAGGGCTGAATACGCCCTTGTCCACCTTCCGGTTCCAGTCTGTCTTGGGCAACTCGCCATTGGCCACTTTCAGTTCGGCGATCCAGTTGATCAGCGAGCGCCCTTGCTGGCGCAGCGGCTCGGAAATCGGATAGGCGACGAATTTCTGGTCCTGGTAGCCGGCCATGAACATGCTGCGGCCGTCCATATACGGCGGCGCTTCGGTGATCCCGCGCCACAGCATGCGCCCGGAAAAACGCGGCTGGTCGCCGCTGGGGTAAAGGAATTTCCTGACGGCGGAATGGATGCCGTCGGCGCCGACCAGGATGTCGGACTCTACGGTGATTTCGGTATTGTCGGCGCGGCGCTGCCAGGTCGAAATGACCTTGTCACCGTCCTGCTGGAAAGACTGGAACGCATGCCCCTGGTGGATGTGCTCCCGGCCTATGCGCGCGATGGCGGTGTCCAGCAGGCTCATCTGCAATTCGCCCCTGTGTATGGAAAACTGCGGGGCACTGTAACCGGCTGCGCGGCCGCGCGGTTCCGTCCAGATTTCCTGGCCGAACTTATTGAAATAGGTGAGGCTGGAGGTTTGTATCGCGTGTTGGGCCAGGCAGTCTTCCAGGCCCAGTTCGCATAATTGCTGGCTGGCGTGCGGCAATAGGTTAATGCCTACGCCCAACGGCTTGATCTGGCCGACGGCTTCGAAGATGTCTACGTCTATGCCGCGTTCGCGCAATATCAGCCCCAGCACCAAGCCCCCTATTCCCGCACCTGCAATCGCTACTTTCATGCTTGTCTCCTGCCTGGAACCGTCCGGGCTTATCTGGTTTTCAATCTCGTTTTCAATCGAGTATCACGCCACATTGTTATGTAACAGAACAATTGTACTATGAAACAAAAAATGAAAAACTTCAAGCTGTATCGCCTAAACCCGGCAAACGGCGTATACCCCTTATTTTGTCGGCCTGAACAGGCTACAATGCCTTTCAGCCTAACCAACCAGAGCGTCTACATGCTTGCACAAAAAAAAGAAAAGCCGTCGAATAGCGGTAAGAAATTAGCCGACAAAGCAGCCGCGCGCCCCGCCGCGGGGTCATTTTCTTTCAATGCCAGGATAGCCGGTATCGACTACGAGATCCTGGACCAGTTGATAGGCTATGCGGTTCGCCGCGCGCAACTGACCATTTACGAGGATTTTGCGGCAGCGCTGGCAGACCAAGATATCACGCCGCAGCGATTTTCTTCCCTGGTCATCATAGAAAACAACCCCGGCATTTCCCAGACCAGGTTATCGGAAGTGATGGGTATCGCCCGTTCCGGCGTGGTCTCCATCATAGACGGATTTGAAAAAAATGGTCTGGTGGAAAGGCAGGCTGCCGGCGACCGCAGGTCCTACAACCTGCAGCTGACCAAAGCGGGAAGCAAGGAATTAAAGAAATACAAGAAAATCGTGGAGGCGCACGACGACAGGATTTCTCAGAACCTGACATTGACAGAGAAGCAACAACTGCGCAACTTGCTCAGGAAATTGGGCGGCGCACTGAAAGCTTGAGCACGCCCCCTGCCTTGCCGGCATCCGCGTTGGCAACCGGTATTGGCGCCCTGCTGGCTCGGGCGGGTCTGCAGCCCCAGGCTTGCGCTTCGGGCTGGATGTAGTTATAGTAAATAACTGTTATGCCACATAACAATACTTATCCAGGGAATGCGCCGCCACACTGTGTTATCCCTTATAGAAAACTCGGAGACATGCATGAAAAATTTCATCAAGCCAGTTTTACTCGCCCAGCTGCTTAGCCTGTCCTTTAGCCTGGCCAGTGCGCCGGCATTGGCAGAGATCACGATAGGCGTCAGCCTGCCGCTGACCGGTCCCGCTTCCGGGCTGGGCATCCCGACCAGGAACGGCGTCGGCATGTGGCCGGACAGCATAGCCGGCGAAAAACTGAAAGTCATCATCCTGGATGACGCCTCCGACGCTACCCAATCCAACAAGAACGCGCGCCGCTTTATCAGCGAAGACAAGGTCGACGTGATCGTGGGGTCCACGGCCACGCCTGCCTCGATCGCCTTGTCCGACGTTGCGGCAGAAGGCCAGACGGTACAGATTTCCACGTCGCCGGTAGAACTGCCGGAAGGTAAAGGAGCCTGGACCTTCCGCGTGGCCCAGTCGACCACGCTGATGGCCGGCGCCATCATCGAACACATGAAAAAAACCGGGGTCAAGACCTATGCCTATCTTGGCTATTCCGATGCCTACGGTGAAGCATGGTTGAAAGATTTCACGCTGCTGGCCAAGCAGGCCGGCCTGCAGTCGGTGGCGACCGAAAGATTCGCCCGCGCCGACACCTCGGTGACCGCGCAAGCGCTGAAGCTGGTGTCCGCCAGGCCGGATGCCATCCTGCTGGGTGCGTCCGGCAGCGGCGCGGCGATGCCGCACAAGGCCGTGATAGAGCGCGGCTACAAGGGCAAGATCTACCAGACCCATGGCGCCGCCTCACGCGACCTGATACGCCTGGGCGGCAAGGATGTGGAAGGTGCTTTCGTGGTTGCCGGCCTGGCGGTCATGCCGGAAGCCCTGCCTGAGAATCATCCCAGCAAAAAAATTGCAGTCGATTTCGTCGAGCGCTATGAGAAGCAATTCGGCGCCGGTACCCGCAACCAGTTTGCAGCGCATGGCTACGACGCGCAATTATTGTTGCAGCAGGTAGTGCCGCAAGCGCTGAAGAAAGGCAAGCCCGGCACCCAGGCTTTCCGTACCGCATTGAAAGACGCGCTGGAGTCCACCAATGGCGTCGCCATCACACAAGGACTGATCAAGTACACGGCCAAGGACCACTTCGGCTTGCAGGATAGCGCCCGCGTATTGCTGACTATCGACAACGGCAACTGGAAGCTGGTCAGCCCTTAGTGCCTTAGTACCTCGGGTTTTGTTTGCCCGTAGCGGCCCAGTAGTAGCCCCAAAGTAGCTCCAAAGTAGCCCCGTTTGCGGGGCTACCAGTCACACTAGCCTAGCCTCAGAATTTGGCGACTAGGCCCACCGACAACAGGTCCACATTGCTCTTCCCGCCTGTGCTGACATTGTCGCCGACTTTGGAGAAGCGCTCATATTCGCCGCGTATGCTGACATTTTTATTGATCGCATACGATAGGCCAGCCCCGTAATTGAGCGAGGTCTTCCAGTCGCTGCCCAGCGAGTTGAAAGCGCTACCGGCCATGGCCGAGCTATTCGAACTGTCGACCGAGGTCTTGCCGTAGTACAGGCCCCCCTTGCCGAATAGCGAAAATTCATTCGACAGCGGCAAGATCCCTACCGCATCCACCACGCCGCCGTAACTCTTATAGTTGGCGGAGGCGCTGCCATCGCTCAGCGCCGCGTTGTATTTGGCCTTGCCCAAATTGACGTAACCTCCTTCCACCGCAAAATTGGGGCTGAACTGGCGCCCCATCAATAGCTTGAAGCCGGTATCGGTGTCCTTCAGGTTGGAAGACTGCACCGCGCCGCCGCTATTGTTCAAAGTCGCATCGTAGCCGGACTGGCTGACGCCGTTAAACTTGGACTGGCCGACTGATCCGACCACATACAGGTCTTCCGCGTAGGCGGAAGAAGCCAGGGCCGTTGTGGCCAGTAAGAGAATTGCTTTAATATTCATCGTGCATCACCTTTTAAAATGAGAAGCTGTTGCGAATTTTCTGGCGATGTTGCTGGTAACCGGAAATTTCGCGATAGCCTCTGAGCTATTGTTGATTGCAAGCCTGCCACTCGGCTCCGTTCAACGACTTGATAATAGGCTGACAAAAATAAGGTGGTGTGTGGATTTGTACAGAGATGTATCCAGATGTGTGCACTGCGCGGTGCCACCTATTTTACGCAAGGCCCCTGTGGCAGTGGCGATACGGCTTGATAAACCGCATCTGCTGCAGCGCATCGACTATTGAAGATTACATGCGCTTACATGCCTTGGCGGCTTTTTACTTGCAGCGGCATTTCGATACGAATGTAAAGAAGGCTTGCTTTTTTACACTTCATCACCAGAGACAAGGGAAGCGAAACGTATGAGCTATGAACTCTATTATTGGCCCAATATTCAGGGCCGCGGCGAATTTGTGCGGCTGGCGCTGGAGGAAGCCGGCGCTGATTACCTGGATGTGGCGCGCCTGCCAAAACGCGACGGCATGGGCATGCCGGCGATGATGAAGCTGATGGACGGGAATGGGCTAGAGCGGCCCATGTTCGCGCCGCCTTTCCTGAAACACGGCGAAGTCATCATAGGCCAGACCGCGAATATCCTGCACTATCTTGGCCCGCGCCTGGGACTGGCGCCGCGAGCCGAGGCAGACCGGCTGTGGACGCATCAATTGCAACTGACGATCGCTGACCTGGTCAACGAGGTGCACGATACCCACCATCCCATCTCCACCGAGCGCTATTACGAAGAGCAAAAAGCCGCCGCCGTGAAGCGCGCGGCTGATTTCAAGCAGCATCGCATACCCAAGTTCCTGGGGTATTTCGAGAACGTGCTGGACACCAACGGCAAGCGCGGCAGCTACATGGTGGGCGGACGCTTATCGTATGTGGACCTGTCCATTTTTCAGCTTGTGGAAGGCTTGCGCTACGCCTTCCCGCGCGCGATGGGCAGGCTGGAGCCGGATTATCCCGGCTTGATACGGCTGCACGACGAGGTGGCTGCGCGCCCGAGCATTGCCGCCTACCTGCAGTCGAAGCGGCGCATCGCATTTAATGAGGATGGCATCTTCCGCCGTTATCCGGAGTTGGACAAATAGGTCCTGGGATCGCCCCGGGACCGCAGCGCGGCCCGGAAGCAAATCCGTTCAACATCAGCGCAAATTGCCGGAATGTTTTTCCAGCCAGGCGCGCGCGGTAGAGATGGTCATGTCCAGCTCCTTCTCTACCGTGGCAAACAAGCGATTGACCTGCTCATTCTGCTGGCCCCGGATGGCGGCCTCCAGTTCCAATGCCGCATCGACGAAGCGGAAGTTGCCCAGTGTGCCTACCGATCCGCGCATCGCATGAAAGATGCGCATCACGTCGTCGCGCCGCCCCTCCAGCCAGGCCAGGTGGGCCTGGTCGAGAGAATTCGGTCCGTGCTCCGATATACGGCTCATGACATCCAGCATCTGCGTTCTATGGACCGCATTGTTCTTGACCATTTCATACAACTGGTCGAGATAAGAAACCTGGTCGCGCTGCTGGTTTTCGTCAACGTCTTCTGGTTCCATATTGGCGTCCACGCTGGTCGTAAAAGTTGCTGTCAAGGGGCGGTGCAGGGATCGCACCGGAAGATGTTTGCAGATGGTAGCAAACATTTTCTCAGGATCTAAGGGTTTGGCAATAAAATCATCCATGCCTGAAGCCGCACAACGTTCGCGCTCGGACTCCATCACGCCGGCCGTCATGGCCAGTATGGGCAAACTCAATTTTAATTCGTCCCGTATCATCCGGGTAGCAGAAAAACCGTCCATGACCGGCATCTGCACATCCATTAATACCAAATCGACGTCGAATGCCGATGCACGCAGGAAATCAACGGCCTGCTGGCCATCCTCCGCTATATGGACGCTGGCGCCTTCTTGCTCCAGCATGGCTTTTGCCACTACCTGGTTCAGGTTATTATCCTCCACCAGCAACAGGCGCGCACCCTCTAGCTTACCGCCATTCGTAGCGGGCGCCACTTGCCGTGCGGATTTTTTTCCTAAGCCGGATTTATTTGCCAGCACTTCATGCACAGTGTCGTACAGGCTGGAACTGGTGACCGGTTTGATCAGGATGGCGTCGGCATCGGCCGCCGCCGCGGTCCGCGTCAAGCCGTCCCTGCCAAAAGCGCTGACCATGACGACGACAGGCATGCGCGCAGCAGGCAAAGCCTGCCGTATCGCCTGCATGGTCGCCAGGCCGTCCATGTCCGGCATCTGCCAGTCGGCCAGCACCACATCATAATATTGCCCGGCAGCCTGGTTTTCAGTTATTTGTTCCAGCGCCTGCGCACCGGAGGCGACACTGTCGACCTGCCAGCCCCAGGAATATATGGTCTTGCACAGGTAATCGCGGCTGGTGGCGTTGTCATCCACCACCAGCAGGCGCAACCCAGGTTTTGCGGCAGCCAGTTTCCCTGCGGCATCATCCGTGGCGGTGGCCGCCGCCAATTGAAAGGGCACGGTGACGATGAATTCGCTACCCTTGCCCAGCTCACTATGCACTTGTATGGTGCCGCCCATCAAGTCCAGCAAGCGCCTGGAAATCGCCAGGCCCAGGCCGGTACCTCCGTACAGGCGGGTGGTGGAAGTATCAGCCTGCGTGAATGCGGAAAACAAGCGCTCCTGCTGCCCGGGACTCATCCCTATGCCAGTATCGCGTATGCAAAACCTGAGCGTTACGGCGTCGCCCTGTTCCGCTACTTTTTGTGCCAGCAGCGAGACCTCGCCTTTGTGCGTGAACTTGACCGCATTACCGACCAGGTTGATCAGGATTTGCTGCAATCGCGGCGCATCGCCTATGACTACCCTGGGTACGCCGGGCTCGGTGCCTATCGCCAGCTCCAGGTCTTTTTCGCCGGCATTGACGGTCATGATGGTCGCCAGCATATTCAGCACATCTCCCAGATCGAAGCGGGCGAGGGAAAGCTCAAGCCGCCCGGCCTCGATTTTGGAAAAATCCAGGATGTCATTCAGGATGATCATCAAGGACTGGCCGGAGGCATCGATCATGTCCAGGTATTTTCTCTGAACCGCGCTCAAGGGCGTATTGCCCAGCAAATGCGTCATTCCCAGCACCGCATTCATCGGAGTGCGGATCTCATGGCTCATGTTAGCGACAAATTCGCTCTTGGCCCGGCTGGCGCTGTCGGCGAGCGTTTTGGCCAGGCGCAAATCACGCATCACCCCTTCGCGCTGTATCCATAAGCGGGATACCATCCAGCAAAATAGGACGGTCACCGCAAAGAAAGCGAATACCAGGACCATGGTCCACCTTGCCTGACTATACCAGTCTGCCAGGTAATCGTCGGTCCTGGTTTCCAGCTGTAGGTAAAACGGATACCTGGCAAGCTTGCGGTAGGCGTGCAGGCTTTCCTGGCCTCCCTGATCTTCCCCGTGCCTAAAGAAATCGCCCTGACCGGGCTGTCGCGACAGTTGCTGCGCCAGGTAGGATGCATCGGCGCGGCTACCGATATCGGTTTTTGCCGCAGCATGTTTTTCCTGCCGCACGATCAGGCCCAGGTCCCGGTCGTAGATGCTGATGACACCATGTTCGCCGGTGCCCAAGCTCGACGATATCTGCTGCAGCCTTTCCAGCAAAAAGCCTACATAGACAATGCCGCCGAAACTGCCATCCTGGCGATTCAGGCGGCGCGCCAGGATCACGCCCCATTTGCCGCCGACCTTGCCCTTTAAGGGCTTGGTCACCACCAGTCCAGCCTTGGGATCATCGCGCAGGACTTGGAAATATTCACGATCGGCAATGCTAAAAGCCGGCGTGCTAAGCTTGCCGCTGCCGAGCACAACCTGGCCTTGCGCATCGGCGATACGCACTGCCTCCAGGTCAGGCTGCCTGGCGAATATCCTGGCGATGGTCTTGCTTAATTCGGCTTGATCAGCACGGCCATCCTTGTCTTGCTGTTCGAATTGGTCGGAGACGGACAGGAAGGCAAAATCTATCCTGTCCAATGCGCTGACGATGTCGCGGTCGAGGATCTGCAGATGGTTCCTGGCTTCTATCGCGGCACGCTGATGAAATTGCTCCCAGCTCTGATAGAGAGATATGCCTGCCAGGCAAAAGACCAGCAGGTTGACGATGACTATGCCCGCAATGAGTTTAAGCTGGAGTTTGCGCGAGAAAGCCTGGGGCTCCGGGATCTGGGTATCGACAATCACGAGTTTCCTCGGTAATAGACTGTGCCTATCATAGCGCAGGAACAGATTCCGTACGAGTTTTTGGTTACCCCCTGCCCTGACTTTGATCGTGATTCAGTCTTGACAAGCCGTGCCTATCCAGCCGGCCAGCCCTTCCAGGCTACGAAAATCCTGGAGCGACCTGCAGGCGATGTGCGGGTGCCGTTTTTGCAGCATGCGGGACAGCGCCGCCCCGGGTCCCAGTTCCAGGGCCACAGTCACGCCCTGCTCTGCGCAGGCATCCATGCAGTCAGACCAGCGTATGCTGTCCGTCAGCTGCCTGAGCAAATGCGCCCTGGCCTGGCTCGGAGAGCCAAGCAATTCGGCCCCCGCGCCCGACATCACCGGCACTCGCGGCTCCTTGAACGCGGTAACGTCCAATACTCGCCGGAAAGCGGCGGCCGCCGGGAGCATCAGCGGCGTATGCGAGGCGATCTCGACCGGAATGGGGTTTGTTTCGCCACCCAGTTGTTGTATGGCCGGCGCTGCTGCCGCCATAGACGAGCTCAAGCCGCCTACAATGAAGCTGGTTTCGGCGACCACTATCGCAATATACAAACCGTGCTGCCTCAATACGCGGCCCAGGGCCTCCAATGGCAAGCCGGTGACAGACAGCATGGCCTGGGCTTGCAACGGTCCGCTGCCCCGGGCGCCATCCATCAGTTGGGCGCGCGCATGCGCCAGCGACAGTACCTCACTCGCCGTCAGGGAGCCGGCGACGCCATAGGCGGCGATTTCACCTATGCTGTAGCCCATGACCATCACTGGCTCGGCTGACAATTGCTGCAGCAATTTCTGCAGCGAGGTCCAGGCGGCCATGGCGGCGGCAACCACCAGCAGCTGGGCATACCGGTTGCGAAACATCAGCCCGGGGTCATCCAGCACTTGCTGCAAGGGCATGCCCAGGTAGCGGGGCAGGTCCCACTGCTCAAGCTGGGCGCGGGTATCCGCATCCTGGCAAGCCAGGTCGAACATATGCGGATGCTGCGCGCCTTGCCCGGGGCAAAGTATGGCCAGGCGCCGCATGCTAGCCCGGCTCCGCATGGACGCACTGATGCAGCATGCAGCTGGCGGCCAGCAAGTCTGCCGCGCCGCCGGGTGAAAGCCGATGCTGCACGAACAGGCGGTGCGCGCGCAGGGCCATCGTCCTCCATTCCGGATTGGCGCTCGCTCCCGCATCCAGGAACTCCTGCGCAAGCCGCCGAGCCAAGGCAGCCCCCGCTGCGCCGCCACGGTGGTACAGATTGGTATCACTGATATGCGCCATCAATGCAAACAAGGCATCCATCTGGGCCTGTTCCCAGCTGCGCCCGGCAGCCGTCGCAGCATATAGGCGCGGCAAGGCAATTTCAAATATGGAGGGAAAGCCCAATGCCGCTTCCTCCCTGGCGCCGCCGGTGACATAGCGCGCCGCTACCAGCACCCCATGGCTATCGGCGCTGCCTGACTGGGTGTGCGAGGCGAGCTCTTCCCCCCACTGTATCAGCAAGACTGCGCGTATCGCCGCCGGCGTGAGCCTGATGCCATGCTGCCGGCAATAGCCGACAGCAGCCAGCAGCATGCCGAGTGAGAAGATGGCGCCGCGATGGGTATTGACGCCCTTGGTGGCGCGCAGCATGCGCTGTTCTGCCTGCATGCCTAGCTGCTTTAGCCGGAAAAAGGCGTCGCCCCGCATCCCCGCCAGTGCGATTTCAATAAAATAATGGCGCAAGGAAAACAGGCTGCGCACGAAGGTCGCCGCGTCCATATCCTGGTGGCTGCCATTGTCCACCAGCGATACCAGGCCGGGCTTGGGGTATAACACCAGCTCTGCATGCAAGCTGCGCAAGGCCAGCCGGGACAAGCTGGCCGCAAAAGCTAAGGAGCCCATGGCAGCCGCCTGGTATCCGGGTGCGGCCGAACGACCAATGGCATGCATTCCCAGGCTGAGCGAGGTCGAGGCGTGCATCGTCAAGCTCCGCCGAAACTCGCCAGCAAGGAAGAAATAGGCTGCAAGCTGACCCCGTGCAGACTCTTGCTCAGCACCCGCATCTTGCCCATGGCGCCGAATCCGCCGCTGGCGAGATAGCCGCTCAGCTCTTTCCACGCCACGGCCTGCATATCGGGAAAGATCACTTCACCGTCCAGCGGCAAGTCGTGATTAAAATCTGCCAGCAGCCTCAGGCTTTTTTCCAGTTGTGCAAGCGAAGCGGGGCTGAACAAGATATCGATGTCCGAGCTGGCGGTCAGGTAATGCAGGCCGGTCAGGCTCTGCATCGCCAGCGAACCGTATACTTGCAAAATAACGTCCATTTTCTTTGCCTCCGCATCCAGCGCCAGCAATTCCTGCCGCCACCGGCTTGGGGCATGGCCGATGGCTTCGTCCAGGCTCAAGGGTCTTTGCAAGCGGCTGATATGGGTGGTCGCAACACTGAAGCCTATCCTGCGTTTGCTGCCGTCGCCGGGAAGGGGTGGCAGTGCAATGCCGAGGCTGATTTCTTTAACCGTAGACTGCTCCCGCTCGCCTTGCCCTTTTTGTTCATCGCGCCGCACTATCGCCGGCCAGTCGGCCTTTTGCCACTGGTGTAACGCTGCCTGGTCTGTTTCGCCCAGTTGCCCTCCTGCCTGCTGCCATCCGGTCGCCGACAGGTAAGCCAGATCATGTCGCTGAAACATCATGCCCGTCCACGATGGCGTCCATCACCCTTTGCGCCCATTTACGCCCGCCGCGCTGCTGGCCCAGCACGCTGCGCTGGTCCAGGTTGTTGGCCTGTTGCAGCGCCTGCACCAGGCAGGCGGCATGGTCTGCCCCCCAAGTCGCGTGCAAGCCGCCCATGCGTACATAGTTTTCCGGGCCCGGGGCGAATACCGGATTATCCTTGGCCAACTCTATCAAATGTTCTTCCGGCACCTTGGTAATGCGCGCCATTGCCGGCAAGCCCATCACGCGTATAGTTGCATCCGGCAAGGCATAACAGGCATCGGCCATCAGGCCGCTAGTAATAAAACCTCCGGACAGGGCCTGGTCGTAGACCAGTCCTATCACCGCATGTCCATGGTTGCGCGCCAGCTGTATGCATTTGCCCAGATGCGCCATATAGCTGTTGATCCCCAGCATTTCATCCCTGTGCCGCAAACGCTGGCCCTGGGTATCCACCAGGATGATGATGGGCCGTTGCGGATGCTCGCGCACCGTGCGCAACACTGCCCGCGCCTGCGCCAGGGCGATCTCTATGCCTATCGGCGTATGTTCGGTAGTGCCTATCACGGCGACTGTCTGGCCGCCTACCTGGGCGCTGCCGGACAAGAAATTATCCTGCTCGTCAATCTCGAATCCCTGCGGGAACAGGTGCTGCGCGAGTGTGTTCCAGTTCATGATCCCGCCCCCCTTCTGTACTGGCTTGCCACAGTCACGAAAGCCACCGCCTCCAGCATCGGCAATTGCGCGGGGTCCGGCACGCCCATGGCGGCCCAGATCTCCATGGGTTCGCGATAGGTGCCGAAATCATGAATACGCTGGTTCAGCATCGCCTGCTCTTGCTCCAGCTCATCCAGGCTCAGGGCCACCGGCGCTTGCGCCAGTTTTTGCAGTGTATCCAGGGCCGCCTGCCGGAAGGCGGCGATATCGTCGGCTACCAGCATCTGGCAGTCGCCCAGCAGGTAGCGGTGCTTGCCGCCAGTGGTACGCCACACCAGCGCGCGGTCGCGCGAATCGAATTCCTCGACGCCATTGGCGGTTTCTATCACCTCCGGCCCGGACATGGCCAGCCTGGCCTCTTCCGACATCACGATGGCGTTGGCGCAGCGGGCGACGATGCCCATGCCGCCAAAGCAGCCGTTGCTGCCGCCCACCAGGACCACTACCGGAATGCCGGCGGCGCGCACATCGAGCACCGCGCGCATGACCTCGGACACGGCGATCAGTCCCGCATTCGCTTCGTGCAGGCGCACGCCGCCGGTATCCAATAGCAAGAGCACGGCATCCGGCCGCTGTTGTATCGCGCGCCGCATCAGGCCTACCAGCTTGGCGCCATGCACCTCGCCCACCGCGCCGCCCATGAAGCCGCCCTCCTGTGCAGCCGCATACACGTGCTTGCCTTGCAGGCTACCCTGGCCTATGACCACGCCGTCGTCAAAGGACGCCGGTGCATTCAATTGCGCCAGGTGCGGGCTGATTATTTTTTGCGTCGGCGGCAGGAATTCTACAAAGTCTCCCAGCAGCGCATGAATGCGCTGGCGGGCATTCGCCTCCAGGTAACTATTCACTGCAGCAGTCATTTTCCTCGCTCCAGGTAAGCTTCCACCGCCTGGTCCAGCCGCAGGCTGACCACCGCTGGGGTTGCCCCCATATCATTGATCTCTATGCGGATGTCCGCCAGTTGCCAGCGCGCCTGGAAATCTTCCATCACCGCCTGCCAGATGGCGCCGAAGCCCTGGGCTGCGGTTTGCACCGCGATCTCGCAGCCGGCACCCAGCTCGGCCGGTGTGATCAGCACTTCCAGGTTGCCGGAACTGACGACGCCGACCAATTCCGCCGCCGGCGCCAAGCTGCGCTGCCCATTGTCAAAACGAAATAGCAAACTTTCCATATCACTGCTCCCGGCGCATTGCCTGTGCTAATTTTGCGCTTATATCTATCTATGTGGTCCATGCGGTTCGAATTCACCAATTCCTGAAACGCTTGGGCGGCTGGTACAAGCCGCCCGACGCGCGCACCAGGTCCTTCATGTTTTTTGCCGCCAGCAAGTCACGCGTCGCCATGCGCTTGTCTATGCCGAGGTCTTCGGCCCGCTGGATCACGCCGCGGTCGCGCAGGTTTTCCACCATGCGCTTGTCCCGCGCCAGACCCACCGGCGTATAGCCGGCTACTCCGCGGATGGCTTGCTCGCGCTCTTCGTCGCCACGGCACAGCAACAGGTTGGCGATGCCCTCCTCGGTCAGGATATGGGTCACATCGTCGCCATAGATCATCACCGGCGGTATCGCCATATTGGCCTGTTCGGCCAGCTTCCAGGCATCCAGGGTCTCAACAAACGCAGGCTGCATATGCTCGCGGAAGGTTTCCACTATTTGCACCACCAGCTTTTGTCCGCGCGGAATCTGGTTCTTGCCGGCGCGCGCCTGCTGCCCGGCCTTCAACCATGCGGCGCTGGCGTGCCGACGGCCGCGGGCGTCCGCCCCCATGTTGGGGGCGCCGCCAAAACCGGCGATACGGCCCAGGGTTGCGGTCGACGAATTGCCCTGCAAATCTATCTGCAAGGTGGAACCGATGAACATGTCGCAGGCATAGTGGCCCGCTGCCTGGCTCAGTGCGCGGTTGCTGCGCATGGAACCGTCAGCGCCGACAAAGAAAATATCCGGCCTGGCGCGGATGTAATCCTCCATGCCGAGCTCAGAGCCAAAGGAATGCACGGATTCGACAAAACCGGCTTCTATGGCGGGGATCAGCGCCGGATGCGGGTTCAGCGCCCAGTATCTGGCGATTTTCCCCTTCAAGCCCAGCGATGCGGCATAGGTGGGCAGCAACAGTTCTATCGCCGCCGTATCGAAACCTATGCCGTGGTTCAGGCGCTCCACCTGGTATTCCGCGTAGATGCCCTTGATCGCCATCATCGCCATCAATACCTGGATCTCGGAGATCAGCGCCGGGTCGCGGGTGAACAAGGGCTCTATGTAATGCGGCGTCGGCGCCTGCACCACGAAATCTACCCAGTCGGCCGGGATATCCACGCGCGGCAGCACATCGACGATTTCATTGACTTGGGCGATGACGATGCCGGCCTTGAATGCGGTGGCTTCGATGATGGTCGGCGTATCTTCGGTATTCGGTCCGGTATACAGGTTGCCCTGCCGGTCCGCGGCTTGCGCTGCGACCAGAGCTACCCGCGGGGTCAGGTCGACAAAATAACGCGCATACAGTTCCAGATAGGTGTGGATTGCGCCTATGTTCAGCTTGCCGGATGCGGCCAATTTGGCCAGCCGTCCGGCTTGCGGGCCAGAGAAAGAGAAGTCCAGCCTGGAGGCGATGCCTTTTTCAAAGATATCCAGGTGTTCGGGCAAGGCCAGCACCGACTGCAGTATATGCAGATCATGTACCCGGGCCGTATCCAGTCCCGTCAGCGCTTTTGCCAGGAAATCCGCCTGCTTCTGGTTATTGCCTTCCAGGCAGACCCGGTCGCCCGGCTCCAGCACCGCGTGCAGCAAGTCCCGGATACGCCCGGCGGGAAGAGTTTTCCCGGCCAGTTGCTCCCCCAGCTGCTGCCTTGCCCTGGCCAGTCTTGCTGCCCGGTTCTGCTGCAGGGTGTCCCAGCGTGCAGGCGCATTCATTTATTTCACTCCCATCAACTTATCGGGGAAGGCAGTGGCGATCTGCGGAAACAGGCACAACAGGATCACCGCTACCAGCATCAGCAACAGGAAGGGCATCACGCCCCAGACGATGTCTTTCAAGGGAATATCCGGCGCGATATTCTTGATCACAAAGATATTCAGGCCCACCGGCGGATGTATCAGGCCCATTTCCATCACTATCGTCATCACTACCCCGAACCAGATCAGGTCGAAACCGGCGACCTTCAGCGGCGGCAGGATAATCGGGCACATCATCAGGATGATGGACACCGGCGGCAGGAAGAAGCCGAACACGATGACCATCAGCAAGATCACCGACAGCAGCATCCATTTACTCAGGTGCAGGTCCACCACCCACTGCGCGGCCGACTGGCTGATATGCAGGTAGCTCATCACATACGAATACAGCAGCGACATGCCTATGATGAACAACAGCATGGTCGACTCCTTGATGGTCGAGGCGATAAAGGGCGATATCTGGGCGGGGCGCCAGACGCCATAGACGATGGCAATCAGGACCATTGCCAGCAAAGCACCCAAGCCGGCCGTTTCCGAGGGTGTCGCATAGCCGCCGTACAGCGCCACCATGACGCCTATCAGCAAGGTCACGAAAGGCAGCACCCGTGGCAGCATCTCCACTTTTTGCGACAGCGTGAAATGCTCGTCATCCAGGTAGGCGGATTTGACCCCGTCCTGCCGGTAAGCGGCAAAAGCCAGCTTATATTCACGGCGGGCGCGATACACCGCATAGCCGGAAAACAGCACCACCAGCAGCAAGCCCGGGCCTATGCCGGCCAGGAACAGGCGTCCCAGCGACTGCTCAGCCGCCACCGCATACAGGATCATCGTAATCGAAGGCGGCAGCAGGATGCCCAGGGTGCCGCCGGCGGCAATGATGCCGGCCGCAAAACCGGGCGAGTAACCGCGCCTGCGCATTTCCGGGATGCCGGCCGAGCCTATCGCCGAGCAGGTCGCCGGGGATGAGCCGGCCATCGCAGCAAACATCGCACAGGCAAACACGTTGGCAATACCGAGGCCGCCGGGAACCTTGTGCAGCCAGGCATGGATCGCCGAATACAGGTCGCGTCCGGCCGGAGATTTGCCTATGGCCGCCCCCTTCAGGATAAACAGCGGGATGGACAATAGTGTGATGGACGCCATCTCTTCGTACACGTTTTGTGTAATCGTGTCGAGCGACGCCGCCGGCATGAAAAAATACATGAAGCCGGTGGCTACCACGCCTAGCGCAAACGCGATGGGCATGCCGGAAAACATCACGACCAGGGTCACGACGCCGTACAAGACGCCAAGAGTTAATGGACTCATGCAGTTTTCTCCACTTTAGCAGACGCGGATGATGCCTGCGATGCATGCGATTCCGGCGCGGCTGTCACGGCGGCCAGCACCTGCATCAGGATTTGCAGCGACAATAGCGTCATGCCCAGCGACATCATCGAGTACGGTATCCACAAGGGCGGAGCGAAGGTGGACGAGGTGGTTTGCCCGTCCACCCAGGCTTCATGGAACAAGGTCCAGGATTTCCATGAAAAGAATGCGCAAAACACGAAGCTGAACAAGTCCACCAGGATCAGGCGCAGTCGATTGATGCTCGCCGGCAGCAAGGAAGACAGCACCTCTATCCCTATATGGCCGCGATAGGACTGCACATAGGCGGCAGAGAAAAAGGTAACCCCGATCAGCATGAACACCGACGCCTCGTCCTGCCAGTCGGTCGGTATTTTAAAGAAGTAGCGCACTATCACCGAATAGGTCAGGATCAGCGCGGTGAACAGCATGGCCGCCATGCCCACCCTGACTATTGCCAGGTTGACCCAGTTCAGCACATCCTGTACTCCCGCCAGCGCAGTATTGTCAGGCCGCGCCGGACCCTTGGCGGGCTCCAGTTCAAAGCCGTGGCTCATAACAGCTTCTCCGCCAGCTTCAGGAATTTGGCGCAATTCTCGCTTTTGTCGGCATAGTCTTTCCATGCGGTGGTGCGGGCGATCGCCTGCCATTTCTTGACCGAGGCTGCGTTCAGGTCGACCACCTTGGCGCCTTTTTTCTCATACACGGAGGCCACATGGTTGTCGTCCTGCTTGGCCTCCTTGGTGGCAAAGGCTTCCAGCTCGGCGCCGACCGCCATGATCGTGGCTTGCTGGTCCTTGCTCAGTTTGTCGAAGATCGCTTTCGACATCATCAGCGGCTCAAACATATACCAGTAGCTTTGGCCGCGGCCGCTGGTCAGGAACTTGGACACTTCTTCCAGCCGGAAGGAAATCAGCGAAGTCGATGAAGTCATCGCCGCATCCATCGCACCGGTTTGCATCGCTGCATAAATCTCATTGGACGGCAGCGATACTACCGCGGCGCCTGCAGCTTTCAGCACCAGGTCGACTTCGCGCGAACCACCGCGTATCTTCATGCCCTTCACATCGTCAGGGTCGACCACGGCCTTGTTGCGCGACGCCACGCCGCCGGCCTGCCAGATCCAGCTGATCAGTACGATGCCTTTTTCCAGCAGCAGCTTGTTCAACTCCTTGCCGATTTCGGCATTCTTCCAGGCCGCCCCCACTTCATAGGAAGGCACCAGGCCCGGCATCAGGCCTATGTTCACTTCAGGCACTTCGCCCCCGGCATACGACAGCGGCACCAGCGACAGGTCCAGCGCCCCTTTGCGCATCGCAGAAAATTGCGAATTGGTCTTCATCAGGGAGGAGCCCGGATAAATCTCGAACTTCAACGAACCCTTGCTGCGTTTTTCGACTTCTGCCGCAAACATACGGCACAGGCGATCGCGGAAATCGCCTTCTGTCAGGGTGCCGCCGGGGAATTGATGGGAAATTTTCAGCGTCGTGGCTTGCGCCCACGCAGAAAAAGGAGAAATGAATGGGGTTGCCGCTAACGCACCGAGTACGGCTCTTCTCTTTAAGATTGTCATACAAGTCTCCTAACAGGTTTGGAAAGATTGCTTATCAATGAAAGCTTGCTTCGTTCACACTAGGGCCTAACCCTAAGGACACTCATACTATAGAAAGAATTGCATATCTTTCAAGCAATTATTTCCTTTTTTCAGAGAGACCCAAAACTTCCCTGGCTTTCATTTTCAAGCTATACCTATGCTTTTAGTATGCCTGATTTTCTTTTATGTATACAAGATCGTACTTTTTGCATTCTATGTCAACAAAAATATATACAAGTGCTAGAATAAGTCCATAGTCAAAAACAGAATTGCCAAAGATGAAAAATCGCTCGGAAACCCTGCGTGAAACCCTGGAAGAAATGATCGCCGTCGGCCAACTAGCCCCGGGGCAACACCTGGACGAAGTTGAATTGGCCACCCGCTTCGAAGTCTCGCGCACCCCTATCCGTGAAGCGCTGATACAACTGGCGTCGATGGGTATCGTGGAAATGCGACCAAGGCGCGGCGCCCTGGTCGCCAAACTGGGCCCGCAGCAATTGGTGGAAATGTTTGAGGTGATGGCGGAATTTGAAGCGATGTGCGGCCGCATGGCGGCGCGCAGGATGTCAGTTGCCGAGCATGCAGAATTGCTGGCGGCCCACCAGGCTTGCAAGGACGCCCGCGACGCCTCTGATCCCGACGACTATTTTTACAAGAATGAAATATTCCACAGCTTGATCTATGAGGGCAGCCACAATAGCTTCCTGGCCGAGCAGGCTACCAAGCTGCATCGCCGCCTGCGCCCTTACCGCCGCCTGCAATTACGGGTGCGCGACAGGCTGGGCACCTCGTTCAGCGAGCATGACCAGGTAGTGCAGGCCATCATCAACGGCGACGGCGAATTGACCGCCGACCTGCTGCGCGGGCATATCATGATACAGGGCCAGCGCTTTGCCGACCTGATTGCGTCTCTATCCAGGCTGGAGGCAGATAATAGCCTCAGCGCCTAGTGGCCTGTCGCGTAAGTTCGTTTACAGACGCCGTCAACGAATGGCGATGGCAGGCTTGGACGCCAGGCTCCGCCTGACGACGGGCGCCGGCCTGGCTGTCGCGGCCGCGAAACCCTGCTGCTCAAGCTTGAAGGTATCCACCACATTGGCCAGGGCGGCCGCCTGATCCTGCATGCTCTGCGCGGCAGCTGCCGCTTCCTCGACCAGGGCGGCGTTTTGTTGCGTGGTGTTGTCCATGTCGGTAATCGCCAGGTTCACCTGCTCTATGCCTGCGCTCTGCTCTTTGGTCGCCGCGGTAATTTCCCCCATGATATCGGTCACGCGCTTGACGCTGGCGACGACTTCTTCCATGGTGGCGCCGGCTTCATCGACCAGCTTGGCGCCAATACTGACTTTTTCTACCGAGTCGCCGATCAGGATCTTGATTTCCTTCGCGGCATCGGCCGAGCGATGGGCCAGGCTGCGCACTTCCGAGGCAACCACGGCAAAGCCGCGCCCCTGCTCACCGGCACGCGCCGCTTCCACTGCGGCGTTCAGGGCAAGGATATTGGTCTGGAAGGCAATGCCGTCAATCACGCCGATAATGTCGACAATCTTGTTTGCCGAGGCATTGATGGAGCCCATCGTGTCCACTACTTGCGATACTACGCGGCCCCCTTTCACCGCGACGTCCGATGCAGTCATCGCCAATTGATTGGCTTGCCCTGCATTCTCGGCATTTTGCTTGACGGTGGAGGTCAGCTCTTCCATGGATGCCGCGGTTTCTTCCAGCGAACTGGCCTGTTGCTCGGTACGCGCCGACAAGTCCAGGTTGCCGGTGGAGATTTCGCTGGCGGCGCCGGCAATCGCATAAGTGCCGCTTTTTACCTGGCTGACGATGTTGCGCAAGGCTTCGTTCATCGCATGTAGCGCCTGCATCAGCTCGCCGATCTCGTCGCGGCTGGAAGTATCGATAGCGGTTGTCAAGTCGCCTGCGGCGACCATGCTAGCGGCATGCACGGCATGCTTCAGCGGCTGGGTGATGCTGCGCGAAATGATGATGGCGGCGACCACGCCTATCGCGATCAGCAGGACACTCAGCAAGATCAGCAAATTGCTGCTCCTGTCATTGGCCTGGTCTATGGCGGCGGCCGTCTGGTCTATGCTCTTGCGTTGCAGGGACAGCAATTCCATGACCTTGCCCTCGTAATTTTTACTGGCCGGTACGAAATTTTCGTTATAGGCACGTTCGGAGGCGGCAGCGTCACCGCCCTTGCGCGCATTCATGACCGCGTCCTTGCCTGCCTGGTATTTGACGCGCAATTCAACGATTTCCTTGTAGAGGGCTTTTTCCTCGTCGGTGCTCAGCAGCGATTCGATCCCCTTCATGGTATCGCTGCCTTTCTTGGTGCTGGCAGAGATGACATCGCTAAAAGTGGTCGAAAGGGTATCGTCAGAACTGCGTGCAATCATGGACGTGCGCGCAATTGCAGAATAGATCAGCACGTACCAGTCGGACACCAAACGTTCCTTGGCCAAGGGTTTTTCCATCATTTGGCGCGTCGCGGCGGCATTGCTCCTGGCGTTGATGAGCGCAAACGAAGTCGAGACGATGGAAAGTGCAAGCACGATCGCAAAACCGATCGCAAGACGGGTGGAAATACGTACATTGGTCAACAGGGTCATGGCGTCTCGGAGTTGGTGTAATTAGACTTCTTTTTTTGTTGGCGCAGGCAGGTCTGAAATACATGTGCCTGGCTGTAATTGTCTGCCCAATCTCCATATTCCGCAAGGCTTGCCGAGACGACAAGCATGCCGATGCAGCGCTTACCGGTTCGGGTTCGGGCTCCGGTTCCGGTTCCGCCCAAGATCGCTAACGCAGCGTCACTTGAAGAACATCAGGCGCGTCGCAAAGGTGTAGTCGGCCTCACCCGCCATCAGCCCTATCAGCACCAGCAAGGCGCCGGGCGGCAGCAGGATGGCACAGATTAGCGCCATCCTTTCCCAGGCCATGTGCATGAAGACGGCGACGATCAGGCCGGCCTTCAGCAGCATGAAAACCAGGATCAGGGTCCAGCGCAGATAGCCTACGAAGTGAAAATAATCCACCAGATAAGACATCGTGCTGAGCACGAAGAGCAACCCCCATATTTTCAGGTACAGGCCTATGGGGTGGGTTTGTGTGTGGGCAGTAGTCATGACAGGCCTCACCAGAGATAGAACAGCGCGAAGATGAATACCCAGACCAGGTCGACGAAGTGCCAGTACAGGCCGGCGATTTCGACTATCTGGTAGTTGCCGCTTTTTTCATAGCGACCCTGCAGCACGCGCCAGGCCACGATCAATAAATAGATCACGCCTATCGACACATGCAAACCGTGGAAGCCGGTAATCATGAAAAAGACCGAGCCAAATTGCGGAGCTCCCATGGGATTACCCCAGGGCCGCACCCCCTCTTCGAAGATCAGCTTGGTCCATTCGAATGCCTGCATGCCGACGAAACTGGCCCCCAGAGCCGCCGTGGCAAACATCAGCACCGCGGTGCGCACGCGCTGGCGCTGGTAGGCAAAATTCACCGCCATCGCCATGAAGCCGCTGCTGCTGATCAGCACGAAGGTCATGATGGCGATCAGGATCAACGGCCACTCGGTGCCGCCTATATTCAATGCAAACACATGGCTGGGATTGGGCCAGGGCGCCGTGGTCGATATGCGCACCGTCATGTAGCCGGTCAGGAAGCAGCTGAAGACAAAGGTGTCGCTGAGCAGGAAGATCCACATCATCGCCTTGCCCCACGATACCTTGAAGGCCTCGCGGTCGGACGACCAGTCAGCGACCAGTCCGCGCAAGCCGGGTGCGGCAGCCTGGGTTGGAGACACTGTATTCATGAAGCCCCCTATTTCGGTTCACTGCGCCGGCGATCCAGCCGGGGTCTGGTCTTCCTGCGATTTCTGCTTATTTTTCAGCTTATTTAGCGGATGCCGCAGATATAGCGCACCAGTTCCGGCGTCAGCCAGGCCAATGCGGCAAACAGGACAAGCCACAACAATAACAAAAAATGCCAGTAGCGCGCGCACAGGGCAACGCGCCAGGCCATGCCGGCGCTATCCTGGTAGCGTAATGCGAAACGCATCACCAGCAACCAGCAAACCAGACCGCCGATCACGTGCAAACCGTGCATCGCCGTCAGCAGGTAGAAAAAACTGCCGGCCGGATTGCCGTTGGCGGTGACCTGCATCGCTTGCAGGACCTGCCATACCCACAACTGCGCCAGCAAGAAGGCCAGCGCGCAGGCGCCGGCCAAGGATAGCAAGACGCGCGTGCGCGTCAGCTGCGCCGCCCGCGCGGCAGCACTGGAGGCCTGGAAGCTGGCGCTGCCGGCCAGCAGCAAGCCGGAGCTCAGCCATAATTGCCATGGCAGGCCGATCTGCGCCCAGTCCGGCGCCGTCATGCGCATGACCAGGGCGGCCAGGAACAAGCCGAACAAGGTGGACGCCACCAGGATGAACACCCACATCGCCACGCTGAGCACCGCGCTGCGCTCCAGCCTTGGCATGGGGTATCCGGTTCCCGTATTGAGAGAGGCGCTCTGGTTCATGCCGGCACTCCTTTCGGCAACTGCTCTTCATCGTGTTCTTTGACGCCCGGCCCCGGCGGCGCATTCTGCGCGATGAAGTCTTCACGTGCGCCGGGCACGCTATACGCATACGCGCCGCGATACACCACCGGCAGGTGCTCGCCCCAGTTGCCGTGCACCGGCGGGGTATCCGGGGTCTGCCACTCCAGCGATGCAGCGCGCCATGGATTGGGGCCGGCTTTTTTACCGTAAAACAGGCTCCAGACCAGGTTATAGACATACAGCAACTGGGTCACGCCGACGATAATCGCCACCACCGAGATGAAGGTGTTGAGCATATGCGCCGACGGCGGGATGAAAGCGTAATTGTCGAAATTATAGTAGCGGCGCGGCATGCCCAGGATACCGAGGTAGTGCATGGGGAAGAAGATCGCATAAGTACCGAGAAAGGTGACCCAGAAGTGGAATTTCCCTATGGTGTCATTCAACATGCGCCCGCTGATCTTAGGATACCAGTGATAAATGCCGCCGAACACGACCAGGATAGGCGCCACCCCCATCACCATGTGGAAATGGGCGACGACGAAATAGGTATTCGACAAGGGGATATCGACGCTGACATTGCCGAGGAACAGCCCGGTCAGGCCGCCGATCAGGAAGGTGCTGACGAAGGCCAGCGCGAACAGCATCGGCACCGTCAGGTGTATGTCGCCGCGCCACAAGGTCAGCAGCCAGTTATACACCTTGATCGCGGTCGGTACCGCAATGATCAGCGTGCTGGTGGCGAAGAAGAAACCAAAATAGGGATTCATGCCGCTGACAAACATGTGATGCGCCCACACGATAAAGCTCAGCACGCCGATGATGATGATGGCCCAGACCATCATCTTGTAGCCGAAGATGCACTTGCGCGCATGTACGCTGAGCAAGTCGGACACGATGCCGAATGCGGGCAAGGCCACGATATACACTTCAGGATGGCCGAAGAACCAGAACAGATGCTGGAACAGCAAGGGACTGCCGCCCTTGTAGCTGGTGATCTGCCCCATCGACAGCAGCGCCGGCATGAAGAAACTGGTGCCCAGAGTCTTGTCCAGCAACATCATGACGCCGCTGACAAACAGGGCGGGAAAAGCCAGCAGTGCCAGCACGGTCGCCATAAAAATGCCCCACACGGCCAGCGGCATGCGGAACAGGGTCATGCCCTCGGCGCGAGCCTGCAACACCGTGGTGACGTAGTTCAGACCGCCCATCGTCGCGGCGACGATAAAGATCAGCAGCGATACCAGCATCAGGATGATGCCGCCGTCGTTACCCGGCGTGCCGGGCAAGATGGTCTGCGGCGGATACAAGGTCCAGCCGGCGCCGGTCGGCCCGCCCGTCACGAAGAAACTCGCCATCAGCACGATGACCGACAACAGGTAGACCCAGAAGCTCAGCATGTTCAGGTAGGGAAAGACCATGTCGCGCGCGCCCACCATCAGCGGTATCAGGTAGTTGCCGAAGCCGCCGAGGAACAGGGCCGTCAGCAGGTAGATCACCATGATCATGCCGTGCATGGTCATGAATTGATAGTAATGGGTAGGATCGATGCCGGCAAAGCGGCCCGGGAAACCCAGTTGCAGCCGCATCAGGTTGGACAGCAGCACGCCGACCAGGCCGACAGCGATGGCAACGCTGGTGTACTGGATCGCAATCACCTTGTGATCCTGGCTCCAGACGTATTTGGTCCAAAAACTTTGTGGAGCGTGATGCCCATCATCCATACTGGCGGCGCCGTAGCTCATACTTATCCTCGCTTGGTTACTCTAACAACGATCGCTTGAAGCTCCATTGCACTCATTGCTCCTTATTGTTTTTTGTTCAGGGGGCTGCCGTAAGACTGGATATAGGCAACCAGTGCCGTCATTTCTGCATCGTTCAATTCTATTTTCGGCATGATGGGCGCAAAGCCTTTCACTGTTTTCGCGGTCGGTTCACGGATAAAATTTTTCAGGTAGGCTTCATCCACCAGGGCCGTGGAACCGTCCGCCATGGTCTCGGTCTTGCCGTACAGACCCTTCCAGCTTGGGCCTACCCCGCTGCTGCCATCCAGGCTATGGCAGGCAACGCAACCCTTGGACTGGCTTAAGGCCTTGCCCTGCGCCACCAGCTCCGGCACCGTTGCCGTGCCGATGGCAGTCGGCGCGGCCGGCGCCACAGGCGCCATGCTGGTCGCAAAAGTCGGTTGCGCCTTCAGCCATGCCTTGAAAGTCGCCTCGTCTTCGACCACGACATACCCACGCATATTCGCATGCCCTACGCCGCATAGCTGCGCGCACATCGCTTCATAACGGCCGGCCTTGGTCGGGGTGAACCAGAATGTGGTCACCATGCCCGGCACGATGTTCATGCGAGAGCGAAAAGGCGGCACAAAAAAATCATGCAATACATCGTTTGAGCGCAGCAAAACCTTGACAGGTTTACCCAATGGCAAATGGACTTCGCCACTGTTGATGATCACATTGTCCTGTCCGGCAGGATCCTTGGGATCTATGCCAAACGGATTACTGGAGGTAATCAAGTTCACGTCGGTCATTCCCAGCTTGCCGCCCGGTCCGGGAAAGCGGAACCGCCACTGCCATTGCTGGCCGAGTATCTCCAGCACCTGAGCATCCTGCGGCGCATGCACATAGTCGGCATACACCCATAGGCCCGGGGCCAGCAGGCCAACTATCCCTATCGAAGTGGCGATGATCAGCCATCTTTCCAGTTTCGGGTTTTCCGGATGGTAGGCTGCCCGGTGTCCCGAATCCCGGTCCATCGGATCAGTGTTGCCCTTGCGATGGCGAAACTTGATCAGTGCGTACGCCAGGAAAAAATTAATGATGACGAAAAAAAAGCCTGTGATCACCAGGGTGATGAGCAAGGTATCGTCCATTCGATCCCAGTTGGACGCCAATGGGGTGAGCCACCACGGACTAAAAAAATGAAACAGGAGCGAAGCAACGACCATCACGACGAGTGCTATGACCATGGCCATATCTATCCTCTTCTCCGCAAATAAGGGCGCGGGACGTCATGCATAAGCAAGCGAAAGACCGGCTGTCTTTCGCTTACGGGGACAAGTTATTAACTATTATGAAGCCGGTGAGACTTATTCATCCGACCTGAATCTCTCCAGTTGCCGGTACATGACCGCGGCGGTCATGCCAAACAACAGATGGCTCAACATCACCACGCCATTTTGCATGTCGGCAAACCAGGGGAAGAAACGCACCATGCCGTAGAAATTGAATGCATACAGGGCCAGGCCGAACACCGCGCCTACCAGCAAGGACATGGCCACGCTGGAGTCGAAATGAAACGGGGCGATGATCGCTGCCAGGATCGCGCCAAACACCGCGCCCAGCACATAGTGGATCGCCAGGGCTGCCACCACCACACCGACACTGAAGCCGCTGGATTGCAATACATCGGGGCCCATCAGGATGGCGGCCACCAGGTGTGAAGCCGCCCAGGGGCTGACAGAGATCACCGCGGTCGACCAGAACAATTCCATCACCATGACCACCGCGCCGGCCACGAAACCGGCCACTGCAGCGGCGGTCCAGTCGGGTTTTCGGGCAACATAATGATGGGAATGCATGCGAAGTTCCATAGCCGTCTCCTAAAAAGCGGAAAAAAATGGTTTTTCGGCCTGATATGGACGCAATACACCGTACACCTAGTGTCAGCGGGTATTACGGGCGTCTGTCTATAGTTGTACCGTCAGGCAACTGTAGACGCCAGGAAAGCCGTAGTAAGTTCAGTTTAGGATAAATTTTGCGACATGCAAAGTATGCAATTCTGTTGCGGTGCGCCATTTAGGCTTGCCTGAACAGGCATTGCGGGCCGGAAAATCATATCGCACCGCAAGATTCAAGCACGAAATAAATTCAGGCCGGCGCTCGCTGGCGGCATCGCCGGAAATACCTGCGTCAGTTGCCGGTCCGTCAAACGCAGGTGCTTTTCGCACACCTGGGCCAACACCGAACGGAAATCGGTCGTCACCGGCACATCCCGCCCTTCATATAATTGCGCCTCGGCCAGGCCGCGCCAGTCGCCATACACCTGGCCACCGGCGACTTTCCCGCCCAGCACCCACATCACATTGCCATGGCCGTGATCGGTGCCGCCGTTGCCGTTTTGCTTCACGGTACGGCCGAATTCCGACATCACTACTATCGTCGTGTCGTCGAACATGGGCCCCAGGCGCCGGGACAAGACGGCCAGCCCCTGCCCCAACGGACCCAGCCGGTTGGCCAGTTGCCCTTTGGCGGAACCCTGGTTGGCGTGGGTATCCCAGCCGCCCAGCGCCATAAAGGCAATCTGTATCTTGGGGTCATTGCGCATCAGCGTCGCCAGGCGCGATGCGTCATCGGGGAAACCATTCGGCAGGGGTGCGCCGTTATCCGCCATCTGCATTTCGTTTTCCATGGCGGCTGACATCACTTCCTTATGTGCGGCCTTGGATTCTTCAAAGACGCGCGCATATTTTTCATTGCCCTGGTATAGCTGGTCAAAGGCGCTGCCCACCTGCGGCCGGTCCAGCACATTGGCCCTGGTGCCGGCGGCGCCTGCCGCCAGGTTGGTCGCCGGTGCCTGCCCTGACAGTATGCGTGGCATCACCGGGCCTATGCTGATGGCCCTGGTCGGCGTAGTCATTCCCGGCATGCTGACCAGCAAGCGGTTCATCCAGCCGTCCTGCGTGCTCTTCCTGCCGGGGGTGGCAGATTCCAGGTAATCCTGGGCGTCAAAATGCGAACGGGTGGCATCGGGCGAGCCGCTGGCATGCACGAAGGCCAGTTTTTTCTGCTGCCATAAGGGCTGCAAATCGGCCAGCGCAGGATGCAGGCCGAAATAGCCGTCCAGATCCAGCGCGCCGTTTTCCTGTCCCGGCCTGGCCAATGCGATGCCCGGGCGCAGCCGCACGTAATTGGCGTCGCCATACGGCGCCACTACATTCAAGCCGTCCACCGCACCGCGCAACATGACGACCACCAGCTTGCGCTCATTGGGCGCCGCATCCTCATTGCCGGTTGTACTGCTGATCGCCCAGGCTTGCCGGCCGACCGGCAGCATCAAGCCGGAACCGGCCGCCAGCGAGAATAGGAAGTTTCTGCGTTTCATCTCGTCTCCGAGGTATCTGTACTGCGATCAGTGCTGCATAAAGTCCGGGCTACCCAAGAGCATGGCGGCCCGCAAGGCTTCCGGGTTTTGCGCGACAACCTCCCGGGTACGGGAGGAAATGCCCGGCCCCAGGGTCGCCATCAAATCCTGCGCATTCAATGGCGCCATGCCTTGTACATTGCCCCTATCCTGGCCGTCCGCCTGGCGCTCCAATTGGCGCTTGCCCATCTTGTCGCCGTCATCCACGGTTTTGTTCAGGGCCAGCCTGCCACTGGCCAGCGCGGTGGCAAAATTGATGCGCCTGGTCAGCGCATCCGGGTTCATCCAGGCCGCTTCCGTATTCTTGTAACCATCCGGGGTCTGGCAGCCATAGAGCGGCATGCCCAGCTGCGCCAGGGTCCCCAAGAGCGGACGGATATTATTGACCGGCATTTCGCCGGCGCGCGCGGCCGAGATCACAAACTGGTATGGGGTCTTGTATTTGGCGGCAACGCTACCGGCGCCGGTGAACTCGGGACTCTTGAACAGAACTTGCAATACCGAGCGGATATCGCCGCCGCTGTCCAGATAGCGCTTGCTCATCCTGTCGACCAAGGCCGCCGCAGGATTATCCTGCACAAAATACTGCGCCAGCTTGTAGCTCAGGTGATGGGCCGTCGCCGGGTGCATGGCCAGTATATCCAGTGCAAACTCGCCTTCGCGCTGGCCTTGCGCAGCGATATGCCGTCCCAGCCATTCCTTGCTACCGTTGTCGTGCCGATCCGCATCAAACTGAAAGGTACGGTTATTGCGCACCAGGTCGCGTGGCTCAAAGGTCCAGCCGGTCAGCATGCGCGCCAGTTCGGTCACGTCTTTTTGGGTGTAGCCGCCGTCCACGCCCAGGGTGTGCAATTCCATGATCTCGCGCGCATAGTTTTCGTTCAGGCCGCTGGCCTTGGCCTTGGGCCCCTGGGCGGCGAACTTGCGCACACCGCGCGGCCGGTAGTCGGCCGAGGTGGAAAGCCAGTTATCCAGGTAAAACAGCATCGCCGGATGCTTGGCGGTGGCGCCCAGCAGGTCGCGGAAAGAGCCGAATACATAGGGCCGTATCGCATCCCTTTCATAACTGGCCACCAGCGCCCGGTCCAGCCCCTTGCCGGCAAAGACATTGAAGTGATTGAACCAGAAGTCCACCATCACTTCCTCCAGCTGGCGCGGGCTGTCTATTGCCCTGGTCAGGCGCGCCTCTGCGGTTTGCTCGGCGATGCGGCCTATCAGTTCACGCCGTTTTTTCTTGGATTCCTCGCTGTCGTCCCGGGTCAGCTTCAAGGCCGCCTGGTATTCAAGCAATACCTGCCCGGCGCTCTGGTCTTGCACGTCCAGCGATTTCAGCCTCTTGTCCAGCACCGCCGGCAAGGGAATCACCGACGGATTCAGTTGCTGCTCTATGTAGCGCTCCACGCCGAGTTGCGCGACGCGCTGGATATCTCCCGGCTTGGGCCCATAGCCGAGCCGGTTCAAGACATGCAAGGCTTGTTGTTCGGCGGATAATTCGGCAGCTTGCAGGGGAGCAGTTGCTGCTGCCACTGCAACTGTTACTACCGCTGCCAGCATCGAGCATGGGAAGGGCTTCATCAGGGGCCTCTCGTTATTCAGATCAAACGCTAATGGTGGCTAATGGTGGCTCGCGCCACAGCGGGCTACCTCGCTATATTCTGACTTCAATGCGCGCTATACAAGTAACATATCGTAAATAACAGATATAAATTGCAACAGGGCCGGTGGCGGCGATTATTTGACGCAGCGCATCACCAGCAGGTAGCCGTACACATCCTGCCCCTCATCCTGGCGTATCGCGCACCTGTCCATTTTTTCCAGGATGAAGCCATATTCTTGCGCCATCTTGCGCAGGTAGGATGGCGAATGCGCAAAACGCCGGGAGGCCCTCAGCACGATATCGTCGCCGTCGGACTCTTCTACCGAAAAGCCGAAAATGCCGCCGCTTTTCAGACCCTGGCGGGCGCCGGCAAATACCTCGGCCAGGTCGCCGATATACACAAAGACATCGGCGGCCAGCACCAGGTCGTAGCAATCGCGCTGTTGCCGCAAGAAACCGGCGATTTCCCCGTAAACCAGCTCATCATAGAGTCCTTTTTGGGCAGCCTGTTCCAGCATATTCGGTGAAATATCGACCCCGACCAGCCTGCCGGCCAGCGGCTTCAGCAGCGGGCCGCACAGGCCGGTGCCGCATCCCAGGTCGACGATATTCCAGGCCGCCGGTGTCGCCGGCACCGTCGCTTCCCTGGCCGTCTGCCTGACGGCATCCACCAGCAAGGCTGGCGTCCGGTACTGCAAGCCCTGCAGCAGGTGTTGCTCAAAATGGCCGGCGTATTGGTCAAACAATTCCTTCACATAGGCCGCAGGCGAAGCTGCCGGCGCCGGCGCTGCCCCCAGCGCCGCCAATGCATAATTGATTTGCCCGGCGTTGGCGCCATGCTCGAGCGCCTTGCGGTAAGCCGCAATCGCTTCGCTGTTGCGGCCCAGGGCGCGCAGGCTATCAGCGCGGTGCACATGGGCGTTGGCGTACTGCGGCTGGAGACGCAAGGTCTGCTCATAACTGTCCAGCGCCTGCTGGAAGCGCCGCAGTTTTTGCAGCGCCATGCCGCGGTTGCAATATGCTTCGGCGTAATCGGGCTTGATCAGCAAGGCCTGTTCATAACTCGCGACCGCGTCTTCGTAGGCATGCAGGGCATGCAGGGCGATGCCCTGGTTATTCCAGGCATCGGCCAGGACTGGATTCAATTGCAAGGCACGCCGGTAACTGAGCAGGGCCGCCTCATAGCGATGCTGCCGGTGCAGCACGCTGCCGTGGTTGTTATACGCCTCGGCGTAATCGGGCTTGACCGCGATCGCCTGCTGGTAGCTGGCCAGGGCTTCGTCGTAGCGCAGCAAATTGCGCAAGGCATTGCCGCGGTTATTCAGGGCCAGTGCATAGTCGGGCCTGATTTGCAGCGCCTGGTCGTAACTGGCCAGCGCTTCTTGCGGCCGCTGCAAATCCTGCAGCGCAGCGCCGGCATTGCAATAGGCCGCAGCCTGGTGTGGATTGATCTGTATCGCCTGCCGGATCAGGTCCAGTGCGGCCTGCGGCCGCCCGGTCTGCCTGGCCAGCACACCCGACAGGTGCAAGGCATCGAAATTATCCGGCTGCAGTTGCAAGACCTGCCGATACAGCTCCTCGGCCTGGGCAAATCGCCCTTGCTGTTGCAAGCCGACCGCCTGCTGCAGGAGTGAGGTAATACGGGTTGTTTCCAAGGGCGCCATTCCTGCTTCACGAGAGAAATGCCATGTTACTAGAGGACGCATGAACTTGACAGCTTATACAGAATCAGTGACAGTGCGATAGGCATTGCAGCATGACTAAAATGGCAATCATTATAAAATTCACCCTCTGATCTGCTCACCAGCATAAGGATGCAAAAGAAAAATGCAAGCATTGGTGTCCTTCGACCTGCGCCACCTGCCGCCGGATTTTTACGCAGACCCCTACCCCTATTACGCCGCACTGCGCCGGCACGAGCCGGTGAAACGGATGCCGGACGGCTCCTTCCTGCTGACCCGCTACGCCGACATCCAGGCGGTGTACAAGGATACCCGGACCTTCAGCTCAGACAAGAAGATAGAATTCAAGCCGCGCTACGGCGACTCCCTGCTCTACGAGCATCACACGACCAGCCTGGTGTTTAACGACCCGCCGCTGCATACCCGGGTGCGGCGCCTGATCATGGGCGGCTTGACGCCGGCCGCCATGGCGGAGACCGGGCCCGGCCTGGTCGCGCTGGTGGGCCGCCTGCTGGACCGGATGGAACAAAAAAACAATGTCGACCTGATCGCCGATTTTGCGTCGGCGATACCGGTAGAGATCATAGGCAACCTGCTGGCCGTGCCGCATGATGAGCGCGAGCCCTTGCGTGCATGGTCGCTGGCCATCCTGGGAGCGCTGGAGCCCAGCATCAGCCCGGAATTCTTCGCTGATGCGAATCGCTGCCTGCGGGAATTCCTGGATTACCTGGCGGTGCTGGTCGCAGACCGCCGCCGCCATCTGGGCGACCCGCACAAGGACATGCTGACCCGGCTGATCCTGGGCGAAGGTGATGGAGAAAAATTGAGCGAACAGGAATTGTTGCAAAACTGCGTGTTCCTGCTCAATGCCGGCCATGAAACCACCACCAACCTGATCGGCAACGGGCTGTTTGCGTTATTGGAATGGCCGCAAGAGAAGCAAAGGCTGCTGGCGGAACCGGCATTGATCAGCACTGCGATAGAAGAGTTCCTGCGCTTTGAAAGCTCCAACCAACTGGGCAACCGCATCACGACCGTGGACACCAGCATAGACGGCATGCCGATACCGGCCGGCAGCAGGATCAGCCTGTGCATAGGCGCGGCCAACCGCGACCCGGCGCAATTTCCCGAGCCGGAGCGGCTGGATATTTCGCGCTCGCCCAATCGCCATCTGGCCTTTGCCTCCGGCATCCATCAGTGTGCCGGCATGTTCCTGGCCCGCCTGGAAGCGCGCGTGGCGATTTCCGCCTTCCTGGCGCGTTTCCCGCAGTATGCGCTGGCCGCACCGCCGGTGCGCGGCGGCCGCGCCCGCTTCCGCGGCTTCCTGTCCCTGCCCTGCCAGCTGAAACCGGGGTAAGCGCCCCGCAAGAACCCCACTATAAAAAACGGAGACCATATGCAATCGAACAAAATATTTAGCCTCACCCTGAGCGCAGCCCTGTTGACAGGCGCAAGCCTGGCGGCGCAGGCGCAAATCAGGATAGGCGTTACCATCTCCTCCACCGGTCCGGCGGCGTCGCTGGGCATACCCGAAAAAAATGCGATCGCCATGCTGCCCAGGGAAATCGCCGGCAACAAGGTGGAATACATCGTCCTGGACGACGCGTCGGACACCACGCAGACAGTCACCAATACCCGCAAGCTGATCTCCGAAGAGAAGGTGGACGCCATCATAGGTTCCACCACTACCCCCAATTCTCTGGCCATGCTGCCGGTGATAGGCGAAGGCAAGACGGCGGCCATCAGCCTGGCGTCCAGCAACCGCATCATAGAGCCCATGGACGCCAACCGCGCCTGGATGTTCAAGACGCCGCAGACCGACACCATGATGGCGATTGCGATCGCCGAAGACATGAGCCGGGCCGGCGCCAAGACTATGGGCTTCATCGGCTTCTCGGATGCGCTGGGTGAAGCCTTCCTGACCGAAGTCAGCAAATATGCCGAACTCAAGAAAATCAGGGTCGTCGCCACCGAGCGCTATAGCCGCAATGACAGCAGCGTGGTCGGCCAGGTGCTGAAACTGCTGGCGGCCAACCCCGACGCCATCGTGGTCGGCGCCTCCGGCACGCCGGCTGCCTTGCCGCCCAAGACCCTGGTGGAGCGCGGCTACAAGGGACGCATCTATCATAATCACGGCGTGGCCAATAGCGACTTCCTGCGCGTATGCGGCAAGGACTGCGAGGCGAGCTTCCTGCCCACCGGGCCGGTGATGGTGGCCAGGCAGCTGCCGGATGCCAATCCGGTGAAGAAGGCCGCGCTGGAGTTTTCCACCAGATTTGAAGCCGCCAACGGCGCCGGCAGCCTGGCCGCATTCGCCTCGTATGCCTGGGACGCCGGCCTGTTATTGCAGAGTGCGATACCGTCAGCCTTGAAGCGCGCCAAGCCCGGCACCGCGGAGTTCCGGGCCGCCTTGCGCGATGCGCTGGAAAACATCAGGGGTCTGGCGACCACCAACGGCGTGGTCAACATGAGCAAGAGCGACCACCTGGGCCTGGACCAGAGAGCGCGCGTGATGGTGCAGATCAAGGGCGGGAAATGGTATTATTTTTCCGAGTAGGCCGGTGTTGAAACTGCCGCGGCCTAACCTTCTCATGCCACTTCGTCTATACTTTTATTTTTACCAAACCAGGCAGCCATGATCCAACTTCGCGAAATCGACCACCTGGTACTAAGAGTCAAAGACCAGGACCTGATGATCAAATTTTATTCCGAGGTGCTGGGCTGCAGCATCGAGCGCCGCCAGGACGAGATCGGCCTGGTGCAGCTGCGCGCCGGCAGTTCGCTGGTGGACCTGGTGACGATCACCGGCAAACTGGGCAAGGCCGGCGGCGCAGCCCCCGGCAAGGAAGGCCGGAATGTCGATCACTTCTGCTTTCGCGTCGAACCCTATGATGAAGAAGCCATCCGCCGGCATCTAGCCGCCCACCAGGTGGAAGTGGGCGATACCGGTTCGCGCTATGGAGCGGAAGGCGAAGGCCCATCCATCTATATCAATGATCCGGAAGGAAATACGGTGGAACTAAAAGGGGCGCCCTGGCCCGCTGCTTGAATCCATGGAGGTATTGTGCCGCCCGCCGTTTTGCGGCCGTATTCAGAATTTGCATTAAGTCGGCAGCTAAAACTGCGTCCCGCCTGTACTGCCACCAGCATTACCGCCGCCCTTCCTGCCCATACCGCTGCGTTTAGGCGTGTCGCCGCCGGACTTCTCGCGTCCGGCCTTTTCGTGTCCGGCTTCACGCGGCCCTTCTGCCTGGCGGCGCAATTGCTCAGCCAGGAAGCCCTGGGCAATCTGGCGCTGTTTGTCGTCCAGCGCATCATTCACGGTCAGCCATAGTTCCCTGAGTTGCCGGCCTTCCTGCCCGGAGACATCCTCTTCGGCATCGACCAGTTTGGCCAGGTCGCGCAATTCGCCGCCGCTCTGCTCCATCCTTAGGCCGATTTCGGCTTGCAGGCGTTCGCGCCTGGTTTCGCGCGCATGCAGGATAGTATTGGTTTTGGCTTCGGTCTGCTGCCACAAGGTCTGCTGGTTGGAATTCAGGCTCAGGGATTTCCTGATCTCCGCCATGCGCGGCATCAGGCTTTCCAGCTTCACGTCCATCACGGAAACGGCTGGCACCGCTTGTACCGCGGGCGCAAGGGCACAGGTGAGCGCCAAGGCAAATAGAGATATTTTTCTGCGTGCGGTGAGTTTCATGGTCCACTTTCGATGGTTGCCCTTTCACCAAAAAAAAATGCCTACGTAGTGTCTACGTAGGCAAACTCACTGTCGCAGTGAGATGAAGGAGCATGCAATGAAGCAAGTTGACAATATAGCTCTGCCCCTCGATCTCGCTGAGCCTTATTACAAATTATTACGAAGTCATACTTTACGGATACAGAAATTAAGAAGAACTTTACATGCCCATCCCGCCAAGCCGGCTTAAACGCCGCCGGCGGCCGGGCCTTGTTACATCTTGTTTTCGGCGCTATTCAGCGGCCTGGCTTTGGCCTTGACTTCTATGGTTTCGCGCTTCTTGTCCCTGCCCTCTATGACCAGGGTCAGCGGAACAATGTCGCCCTCCTTGACTTGCGCTTTCAAGCCCATCAGCATCACATGATAGCTGCCCGGCTTTAGTTCGACCTCTTTACCCGCCGGCAGTTCCAGTCCCTCGATGGCGCGCATTTTCATGACATTGTTATCCATTTTCATTTCATGGACTTCAACCATGGCGGCTATCGGGGTCTGTATCTCCACCAGGCGAGCGTCGCGCGGTACCTGTATCTTCATGAAGGCGCCGGTGGCCTTTTGTTGCGGTATGGTGGCGCGCACCCAGGCATCCTTGACTGTCGCTTGCGCGTAGGCGCCCAGGGCTGCGGTCAGCAGGCTGCCGGTCAACAAGAGTTTCAACGCTGTTTTCATAGTTTCCTTATTTCGTAACATGGGATTAAACATGGTGCTAAACATGAGATACATAGTCTGAAATGCCCTGCATGCGCTGCAGCGCTTCCAGTAATAATTTCGGGTCGCCGGACGCCAGCTTCTTGCTGTCCGACAGGGTCTGGCGAAAGGCGCGGGCGCCGACCAGCCCCGTCATCAAGCCCAGCATGTGGCGGGTGATGCTATTCAATTTCAAGCCGCCGCCGGCGACGCTTTTGCCGTGCAAGTCCAGCTGCGAACGTATATACGGCAGCATCGCTTCTATCACCTCGCTGCGGGATTTGTACGGTGTGTCGTCATCGTAGTAACGGCCGTCAAACTGCGACATGATATACGGATTGTGATAGGCTTCGCGCCCCAGCATCACGCCGTCCAGCCGCTGCAGGTGCAGGTCGATCTCTTCCAGGGTCTTGATGCCGCCATTGATGATGATCTCCAGTTGCGGGAAATCGCGCTTCAGCTGGTAGGCATAATCGTACTTCAGCGGCGGCACTTCGCGGTTTTCCTTCGGGCTCAGGCCCTTCAGGATCGCATTGCGCGCATGCACGATAAAAGTGGTGCAGCCGGCATCGGCAACCTGGCCGACAAAATCGCGCACAAAATCATAGGACTCGACATCATTGATGCCTATCCGGTGCTTGACGGTCACATCCACTTGGACCGCATCCTTCATGGCCTTCACGCAATCGGCGACCAGCACCGGCTCGGCCATCAGGCAGGCGCCAAAGGCCCCCTTTTGCACGCGCTCCGACGGGCAGCCGCAATTCAGGTTGATCTCATCATAGCCCCACTGCTCGCCCAGTCTGGCGCTCCTGGCCAGGTCGGCAGGCTCGCTGCCGCCCAGTTGCAAGGCGATAGGATGCTCTTCCTGATTAAAGTCCAGGTGACGCGGCACGTCCCCATGCAGCAAGGCGCCGGTAGTCACCATTTCGGTATACAACCAGGTATGGCGGGTGATCTGGCGATGAAACTGGCGGCAGTGCCTGTCGGTCCAGTCCATCATGGGCGCCACGGATAGGCGGCGAGAGGGTAAAGCGGTAGATTTCACGGATAAAGGCGATGAAAAATCAAAGTTCTGTAATCCGGCATTGTACCGCGTTGCGCCATACTAAGTCTGCTCCGGCTGTGTCTCGGCCCCAAAGGCCAGCGCTTGAATGCGATTGTCTGAAAAATAATATTTATATCATTTTTTGGACGTCTGCCGACCGCCGGATTACCGTGCACAAACCCGCTCACCCTCTGCGGGACTAACTTTTCATCTCAAACCAGCTCGGTTTTTATCAGTTCTGTACCGCCAATCCTGCAGACTGTCGCAAGGCGATGGCTATCCCGGGGCGCTTTCCTTACAGTGCAAACATACCGAACCGTACTGCATGGGAGCCAACATGAACATGATTACCTTCAGCAAAGCCTTGATACTGATCAGTTGCCTGGCTGCGTCAGCCTACACCGTTGGCTCCTATTCAGCTGCAACGCCAGCCCGTGGGCTGCCCTTGCCCAAGGCGCAGCCGGTTTATCCTGCCGAACGGCCAGCGGACGATACGGTGCAAACCGTGGTGGTGAGCGCCAAGCGCCTGACAGCGGCCGAGAAAGCCAGGATAGATGCGATAGAAAGCCAGCTATCCACGCAAAATGCGCTTATTCCTAAAAAGCCCGCCAGAATACTGACCTGAGACCGGCCTGGAATGACAAATAACGCAGTCTTGCCACTCTGATATACACTGGCAGGCTGGAAAAAATTACCGCACTTAAAAAAATATAACCATGAACCCGAACACCGTAGAAACCCTGGAGCGCGCCGCTGGCAACTTCATGCAAGGCTTACGCATCGCCTTTGATAAAACCTTGGCGTGGGTGACAAAGTTATCATGGTGGAAATTTTTCCTATTCGCGATACTGGCAATGATGGCCGGTGGCATTTTGCAGGAAATCCTGTTTTCTGCAGAAGAAAGCGTGGTCATCACAAAAAAGAAGGCGGACAAAAAAGCCCATAAAGCCAAATCGCTCAGCGATGGCGATACCAACGTAGAAATCGACGGCACCGGCATCCACATCCGCAAGAACAAGGGCGACGGCAAGAACAAGCAGATAGAGATCGACCAAGACGGGGTCCGGGTCAAGAATGCGGATGAGCATGACGCCGGCGATGCCAGCCCGGCGACACCAGCACCGGCGCCCGCGGTTCCCGGGAGTAGCATGCCGGTGGCACCGCCGGCGCCTCCCGCTGCACCATCGGCGCCAGCTCCCAAGGCCGGGGACGATATCCATATCAAGTTACCGCCGGAAGTCGCCCAGGAAATCAGTAATGAAATAGAAGATGCGGTGGCCGATGCCGCGGATGAAGAAGTCAAAAGCTACAAGAAGAAGTCTTCCCGGTGGTTCGGCAACTTTGTCGGGCTGCTGGTGGTAGGCCTGTTCGGCATGAAGGCCCTGCTGGGCGGCAAAGCCCGCGCCGAGGAAAACGCCAAAGTGGCCAATGCAGCGGCAGAACGCGAATCCCTGCTGCGCCAGGTCAGCGAAGCGCAAATGCAGATGATGCAGGCCCAGGTGGAGCCGCACTTCCTGTTCAACACCCTGGCCTCGGTAGAGCATTTGATAGAAACCGACCCGCCGCGCGCCGCAGCGATGCAACGCAGCCTGATCCAGTACCTGCGTGCCGTATTGCCGCAAATGCGGGAAAACGCATCGGTCACCAATCTCGGGCGTGAAGCAGACATGGTCAAGTCCTACCTGGACCTGCTGAAAATGCGCATGGAAGAAAGGCTGGAAGTGGATTTCATCATGCCGGAAGGCCTGCGCAGCGCGTCCTTCCCGCCGATGATGTTGCAATCGCTGGTGGAAAACGCCATCAAGCACGGACTGGAGGTAAAGGCAGAAGGCGGTACCCTGCGTTTCCATGCCGAGGTTGCGCATAACAAGTTGCGGGTATCGGTGACTGACGATGGGCTGGGATTTGGCGCGGTCCCGAGCAACGGCACCGGCCTGGGGCTGCAAAATATCCGCGAACGCCTGAAGCTGCTGTACAAAGAAAAAGGGCAAATGATTATTACACCTAATCAACCGAGTGGAGTTTGCGTTACTATAGAGATTCCTTATGAATTAGCCAACTAAGAGCCAATTAAGTACAAACTTAGCGGCGAGCTGATTCAGCCCATGAACCTCTATATATTGAGATTATGCCCACCGCAATACTTGCAGATGACGAAAGATTGATGCGTGACCAGTTGAAGTCACGCCTGGAACAGGTCTGGCCGGAACTGGAAATACTGGAAGAAGCCAAGAACGGCGAAGAAGCGGTGCAACTGGTGGAGACGCTTAAGCCCGATTTCGCCTTCCTCGATATACGCATGCCGGTCAAAACCGGCTTGGAGGCGGCCAAGGAAATCGGCACCAAGGCGCATATCGTTTTTATTACTGCCTATGACCAGTATGCGATTCAGGCTTTTGACCATGGCGCCGTCGATTATGTGCTGAAGCCGGCCGACGTAGAGCGCCTGCAGCGCACCGTAGAGAGATTGAAGGCACGCCTGGTTAGTCAGAGCCAGCCCAATGACATGAGCAATATGCTGGCGCAACTGGCCAAGCAGATGGGCATAGGCGGCAAACCGAATTATCTGCAATGGATACAGGCCTCGATAGGCCAGGAACTGCGCCTGATCCCGGTAGAAGAGATCCTGTTCTTCCAGTCCGATGAGAAATACACCAGGGTGCAGACCGCCAGCTACGAAGCCCTGATCCGCAAACCGGTGCGCGACCTGGCCGAAGAGCTGGACCCCGCCCTGTTCTGGCAAATCCATCGCGCCACCCTGGTCAACGCCAAGGCCATTTCCGGCGTGGTACGCGACCTGCGCGGCCGGCACCTGGTGCAGATCAAGGGCCTGACCGAGAAACTGGAAGTCAGCCGCAGCTTCGTGCACCTGTTTAAGCAAATGTAAGCAGCATCGTCCTCGACCAAAGTCCCGCACGCGGGACTTTTTCTTTGCCAGTGCGGAAAGCATCCCCGCGCCAGCCCGGCATTCATTTCGGCGGCTTGCGCACCCCACAGGATGGCAATCCTGGTCCCGGTCAGGGTTCAATGGCCGTCGCCTCTATCGTCCCTATCGTCTCTGACTAGCCGCGACTAATTCAGCTCACAGACTCACACAAATCCCAGGTTGCGCGCGCTGGCATTGTAGTTGGCCAGATTGGGCAACAGGCCTAGCAAGTCAGTATCAGAGGCGCCCAGCCATTTGCCTAGCGTCGCCGCATATTGGTCCACCGATGTGGTTGGCAACAATCTGCCCTGCCCCACATCGTCCGGTCCATTACTGGCGACCGCCGGCGGCACGCCGTAAAAACGCTGGCCTTTGACTGCTCCGCCAACCATGAAGTGCATGCTGCCCCAGCCATGATCAGAGCCGTCGTTGTTGCCGCTGAGGGTACGGCCAAAATCGGAGGCAGTGAAAGTAGTGACCTTGTCGGCGACTCCCAGCTCCAGGGTCGCATTGTAGAAAGCGGATACGGCGTCGGCCACGCTTTTCAGCAGGCCCGGATGCACGGTAAGCAAGCCATCATGCGTATCGAAGCCGCCCATCGATACAAAAAACACCTGGCGCCTGGCGCCGATGGCTTTGGCGCTGGCGATCATCCTCGCCACCATTTTTAATTGATCGCCCAAGTTATTGGCAGCCGGGAACGGCGTGGCGATCTGTCCTGCGCTTCCCAGCGCGGAGGTCAGTATGCTGTTAGCGTCTATCGAGCGCTTGGTGACGCGCGTATATTCATTTTCCAATAAATGCGCGCGAGGCTGCGTCACCAGCGTTTGCAAGGCTGCACTGCAGGCGGAAGAGCCGAACAAAGGGCTCTGCAAGGCGCTGAAAGGAACCGAACCATTCGTTGATATCTGGTATTGCACCGCTGTTTTACCGGATAGGAAAACCGCATTGCCGGAAACATTGACACAGGTGAAAGTGGCATTGCCGTTGCCCGACTCGAACAAATCACCCATTCTCCCTCCCCAGCCTGAGGTTGCCCCCTCTGGCGCGGAAGATTGCCAGACCGATTGCTGGTCGTTATGCGAAAACAGTTTTGGCGGCAAGGCGACTGTCTTGTTCGTGTATTGCAACTTGGTGGTCGGCTGCACCAGTGTGCCCACGTTCAGCATCACCCCCATTTTGCCGGCATTGAAGATCGGCAGCAAAGGGGCCAGCTCGGGCGCCAGCGCATATTGGCGGCTGAAGCCGGCCGCGTCGACCGGGGCCACTGTCGGCGCCAACACGGTATTGACCAGGCTATCGCGGCCATAGGCCAGCGTTGGTCGTAAATTATAGTAGGCGTTGTAGTTGCCGGCGTCGTAAGGAATCAGCGTATTGGCGTAGTCGTTGCCGCCGTACAGGAAAACACAGACGATGGCCTTATAGTCGTCCGATGCGGCAGTGGCCGCGGACGCTTCCGCCATTGCCGCCAGGTTCAGCGCCCAGGAGGTGGCGATGCCGGCCACCGACACGGCGGAGGCGCGTTGCAGGAAGGCGCGGCGGGAAGCATTCATCGTTTTGGAGTCGCTCATGATGTTTCCTCTATTTTTGTACGATGAATTCAGGCGCCGCCAGCACCAGGGTCAACGCGGCATAGATGCGGTTATAGCGCCTGGGGTCGGTGCCGCCAGGCATCGCGTTGACCGCGCTCCGCATCAAGGACAGGTTATCGCTGCCGATCTGTCCCGCCGCCAGCACCAGATTGATTTCGTCCAGCAGGCTCTGCGCATTGTCGGCCAGCGGCAGCAGATCGCGGTAATCGGCAAGGACATCACCCACCCCTTTGCTGACTGCACGCTGCATATAGTTCACATAACCCACGACCGAGGATTCATTGGTGATCTGGAACTCGGGCGCGACCAGCGACGCAGCGGCAATCGCACTGTTCGGCGGCACATAGCCCGGCCGGAAAAAATTGAATACGCTGGGCGAACGCAAGGGGCTCTGGCCCAATCGGGACGCCGGGTCCGAGGTATTCCCTATACTCCATGCGCCGCTGGCTGAGCTTGCGCTATAGGCGCGCGCCCAGGCGACGAAGCGTAACATCGGTTCGCGCAGCTTGCCGGATGCGGGGTTGCCGGCAGGATTGGCGCGAGCCTCGCTATCCAGCAACAAAGCCCTGATCACCGCCTTCAGATTACCCTTGACGCCGGCGCCGTCATTGTTAAACACCGTCGCCACACGGGCGACATAGGCCGGGCTTGGATTGCTGGTAACCAGTTTCTGTATCAGTTGGCGGCTAATGAAGGGAGCGACATTCGCTTGGGAAAAAATCCAGTCCAGTGCCATCTTCAGGCTGGCGGCACCAGTCAAGCCGGCAGGGATCGTTGTGCCCAGAAAAGTGGAAGCACCGGTTTCATGGCGGCTAGGAATTTGTATCATGGGCCGGCGCAGGAAATCCGGCGTGCTCGCGTCCTGCCCTGCCATGTCAAAGTTCCAGCCGGTAAAAACCCGGGCCAGCCCGGTGATATCGTCCAGGCCGTAAGTGTCTTGCGTTGCCCCACTCACCAGCTTGGGCGTGCCGTCCAGGTTCAACTGCTGCAAGCCTATGCTGAATAACTGCATCAGCTCGCGCGCATAATTCTCATCGGGCAGTGCACCCGTGGCCGGATTGTATTTGACGTTGCCGCGAAAAGTCAGGAATTGTCCCATCGGTGCGCTGGTGGAGATTTGCTCCAGTAGCGTGCGGTAATTGCCGAAGGCATTGGCCTCCAGCAAGTCCAGATAGGCTGCCGCAGAAAATGCGCGCCAGCCGGAACCGACCAGGCCGTCTATCGCCACCACGGTAATTTCAGACAAAGCCAGCGTAACGCGCTGGCGTAGGGTATCCGGTGAACTGATCAGCTTGAACCAGGCAGACGCATCGAAACCGCTCTCGCTATTTTTATAAGTGATCGCATTAAACCCCTTGGCAAGCAGCCAATCCCAGCGAGCGGTCGACGCAGGCAGCGCGAATTGCGCATCCAGCCAGCCCGCATATCCCAGTTGCTGTACCTGTGCTATCAGCGCGCGACTCGCTCCCATTGACGCTTGCGCCAGGAAGCGCGATGCGTCGGTATCGGAAATCGCGGCTACGCTCTCGCTTATGCGAGGCGATGCCGCAAGATTCCTGGCGTCAGCCGCCATCACTGGCGATGCAGCGTCGCCCCCGCCACCGCAGGCTGCAAGCAACAAACTGGCACCCAGGCCGGCTGCGCTACCCATATTGGCTGAGGTCTTTAATGGGGAACCGGGGGGTGCCGATGGCTTCTGCAGTGAAATTATTGTCTCGTCGTCCGCGGGCGTAGATTGTTGTTCTACTTCTATGCAAGTCATGGCGGCACCATTCCATTTATTTAAGTTTATTTCTTAATGAGCCCATTTTTTTTTGTGTTGCTGTCGAGAACAATAGTAGAAAAGTAGGCCTTTTAAAATCAACAATTTGTAAGTGTTGTCATAACTTGTAAAGGATGGGCAATGCGCGTCCCTCCGACCTGGCGGGTATTGATTGAACGACACATTGCGCTATGCGGCGAGCTTGATATTTATGACCCAAAGATCGTGGCTGTTTGCTGCAAATAAAATCTTTTGTGCACCACGACATGGAAATTTATTTACACACCCTAAGCCGATCGGGCATTATTTACACCTGCATTCTTGGGACTGCGCGTTTTGCGCGGCCCTCAATAGCACATTCTTGCCGTGTGGAACTATCTGAAATGAATTGAATCTGACGGCAGCTGATCTCAGCAAATCACATAAAAATAAACAATCCCAATAAAGGAAACAAGCATGCATCGTTCATTGATTGCAAGCGCAGTGCTGGTTGTATGCACCGCTTCGGTATCGACTATGGCACTGGCGGCGGGCCCCTCTACGGCGGCAGCCGCCTCCACCTCGGCCGCTGCCGCTGCCACCGCTGCTGCGACCCGCGGTTCAGGCATAGACCTGAAATGGATAGACGCCAGCGTACGCCCGCAGGACGATTTTTTCCGCTATATGTCCGGCAAATGGCTGGCCACTACCGCCATCCCGGCCGACAGGGCACGCTTCGGCGCCTTTGACCAGTTGCGCGACCTGTCGGAAAAACAGTCTTTTGACATCATCAACGAGCTGTCGCGCGCAAGCAATCTGGCAGCGGGCTCCAACCAGAAAAAGATCGCCGACCTGTTCAACAGCTTTATGGACGAGGCGCGTGCCGATACGCTGGATATCAAACCGCTGCAGTCTGAGTTCGCCCGCATAGACGCGCTGGCGCAAAAACGCGACATCCCGACGATGATGGCGCAACTGGCCAAGCTCGGCGCGTCGGTGCCGCTGCAAACTGGCATCAACCAGGATGCCCGCGACTCCAGCCGGTATGCGGTGTACCTGGGCCAGAGCGGCCTGGGCTTGCCCGACCGCGATTATTACCTGAAAGATGACGACGCCAAGCTGAAAGGCTTCCGCGACGCCTACCTGCAGCATATGCAAAAAATGCTGGAAATGGGCGGCCTGCCGCATGCCGACAAGGCGGCCGCATCCATCCTGGCGCTGGAAACCGAGCTGGCAAAGATACAGTGGAGCAAGGTGGAAAACCGCAATCCGGTCAAGACCTATAATAAGACGGAAGTGGCAAACCTGGCGCAACTGCTACCCGGCTTTGACTGGAGCGGCTACCTGGCCGCGGCCGGTGTCGCCGGCAGGGCCGACTACCTGATCGTGCGCCAGCCCGGCTTTGTCAGCGGCTTTGCCAAAGTGCTGGAAAATACCCCGATCGAGGTCTGGAAAGCCTATTTCAAATGGCATGTGCTGGATGCCTATGCGCCTTTCCTCAGCAAGCGCTTCGTGGACCAGGATTTCGCCTTCGACAGCGTGATCTTGCGTGGCATACCCGAGATGCAGCCGCGCTGGAAACACGGTGTGGGCCGTGTAGAAGAGTCGATGGGACAGGCACTGGGCCAGCTGTACGTGGAAAAGCACTTTCCTGCCGAAAACAAGGCACGCATGCAAGAACTGGTCGGCAACCTGCTGGTCGCCTACAAGCAAAGCATAGAGACCCTGAGCTGGATGAGTCCGGAAACCAAGAAGGAAGCGCTAGCCAAGCTGGCCGCCTTCACCCCGAAGATAGGCTACCCGGACAAGTGGCGCGACTACAGCAAGCTGGTTATCGTCAAGGATGACCTGGCCGGCAACGTGACGCGTGCACGCGAGTTTGAAAACCAGCGCCAGCTGGACAAACTGGGCAAGCCGATAGACCGCAGCGAATGGGGCATGAGTCCGCAGACGGTCAACGCCTACTATAATCCGCGCATGAACGAGATCGTATTCCCGGCAGCGATACTGCGTCCGCCTTTCTTCAATCCCGACGCGGATGACGCGGTCAACTACGGCGGCATAGGTGCAGTCATCGGCCACGAAGTCAGTCATGGCTTCGACGACTCCGGCAGCCAGTCCGACGGCAGCGGCAATCTGCGCGACTGGTGGACCAAGGAAGACAAGGCCAACTTCGGCAAGCTGACCGGAGCCCTGGTTGCGCAATACAATGCCTATAGCCCTATCCCCGGCTATAGCGTCAACGGTGCCTTGACCCTGGGCGAGAACATCGCCGACAACTCGGGCCTGGCCATCGCCTACAAAGCCTATCAGATCTCGCTGGGCGGCAAGCCGGCGCCGGTGATAGACGGCTACACCGGCAACCAGCGTCTGTTCATGGGTTGGGCGCAGGTCTGGCGTAGCAAGGCGCGCGACTCTGAAACCATACGCCTGATCAACGTCGACCCGCACTCCCCGGGCATGTTCCGCGGCAATGGGCCGCTGACCAATGTGCCTGGTTTCTATTCCGCGTTTGACGTGAAGCCAGGGGACAAGATGTTTGTGCCGGAAGAAAAACGCACCGTCATCTGGTAACGACCGAGTTATCGCTCCTGCTAAAAAGTCCCGCTTGCGGGACTTTTTTTATGGCCGGCCACCTGTGAAATCTGCGGTCTTTCAGCTGCAAAGCATCGGGTGCAGTCGCCGCGCATGGCTTGCCAAGACAAAGCCCCATGCCCAGAGATGAAGTGCGCTTGCCCCTGGAATTTATTGCCAAACTGCATCTACCGTAAAAATACTGGTCAATTGCCTTAACCACCACTTTTTGTCGCTTTTGCAATAAGCTAAAAAAACAAATATAAAAGCACTATAAGGAGACCGCAGGTGAATTCACTCACGGTGATGCTGGCGCTGCTGCTTGCCGCACATAATCCGGCCCGTCCGGCGACGTGGGTGTCAGCATGCGTACCGCGCCGCTTGTCCTCCCTCTCCAAGCTGGCAACGCAATGAAATCTCGCTTCCCGTCACGGGTAGACCGAGCCCACAGCAATACACAGGAGTAGCAACGACAGGACCATCATCCAACCTAAGGGAGACACCATGAAGCAAAACGTATTGTGCAAGTTTCATATCCTGGCATGTGCAGCGACTGCGATTTCCATCAGCGGCTGCGGCGGCACCAGTATCACGGAAAACATCAATAGCAAACCGGCCTACCTCGGCACTATTTCCGTGACGGCATATGATGGAACAGCAGACGACCTGCTGACTGGTGGGCTGGGTAAAACCGGCCTGATTTCCGCTACCGCCCCCAACCCCGGCGACCCGCTGGCGCCCACTGCGGCAGAATTGCGAAAAATCGCGATACACACCAATTACCGCGCAGTGCTGGACCCGACCGCGGCCGGCGGCTTCGGCATACTTTACGGCCCCAATATCGACACCAGCGGCAAGGACACCCTGGGCGAGGGCAAGATTGCCGGCACCGAATACATCGCCTATTCGGACGATGGCAGCGGTAGCCAGAACGTCACGATGATTGTGCAGGTGCCGGACTCCTTCAGTCTGTCCCGTCCCTGTATCGTGACCGGAACATCGAGCGGTTCGCGTGGCGTGTACGGCGCGATCGGCACCTCCGGCGAATGGGGTTTGAAGCACGGCTGTGCGGTCGCCTATAACGACAAGGGAACCGGCAACGGCATCCACGATCTGCAAAACAATACGGTCAACCTGCAAAACGGTATTCGCAGCCTGGCCAGCGCAGCCGGCAAGAATTCCAATTTCACGGCAAAGATAACGGACGCTGAACGCGCTGCGTTCAATGCTGCTACACCCAACCGTTTCGCGGTCAAGCACGCCCATTCACAACAGAACCCGGAAAAAGACTGGGGCAAGTGGACTTTGCAGTCCATCGAATTTGCCTACTATGTACTGAATCAAAAGTATGGCGACATTGCCATTGACGGCCAGTCGCGCCTGGTCAAGCTGTCTCCGGCCAATACCATCGTGATCGCTTCCAGCATCTCGAATGGCGCCGGGGCCGCGCTGGCAGCGGCCGAGCAGGACAGCAAGGGCTTGATCAGCGGGATCGCCGTCAGTGAGCCGCATGTACAGCTGCTCGCCGACAACAGGCTGACGGTCACCCGCGGCGCGACCACCAGCGTTGGAACCGGTAAGCCGCTGTATGACTATTTCACTTTGGCGAATTTACTGCAACCCTGCGCAGCGCTGGCGCCGACTGCCGCCAATGCCCCGTTCCGCTCGGCCATTTTGACGACTCAGGCCAGCAACCGCTGCGCCGCGCTCAAGCTCAATGGAATAATCAGCGGCAACACCACCGATGAATTGGCAAACAGCGCCATGAGCGCCCTGACCGCCGCCGGCTGGCAAGCGGAAAGCCGGGATTTGCAGGCGGCGATGTATGCGTTTGCAACGCCCGCGATTGCCATGACCTACAGCAATACTTACGGCCGTTTCAGCGTCCTGGACAATCTGTGCGGTTTCAGTTTCTCCGGCACGACGGCACAATTGCCGACCTCGTTCGGCAAGGGAAATGGGGTGCCGGCGACCGTCGGCATCAGTATTTTCAACAATAACAGCGTTGGCGGCGCGGCGCTGGATGCGCTTTCAATTTCCCCGAGCACCGGCTTGACGGACTACAACGTTGACGGCGCGCTGTGTCAGCGTGAACTGGCGGTGGGCAGCAGCGCCAATGCGTTGCGCGTACAAGCCGGCATGCGCGAAGCGGTCCGTAGCGGCAACCTGCAAGGCAAGCCCGCCCTTATCGTGCACGGCCGTTCGGATACCCTGATCCCGGTAGGATTTTCGTCGCGTCCCTACTTCGGCGTCAATCGCATGGTGGAAGGCGGAAAGAGCAAATTGTCCTATATAGAAGTCACCAATGGCCAGCATTTCGACTCCTTCCTGCCGCTGGCCGGATTCGACTCCCGCTTCATACCCTTGCACGTGTACTACACGCAAGCCATGGACATGATGTACGCCTATCTGAAAAACGGCACCGCACTACCGCCTAGCCAAGTGGTGCGGACCACGCCGCGCGGCGCGGACGCCAGCGGCAAGGCCAATCCCATCAGCGCATCCAATGTTCCGCCGATACTGGCGGCGCCGGCCGGCGCCGACCAGATTACATTCGCCAACAATGTAGTGACCATTCCTGACTGACGCTCGTCATTGAAGCTTACCCTTGGGGCAAGCCTCCCCGCTTGCCCTGGTAATTAGGGAGGCGCGGGATATTTCCAGCACTGGAAATATCCCGCGCCATTTTTTTGGATACGCGAAAATCCGGCCTTACGTGGCATTAAGCGGCCTTACGTGGCATTAAGCGGCAGCTGGTGGCCAGTTGCCAGTGGCCGCGCGGCTCAGCTCAACAGGGCAGGCTCAGCAGCTTATGCACTAGCTCAGACGATGTCGCCGCAGAGAATTTTTTCATGAGATTGGCGCGATACATCTCTACCGTGCGCGGACTCAGCGCAATCTGGCGCGCGATGAGTTTGCTGGTCTTGCCCTCCACCAGCAGCGCCGCCACTTCGCGCTCACGCGGCGTCATGGCCGAATTGACCGGGCGCTTGGTGCTGATGTCTTCAAACGTCCAGATACCGGCGGCGTGCGGGTCTTCGTGCACGCGCGAGCGGCCTGTTACATGGCACCAGAACAATTCCTGGTCGCCGCGCTGCATGATGCGCTCGTCGGAATAAAATCCCCTGGTTTTCATGCTTGCGATAATCCTGCAGCCAGTCCGCTCAAATTCGTCCGGGCTGGGGTACAGGGTTTTTAATGAGCGCCCGATCAAGCTATGCCTTTGATAGCCAAACATATCGGCCAGGGCGCTATTGGCGGAATAGATAATGCGATTGCGGGATACGCACATGCCTACCGGCGCATGCATGAAAATATCTTCATAATCAATCATGGAAAATGCGCTCATAGGTTAGATATCGACAGCGGGATCCATAGCATTGGCATTGCAAAATACTGTCATTCGTCGCCAGCCGTTTCCGCCAGCACTTCCTGTGCTGCGCGGAAAGCGTCAACCGCCAGCGGCACGCCGCAATATACCGTCGCGTGCAGCAGTACTTCTTGAATCTCCTTCGCCGTAGCGCCGTTATTGAGCGCGCCGCGAACATGGCCCTTCAACTCTTGCGTGCGTCCCAGCGCTGTCAGCATTCCCAGCGTCACCAGGCTGCGGGTCTTCAAATCCAGACCGTCCCGGCGCCATACGGTACCCCAGGCATTGCGCGTAATATATTCCTGCAGCGGGCGCGTAAAGTCGTCGGCATTGGCAAAAGCCTTGGCCACGAATTCTTCGCCCATGACCTGTTGGCGTATTTTTAAACCATCTTCGAATTGCTCATCCATCTCATCTTCTCCAGTTTGCCAGTGGGTAGGTGTGTGCTGCCGTTCGCCGTGGAGGCCATGCAGGCAAGAATTCAAGTGGAATGCGGACTATCCGGGCGACGCCGGGCGGGCAATGCCGGCCGGTACGCTTACGTCATCGTCTCATGGGTGCAGATTGATCAGCAGATTGAGGAGCGCCGTGAGCGCCCTTGAATCGGAAATCCGCCTGCAGCTTGGGGGTATTAAAGCCTCGTCCATATTGTCTCCGTCATTTTTATGTCTCCGCGGCCGGTGGCTTCTGTGGAGAATATTGTCATGCGACTGGATCAGGAAGATCCTCCGCATCATTTCCGAAACCATCCGCAATTTTCATGCCGGCAAGAGAAAACTGAACTATTTCAATGACTTAGGATTTATTATGACGGAGTGCCAGACGGGATGGCATGGAATTCGTCCAGATTATCGGACATATTCGGCAGGATATTGCTTAGTCCATTGATTTATATGGACATTTAGAGTGTCCGATAATCTGGATTGTTTGTCGGATAAGCAGACAGTCTCAGGTCGACAAACCGAGATGGGCCAGCTTTTCATAGAGTGTTGCGCGTGAAATGCCCAGTAGCTGCGCCGCTGCAATCTTCTTGCCGCCAGCCGCCTGAAGCGCAGCCGCGATCGCCGTGCGCTCGGCCTCGGCGACCACTTCCGCCAGCGGCCGCACACCCGCAGGAGACGCAGCAGCTACAGGATTTGCCGCCAGGCGCGGCACGGCGATCGGCAAGATCTCGGCGAAGTCCTCGGCGACCAGGCGCTTGTTGTCGCTATGCAGAACGGCTTTTTCCAGGACATTGCGCAGTTCGCGCACATTGCCGGGCCACTGGTAGTCTGCCAGGCGCTGCAAGGCGGAGGAGCTGATCTCTCGCCGCGCCATGCCCGTGCGCTCTACAATCTGTTCCAAGGCGCTTTCGCATAGCGCTTCCAGGTCGGACAAGCGCTCACGTAAAGGCGGCAAGGTGATGGACAATACATTGAGCCGGTAGTAGAGGTCGGAGCGGAAACGGCCGCAGGCCACCGACTTCTGCAGATCAATGCTGGTAGCGGCGATAATCCTGACGTCGACCTTGACGACCTTGTTCGATCCCAGCGGCTCTATCTCTTGCTCTTGCAGCACCCGCAGCAGTTTGGCCTGCACTTGCAGCGGCATATCCCCTAGCTCGTCCAGAAACAGGGTGCCGCCGTGCGCGAGCTTGAATTTGCCGTCGCGCCCGCGCTTGTCGGCGCCGGTGTAGGCGCCGGCAACGGCGCCAAAAAATTCCGCTTCCAGCAAAGTCTCGGGAATGGCGGCGGCGTTGATCGCGATGAAAGGCTTGGACGCGCGGCCTGAACTGGAATGGATCGCTTGAGCCAGCAACTCTTTACCGGTGCCGGTTTCCCCCAGCAATAGCACCGTCGTATCCAGCTGGGCTGCGCGGCGGGCCTGGCGCTTGACGTGCAGCCCTGCCGGGCTGCTGCCGATATAACTTGCCAGGGTGTACTTGGGCCGGCGATTTTCCACCAGCTGCCGCTTGGTTTCGGTCAGTTCGTCCTGCAGCTTGGCAAATTTACCCAGTAGCGGCTTCAGGTAATGCAGTTTGTCGTACAGGCAAAAACCGACCGCGCCGATAATATTTCCGTTGCTATCGATGAGAGGCATACGGGTCACCACGAAGGTTTCGCTACCGAAGGCCATGAGATCAAGCAAGATAGGTTCGCCAGTCTTTACCACCTGACGCAGCAAGCTGTGGGGGATGACCTCTTCGACCGTACGCCCAAGCACATCTTGCGCGGCGCTATGCCCCAGCATCTGCAGATACTTATCATTCACCCAAACGATACGCGCCTGCTTGTCCACCGCAATTGTGCCCTCGCACAAAGCATCAAGACGCTCGAAGAGAGAGCGCATGGCCACCTGTTTCAGGTCTGCTGAATCGCGGATAAATCCTTCTGCGGTAACCATGCTGTGCCCTCCATTCTTTTATATTATTATGCTAGGGCCTCCGTCCACACGAGAGGCAGCAAAGCTTAACAAAGAACGCCAGCACTGGTTGCAAATGCCGCTACCGTAAAAATACTAGCCGGCTTTCATTTCTTAAGATCTCCTCTACTATCTGCCTGCCTTTCAAGAATCGGCTGCCGTTTCTTAATCGAAGCGGTATGGCAAGCAAAAAAACAAATCCCAGGAGATCACGACATGCATAGCGTCAATTCAACCCGTCCTACCGATTAAGCCCGCAGCGCGACAGACCCTGCCCCTGTTCCGTCGCGCGGCATAGCCCCAAGACTTCCCCCCATAAGCCCGGTCCGGCGCTGAAGGCCTGCCCACGCTCGTACGAACCAGGGAATGTAAAAAATATCGTTCTATCAAGGAGACTCATTATGCAAAAACTACTCAAGGCTATCCTCTTCAGCGTCTCGGTACTTGCGCTCGGCATGGGTGCGAGCCTGCCGGCCCAGGCTGGCGACAAGGCCACCGCCGATGAAGCCGTGGCGATGGTCAAGAAAGCGGTTGATTACTTGAAGAAAAACGGCAAGGAAAGAGCCTTGGCGGAATTTAGCAATCCGAAGGGACAGTTCATCGACCGCGATTTGTATATTTTTGCATTCTCGACCAACGGCGATGGAATAGAACTGGCGAATGGCAGCAACCCCAAAATGGTCGGCAAAAACCTGCTGGAACTGAAGGACACAGACGGCAAATATTTTGTAAAACATATACTGGAACTCGCCAATAACAAATCCGGCCAGGGCTGGATCGAATACCAATGGCCTAATCCGACGACTAAGGCAATAGACGGCAAGAAGAGCTATATTCAGAAAATCGACGATATCCTGATAGGATGCGGCGTTTACAAGTGAGCAAATTTGGCGCTATTGATTCGATGGCGACAGTGGCCGCTGATCTGCGCCAACCAGGCGCCAGACCAGCGGCCACTCTGGTTTTTCTGGCGCTGCCGCGCCGCGCCAGGAGAAGCTCATTCGTCCTGCTCCTGCCTTCTTAAATCCCTGAGCAACATAGGCAGTATCCGCGCCTCGGCATCGTGCTCCATCCCTTGCTCCAGTAGGCCGATCGCCTGCTCGGTCTTTCCCATGGACTGGAAAATTCCAGATAAATCCGTAATGCAGCGCTCAAACTTGCTTCTATAGGCGTTGCAGGCTTGCCCGCGCCCGAGGAAGTCTGCATCGGCACTGAGCAAAGGTCCGCGGTAAATTTGAAATAATTGTGCGGCTTGGTACGGGGATTTTTCCGCCGAGGGATTCGTCGTTACTTCCTCCGCCAATTTATCCAGGGCCCAGATATCCAGCCAGCAAAAAGAGGGATTAAGCGAAAGCTTGCCGTTGCTCAGCGTGATCACCTCATCGTGCCTGAGCAATTTGCGCAGCCGGTGCAAAGTGCTGTCAAAGGAACTTTGGGCGGCGTCGCCGTCGGCGTCGGGCCACAGTGCATCGGCGGTTTTTTCCGCATTGACATTTTTACCGCCCTGCACGATCAAGCGCTTGAGGAATTCCAGTGGTTTCTTTTGGGCCTTGTGCGTGTACTGCAGCAATTTTCCGGCGATCCGGATTTCGAAATTTCCGAATGCGCGTATCTCGATCGGCCACGGCCAGTTCGCGGTATAGCAACCGGCCGGCGGATCCAGTTGCCTGGCCCTGATCAGCTGTACCACATAGTCAGGCTCGATCCCGGCCTCGAGGGCCTCTGCGCACAGCGGAGCAATCATATCCGGTACCCACTGTATCGTGTTCAGCAAGCCTTCTCGTTTCGCCAGCGACAATCCCGCGGCCAGCAGTTGATGGCAGGCCGGGCGTTGGCCGCAACGCAGATGGGAGTATGACTCAATCAGCAGCAAGTGGAATTCGACCAAGGGGCTATCCATTCCCTGCAGCAGGCTGCGCACTTCGCGCACGGTATCGGATATGTCTGCATGCTCGCCACACATGGCGCTCGCGGTCGAAAGCGCCATCAAGCCGTAACCATGGATCCTGCTGGCTTCTGAATCGGCATACAGCGAAGTCATGCGCTCCGCCTCTTTTTTTGCCAGCCTGGCGTCACCGCGCAGCAAGGAACGCCAGGACCTCAGGAAGTGCAATATCATCAGGTCAATACTGCGCCTGGGATCTATGGTGCGGTCCAATTCCGCAATCAATCCATCAGTCTCTTGCAGACGGCCCGCAGACAGGCAGGCTTGGGCATAGTGCAAGTAAATGGTCGCATGCAAGAAGGACAGGTTATCGTCGCGAGCGATCTGGCGTATTGCTTCAAATTCAGCCTTGGCCGCCGGATAATCGGCCACGCATGAAAAATAGTGCAGCTTGGTGACTCCAAACAGTACCCGGCTCAAGACGGTGGTTTCCGGCAGATCCAACAGCGGGCGCGCATGCGTCAGCATTTCTTCGCAAATCGGGAACTGTCCGCGCAAGGCATAGTGCTCAAGCAGGCAGGTCGCCACCGCGACTTTGAGGTTAGGCTCCAGCTCGTGGTGTATCAATGCCGACAGGCGATCTGCATAGTCGAGCAAGAGCCGCCGGTGGGGTTGCCGGAACATGAGGGCAAACAACAGGCCGCACGACGCGCTTGCCTGCAGCGGCACGCTCAGCTCGTCACCGTGCTCGCCGAGCAGCTTTTCCAGGCACGCTATCCACGGCTCTATTCCACGAAAACTCTTCCACTCATTAAAGTAGCCGCGAAGAATTTCCAAGACTGTCATTACCTGCTGCGGAATTTGCCTGGCCGCCGCGAAGCCGGGATACGCCTGCTCCATCAATTGCCTGGCGCGCAGCGGATCGGAAAAGAATTCGGTTTTCGCAAACCAGTAAAGCAGCATCGGCCTGGTGGCCACCCATTCATAAGGCAGTCGCCGGATCCAGCGGGAAATGGTCTCGGAGTGGCCCAGCGACCATAGCCCCTGCGCCTGCGACAATACGATACGCTCCACTTCGGGGAAATTTTCCAGCTCATGGTACAGGTCGACGGCCGTATCATAATCTTTGTTCTGCTCCAGCAGCAAGGCCGACGCTGCCTGCAAGTCTTTGAGCTCGGCGGTGGAATGCACGGCCCTGGCTTTTTTCACCAGGAATTCGCGGAACAGCGCATGGAATTGATAGCTTGCTATCCCGCCGCTACGCTTATCGGTAAAAAAATTCTTGCTGGATAAGTCATCGACGATCACCCCTGCACGTGCATCGTCGGTAATCTCTATCGCCATCTTTTGCGTGTATTGCGGCAAAAATGCGAGGGCGAGCAGTGCCCGCTGCGACCTTTGATCTTCCAGTTCAAAAATCTCTTCGGCAAAATAATTAAAGATTGCTTCAGGCGAATGTCCCGCGGAAAGCGCCCAGTTGACGGGGTCTCTCATTTTTGCTCTTTCCAATAACAAGGTGAGCCCTGCTGCCCAGCCCAATGTCTTCTGCGCAAGATTGATGACCAGGCTGGCATTGCCCGACATTCCCGCTGCATCGCAGAGGCCGGAAATTTCGTCCGAGTCGAATTTCAGGTTATCCCAATCTATGATTCCCAGGCTACGGTTGGCACGCTCGCGTGCCAGGAAGGACGGAGGCGGCGTCCTGCTGGCGACAAATACCCGGATGCCGGGAGGCGCCTCCATCATTGCCGCCTTCAATAAATGATCGAGCGCTTTATTTCCGACCTGATGATAATCGTCCAGTACTATCGCGCAGGGGGCCGTCAGGGATTCGAATGCCTGACGAAAATAGCGTGAACAAAAAAGGGGGAAATCGAGAATATGCTCGGATGTATATTTTGGCAGGGCAACAGGGCCGGGCTGGCACAGCTGTGTCAGCGCTTGCCCAAAGTAGGAGAAAAAACTGGAGAGATCGCTATCGCTATGGTCCAGGTGATACCAAAGTACCGGTTTGCCGGCGGCTTCCAGATAACTGCCGACCAGCGATGTCTTGCCCGCGCCGGGCGGCCCCGAAATCCAGACTCCGGTAGCCCCGCTCATTTCATCGAGCAATTTAAATAGCCGGGGACGCTGGAGTATGCCGCTAAAATGCGGCACACTGATTTTGGCGTATGCCATGATCTCTCGATGTTCGTATTACTGTTCTTGGCTGTGGCGCAATTGCAAGACTTGATTTGTACGTCGGCCGATGGCGTATTGCTGACAGATTTCTTCAACGCAACGGCCTGCTTATATTGCCCGCGCCTAATGCTAAGGTTGTCGTCACCCATGTCCGCTTGAGACACTCTGGAATGAATTTTAGTTCATCAGTTTCGATGCGCCAGCACTGATTGCCGGCCGTATCGCAAATCCCGTTAAAAATTTTTAAATCCGTAAGCTATCTGCAAGTTCGTTTTTACTATTGTGATTGCGCGAGATCCGGTATCAGGCGTCTCGTTTTCTATCGGCATATCTATGGCAGGTACTTTCTGTATCTGCGGCCAACATTGGTCAATCAGAAATACAGTTCGACATAATCATCTTAAAAATTTCCTGGATGCGACAGGAATGTTTTTGATTCAACCTGTTAGGAAAGAAATCATGAAAAAACTTATCTTAATCTCGATCCTGAGCGTACTGCCCCTGGCCGCAACAGCGCAGACCGCATCGGATACCGACACAGTGACGATCTCCGGTGCAGAACAGAAGATCACCCTTCCCACCAACTATCACAAGATGTGGCCACAGGACTTCTATGCCTATAAGGGTTCGTACGATCTTTCAAACGGAAAATCCTTATTCGTGTTCAGCCGTGGCAGCAAAATGTATGCCCAAGTGGAAGACCAACCGGGACATGAAATTGTTGCTGCAACGTCGAACACTTTCGTTGCCTTGGACAAGCAATTGAAAATGACGATAGACCTGCACGACAATGGGGACGTGAGCGGCGAGTTGCTGATGGTGGTCAAGCCCGGCGGTCTTGCCAACGGCGTTGTGACGGGAGAACAATATATGGCTGTTGCTTTCCGTTAAACGATAGCGGGGTTTCCAGCGCATTCACCGGAAACATACCGGCTGCAACCGGTATATACGCAGCGCCCTAAAACTGTGCAAGCTTTTTTTGGCGCGGCGACTGTCAGGGAAGCTTTGCCCGCCCTTTCTCTCCTATCGGGGAGAGAGGACGGCTGGGCTATTCATTCTGGGCTAGTCCATGATCTCGCTTGATGTACGCAAATAAAAACCGGCACGCAGTAAGCCGGTTTTTATTTGCGGCAAACATAGAACTTCGCCACACCCTGCACCAAGTTGCTGCTCAATTCCAGACCACCAGCCAAATCAAGCTTTCACAAATTCGGCGAATTTTTGGACGAACTGCTGCAGCTGCGCGCGCACTTTCTCGTCAATGAGCGCCCCGCTCTCGTCGAAGACACTCCCCGCGCGCGACACCAGCAAGCGGCCGCCGAACCAAGGCTGCATACCCAATGTGCGCAGCACTGGCAACCAGGCGTTCTGCGACAAGATGGTGCCGAAGCCGCCGGGCGAGGCGCCGACGATGGCCACCGGCCGCCCACCGAATACCCGCGGGATGTCGGCAGCCGGCCGCGACATCCAGTCTATTGCGTTCTTAAACACACCGGGCATCGAATTATTATATTCAGGGGTAGCCAGTAATACCCCGTCTGCGCTTGCCATTTGTTCTTTTAAGGCCGTGACTGCCTGCGGAATACCCTCAGCTTGCTCTACGTCCCCGTCATAGAGCGGGATACCCTTGAGCGTCGCTACTTCCAAAGTAACCCCATCCGGCATCAGGGCTGCTGCCGCGCGCAGCAAGGCGGTATTGTACGACTGGCTACGCAGGCTTCCTGAAATTCCGATGATTTTCGTCATAGTGCTCTCCAAAGAAGGTGGCTCTCATGTGCAAAGGATATGCTGCAAACCGATTTTGCGCCGATTCTGGCGACCTCGCTGATCGCCAGTCCCTATCTTGCCATATTCCGCCCAGGCTCGCGGTTTTACGCAGGACGGCGCAACGCAAGGCCAGTCAGCGGCAAGGATGATGGAAACCGGCAGCAAATAAAAAAGTCCCGCAAGCGGGACTTTTTCTGATCGGCAGCCAGGCGGGCTTACAGTATCTGCTTGCCTATCCACCAGGCGACGGCCGCCACGAAGGCAGACGCCGGAATGGTCAGCACCCAGGCCCAGACGATATTACCGGCAACGCCCCAGCGCACCGCGGACATCTTTTGCGCCGAGCCTACCCCGACAATCGCGCCGGTGATGGTGTGCGTGGTGGATACCGGCACGCCCATGGCATTGGCGATGAACAGCGTGATCGCGCCGCCGGTCTCGGCACAGAAGCCGCCGACCGGTTTCAGCTTGGTGATCTTCTGGCCCATGGTCTTGACGATACGCCAGCCGCCGAACAAGGTGCCCATGCCGATGGCGGCATAGCAGGAGATGATGACCCACCAAGGCAGGGATTCGCCCTGGGCCAGGTAACCGGAGGCTATCAGCAGCATCCAGATGATGCCCATGGTTTTCTGAGCGTCGTTACCGCCGTGGCCCAGGCTATACATCGACGCCGACACCAGTTGCAGACGGCGGAACCATTTGTCCACTTTCAGCGGTGTCGACCTGACGAACAGCCAGGACACGATCAGCATCATCAGCGAACCCAGTATGAAACCGAGCAAAGGCGAAACGACGATAAAGGTGACAGTTTTGATCAGGCCTTCCGACACCAGCGCACTGGTACCCGATTTGGCGACAGCAGCGCCGACCAGGCCGCCTATCAGCGCATGCGAAGACGATGATGGGATACCGAAGTACCAGGTCACCAGGTTCCAGAAAATGGCGCCTATCAAGGCGCCGAAGATCACGTACTGATCGACGATGGCGGGGTCTATCGTGCCCTTGCCTACGGTAGAAGCCACCTTGAGGTGGAAGAAGAAAATGGCAACTACGTTGAAAAACGCAGCCATCGCCACCGCTGTCTGTGGCTTCAGTACACCAGTCGAGACGACTGTGGCAATCGCATTTGCTGCGTCATGAAAGCCATTCATGAAATCAAATATCAATGCCAGCGCGATCAACAGGACTAGGGCATAAATGCTGATTTGGAGGGTATGCATGGGGATCACTTCTTATTTTTGTGCGCTCTTGCGTGTGCAAAGGCGCATTTACATATCGACACTTTCGACCAGGCTCAACATCATGAACCCGGCCGCATTTCCATCAACGCCGAAACAGCTTAGGCGTTTTCCACGATGATGCCTTCAATAATATTGGCGACGTCCTCGCAACGGTCGGTGACCGTTTCCAGGATTTCATAGATGGCTTTCAGCTTGATCAGGTTGCGCACGTCCGGTTCGTCGCGGAACAGCTTGGACATCGCGGCGCGCATCACGTGGTCTGCATCCGATTCCAGCCTGTCGATCTCTTCGCAGATCAGCAGGATTTCACGGGAATTGTCCATGTTGTTCAGCAGGGCTACCGCGGCCCTGACTTTTTCAGCGCAACCCAGACACAGTTCGGCCAGGCGCTTGGCTTCCGGCGTGATTTCGCGGATGTCGTACAGAGAAATGGTCTGGCCGGCATCTTCCAGCAAGTCCAGGATGTCATCCATGCGCGTGATCAGCTTGTGGATGTCGTCCCTGTCCAGCGGCGTGATGAAAGTCTTGTGCAATAGCTCGATGGTATTGTAGGTGACTTTATCTGCCTGTTTTTCTATGCCCTCAATCGCGTGCACCCGATTTTCCAGGTCATCGAAATTGGTCATCAAGGCAACCATCTCTTTTGCGCCTTTGACACACAACTCTGCATGCTGGTTAAAGAGCTCAAAAAATTTACCCTCGGTGGGCATTAATCGTCCAAACATTTTTTTCTCACTGAAAATAGAAAATTTCTAGAAATATCCCGGAAGGCGCGAAACCAAACTGCCCTTCCTTTAACTGGTAAAGCGCATTACTGAAATCGGTGCTGCAAAACTGGTGAAGCCGTATTATTCGTTGTCGCCGTACACCGACAATGAACCGGTGTAGTTGTCGAACTTGGTGTATTCGCCCAGGAAGGTCAGGCGCACACTGCCAATGGGGCCGTTACGCTGTTTACCGATGATGATTTCAGCGGTGCCCTTATCCGGGGAATCGGGGTTGTACACCTGGTCGCGGTAGATAAACAAGATCACGTCGGCGTCCTGCTCGATCGCGCCCGATTCGCGCAAATCGGACATCACCGGCCGTTTGTTCGGCCTTTGCTCGAGCGAGCGGTTCAGCTGCGACAAGGCGATCACCGGGCATTGCAATTCCTTGGCCAGGCCCTTCAGATTTCGGGATATCTCCGAAATTTCTGTGGCCCGGTTCTCGCCGGCGGAATTACCCGACATCAGTTGCAAGTAATCGATGATGATCAGGCCGAGCTTGCCGCACTGCCTGGACAAGCGGCGCGAACGGGCCCGCAACTCTATCGAACTCAAGGCCGGCGTTTCGTCGATGTACAACTGGGCGTCATTCATCTTCTGGATCGCATGCGTCAGGCGCGGCCAGTCTTCGTCGATCAGACGGCCGGTACGCAGGCGATGCTGGTCCAGCTTGCCTACTGAGCCCAGCATACGCATCGCCAGCTGGGCGCCGCCCATCTCCATCGAGAATACCGCAACCGGCAAGCCGCTATCAATTGCGACGTTTTCACCGATATTGATGGAGAACGCAGTCTTACCCATGGATGGGCGGCCGGCGACGATAATCAGGTCGCCTGGCTGCAGGCCGGAAGTCATCCGGTCGAGGTCGGCAAAGCCGGTAGGAACGCCGGTGATGTCGCTGGTGTGGTCGCGGTTGTACAGCTCGTCGATGCGCTCCACGACCTGGGTCAGCAGCGGCTGGATCGCGGTAAAGCCCTGCGCGCCACGCGCGCCCTCTTCCGCGATCGCAAAGATCTTGGATTCGGCGTCGTCCAGCATTTGCTTGACTTCCTTGCCCTGGGGATTGAAGGCATTGCCGGCAATCTCGTCAGCCACGGTAATCAGTTTGCGCAAGACGCCGCGGTCGCGCACGATCTCCGCATAGCGCCGGATATTCGCGGCGGACGGCGTGTTTTGCGCCAAGGCGTTCAGGTAGCTCAGGCCGCCGGCATCGTCGGCCTTGCCGAGGCCTGTGAGGGCCTCGAACACGGTAATTACGTCGGCCGGTTTGGAGCTGTTGATCAGCTTGACCATGCATGAAAAAATAATGCGGTGGTCATAGCGGTAAAAGTCGTCTTCCCGGATAAAGTCCGCAATCCTGTCCCAGGCGGCATTATCCAGCAGCAGACCACCCAGTACCGATTGCTCCGCCTCTATGGAGTGCGGGGGGACACGGATGGAATCTAGTTGCGGATCAGAAGGTGCTTTCATGGCGCGCATTATACCTGCTAATTCAATTTGGAAAGGAGCTGAGTGAGGCAAAACGCCTCTTTGTATCCATTACGGCACAGGGTGAAAACGAGCCAAATTGTTTGCACTATAAATTAACAATAAGATAAGCTCAACACGTCGCCGGCAAGACCCGGACCTACGATAAAAATCGTAAGCACCCACAAAAAAAGCCGGGCGAACCCGGCTTTTTAACATCCTGTGATGTTCGGTATTAAGCGTGCTCGCCCAATACGGCAACAGTCACGTCAACGACGACGTCAGTGTGCAGTGCAACGGACACGGAATGATCGCCAACGATCTTCAGTGGGCCGACTGGCATGCGGATCTGTGCTTTTTCAACTGCGAAACCTTGTTTGGTCAGCGCTTCAGCGATGTCGAAGTTGGTTACGGAACCAAACAAACGGCCATCCACGCCAGATTTTTGCGAAATTTGTACAGTCAAGCCGGCCAGTTTTTCGCCCTGCTTTTGAGCTGCTGCCAGACGTTCGGCCGCTGCTTTTTCCAGGTCAGCACGTTTTGCTTCGAATTCAGCAATCGCCGCCGCTGTCGCACGACGCGCCATGCGCTGTGGGATCAGGAAGTTGCGAGCGTAGCCGTCTTTTACACGAACTACATCACCCAGGTTGCCGAGATTAACGACTTTATCAATCAGAATAACTTGCATATTTTTCTCCTAAACGTTCAGCCGTCAATTACGCTGTGTGCAGATCAGTGTATGGCAGCAACGCGAGGTAGCGTGCGCGCTTGATTGCTGTGTCAACTTGACGTTGATACAGGGCTTTAGTACCTGTCAGACGCGCTGGCATGATTTTGCCGTTTTCTTGCACGAAGTCTTTCAGTGTGTCGATGTCTTTGTAATCAACTTGTTCTACGTGTGCAGCTGTGAAGCGGCAGAATTTTTTACGCTTGAACAGTGGATTTTGTTGCTGACGCTTTTGTTTCAGCTTGCTTTTATCAAATTTTTTACCGAATGCCATTTTTGGCTCCTAATCAAGTGGTGGCCTCAAATTCAACAATGTGAAATACGAGGCTTTTGCTATTGCGGTTCTTGCGCGACAAAAACCCGGTGAATGCCATGACTGCCCCCAACTCTATATCCATGAATCGCTTTGAAATTTCACCCGCGGCAATCGCGGATATTTCAAATTCAACCAGGCGCTTGGTGTTGGCTTCTGTCTGCTGCGAGCTATGTGCCAGTATTGCGGAAGCTATCGGAATTCCGGCAGGCGTATATCGCAACACCCCTTTTTCCATGATACTGGCGACGACTCTAAGCTGGTTCACTGATTTCTGTTGCGTCCTCTAACAGGTTAAAACGAATGAATTAAGCTGCAGGTGCTTCAACACGTTGAGTCTTGGCAGCATCTTCCTTCTGTACTGCTTTCATCATTGGCGAAGGAGCTGTTTCAGCTTTTTTCATTTTTACTGTGAGGTGGCGCAGAACGGCATCATTGAATTTGAATGCTGTTTCCAACTCAAGCAAAGTTTCAGCGTCGCACTCGATGTTCATGCAAACATAGTGAGCTTTCGCCAGCTTCTGGATCATGTAGGCGAGTTGACGACGGCCCCAGTCTTCCACACGGTGAACTTGACCGTTGCGGGCTGTAACGCTAGCTTTGTAGCGTTCAATCATTGCAGGCACTTGCTCGCTTTGATCTGGATGTACGATAAATACGATTTCATAATGACGCATATATTCTCCTTGTGGACAATAAAATAGCCCGCCTCGGCGTCAAGACGAGTGCGGGAAGAGGAAAGCCCACGACTATACTCGGTTTTGGTCATTTGTTCAATAGCCCTAGCCACTTATTCGCGGCGACATGGTAGCGCGGCGTTTCCAGGCAGTTTTTTAGGCAAAAATGCAGCGATTTTCCCCACATTTATGCCAACTTTCTTGATTTGAGCTTGCGTTTATAGCCATACTTTGCGCTATACTGTACAAAAATACAGGCTGAGCATATAAGCAGCCTGTACTTATGTACACCGGACCTCACCCGATCAGAGAAAAACCATGCTAAAACTTACTGCACGCCAGGAACAAATATTGACGCTGATCAAGGATGCGATCCAGAACACGGGCTTCCCCCCGACCCGCGCCGAGATCGCCACCGAGCTGGGTTTTCGCTCCACCAACGCAGCAGAAGAACATCTGCAGGCGCTGGCGCGCAAAGGCGCGATAGAGATAGCCCCGGGCACCTCGCGCGGCATACGCCTGCGCGAATCGGCACATGAAAGCAAAAAAACCATGGGTCTGCAACTGGCGCTGCCGCACCCGGCCCTGATGCAGCTGAGCCTGCCGTTGATAGGCCGCGTTGCCGCCGGTTCGCCGATACTGGCGGAAGAGCACGTGGACAAGACCTATGCAGTCGACCCTGCCATGTTTTCCGCCATCCCCGACTACCTGCTGAAAGTGCGCGGCATGTCCATGCGCGACGCCGGCATCCTGGACGGCGACCTGCTGGCGGTGAAGAAGTCCGACCAGGCCAAGAACGGCCAGATCGTCGTGGCCCGCCTGGGCGAAGACGTTACCGTCAAGCGCTACAAGCGCACCGGCTCCATCATAGAACTGCTGGCGGAGAATCCCGACTATCCCAACATCAAGATAGGCGAGCAGGATGAGGATTTTTCACTGGAAGGCTTGGCGGTGGGACTGGTCAGGGCCTGGACCTGATACTTGCCGTTGCCAATTTCGTCTCCTGCGTGCGGGAGACGCTTTAGAAGGGGAAGAGTTTTTTCAACTTCGAAATTCGACCGCACACTAGTCAAGTCCCCTACATTCATTTAAGCGCCCTCTCCCGCACGCGGGAGAGGGTGACTGTCTTGCGCCACCCTCCTGCCTCAGCAGCACTACACCCCTGTAACCCGGGATGATCAAAATAAAAACGCCCCGGTTTTATCCGGGGCGCTTCCATCACCTGTCAAATCAGGCACTTAGTGCTTTACCACGCCCGTATCGACTTGGCCGTCAGTCTTGGCCGCTGTTGCAGTGACCGCAACCTCTTCCTCGACCAGTTCAACCGGCTGGCGCTCCAGCGCGATCTCCAGCACTTTGTCTATCCAGCGCACGGGAATAATTTCCAGCCTGTTTTTGACATTGTCCGGGATCTCGGCCAGGTCCTTGGCGTTTTCCTCCGGGATCAACACCGTCTTGATGCCGCCGCGGTGCGCTGCCAGCAGCTTCTCTTTCAGGCCGCCGATAGGCAGGACTTCGCCGCGCAAGGTAATCTCGCCGGTCATCGCCACGTCTGCACGCACAGGTATCCCTGTAAATACCGACACCAGTGCGGTCGTCATTGCGATACCTGCCGAAGGACCGTCTTTCGGTGTCGCGCCTTCAGGCACGTGAATATGGATATCGCTCTTCTCGAACACGTCGGCCTTGATGCCCAGGCGCTTGGCGCGGCTGCGGACTACGGTGCGTGCCGCTTCTATCGATTCCTTCATCACGTCGCCCAGGGTACCGGTGCGTATCACACCGCCCTTGCCCGGCATGGACACGGCTTCGATGGTCAGCAGGTCGCCCCCGACTTCGGTCCAGGCCAGACCGACCACCTGGCCAACCTGGTTGTCCTTGACCGCAACGCCGAAATCGTAACGGCGCACCCCCAGGAATTTATCCAGGTTTTTGGAATTGACGACAGCTTTCTTGTCGCTCTTCTTCAGCAGCAGCATCTTGACGACTTTGCGGCAGATCTTGGAGATTTCACGTTCCAGCGAACGCACGCCGGCTTCCCGGGTGTAATAGCGGATGATGTCGCGCAGCGCACTTTCAGACACGCTGATCTCTTCTTCCTTCAGGCCGTTGTTCTTGACCTGCTTCGGCAGCAGGTAGCGCTGGGCGATGCTGGTTTTTTCATCTTCGGTATACCCCGACAGGCGTATCACTTCCATTCTGTCCAGCAAGGCCGGCGGGATATTGTAGGAATTGGAGGTCGCCACGAACATCACGTCGGACAGATCGAAATCCACCTCGATGTAATGGTCGGAGAAAGTGTGGTTTTGCTCAGGGTCCAGCACTTCCAGCAAGGCTGAAGAAGGATCGCCGCGGAAATCGGCGCCCATCTTGTCCACCTCATCCAGCAGGAACAGCGGATTGCGCACGCCCACCTTGGACAGGCTTTGCAAAATCTTGCCCGGCATGGAGCCGATATAGGTACGGCGATGGCCGCGGATCTCTGCTTCATCGCGTACGCCGCCCAGGGCCATGCGCACGAACTTGCGGTTGGTAGCGCGGGCGATGGATTGCCCCAGCGAAGTCTTGCCGACGCCGGGAGGACCGACCAGGCACAGGATAGGCGCCTTCAGCTTGTCTACGCGCTGTTGCACGGCAAGATATTCCAGGATGCGTTCCTTGACCTTGTCCAGGCCATAGTGATCGTCTTCCAAGACCTTCTCGGCATTGGTCAGGTCGTTATTGACCTTGGATTTTTTCTTCCACGGCAGGTTGACGATGGTGTCGATATAGTTGCGCACGACGGTCGCTTCGGCCGACATGGGCGACATCATCTTCAGTTTTTTCAGCTCGTTCTGGGCCTTGTCGCGTGCCTCTTTAGGCATTTTTGCCGCGATAATCTTCTTCTCCAGCTCGTCGATGTCGGCACCCTCTTCGCCTTCACCGAGCTCTTTCTGGATCGCCTTGACCTGCTCGTTCAGATAGTACTCGCGCTGCGACTTTTCCATCTGGCGCTTGACGCGGCCACGGATGCGTTTTTCCACTTGCAGGATGTCCAGCTCGCCTTCCAGCTGACCCAGCAAATGCTCGAGGCGCTTGGCAACGCTGAAGATCTCCAGGATCACCTGCTTTTGCTCCAGCTTCAGGGGCAGGTGCGCAGCGATGGTGTCGGCCAGGCGGCCAGCGTCGTCGATGCCGGCCAGCGAAGCCAGGATTTCCGGCGGAATCTTCTTGTTCAGTTTGACGTACTGGTCAAATTGCTGAACGATGGCGCGGCGCATCGCCTCGACTTCGGAATCGTCGCCCTCTTCCAGTTCGACCGGGGTCAGGTCGGCGATGAAATGCGATTCGGTTTCGGTAATTTTATGGATGCGGGCACGCTGGGCGCCTTCTACCAGCACCTTAACGGTGCCGTCAGGCAATTTCAACATTTGCAGGATGTTGGCGATACAGCCGATTTCGTAAATGTCGTCGGCCGAAGGCTCATCCTTGGCGGCCGCTTTCTGCGCAGCCAGCATGATGCTCTTGCCCTGGTCCATTGCAGCTTCCAGCGCCTTGATAGACTTGGGGCGACCAACAAAAAGTGGAATCACCATGTGCGGGAATACGACAACATCGCGTAAGGGCAACAAGGGCAATTCGGTTTGTTCAGTAATTGTAGTAGTTGTCATGGCGCACCTTATTCAAAATTTCACTGCTTAGATTGGCGCACTAGGCTGAAACTCAAGCCCGTCATGCTAAAAAACAATAAAAAAAAGCCACACAGAGGCTCCTCCGGTAGCTTTTCGATTGAAGCTAAAAATTTTTATGTGCTTAAATTGTACTGCGATTCCACCAAACAGGGGAGACTAGCTGGCTATCCCCCACAGTTTATAAGGAATTAAGACTTTCCGCCTGAAACCTTAGGCTGTTCGTGATAAATCAGCAAGGGCTTGGCGCCATTACTGATCATGTTTTCGTCGATGACCACCTTGGCCACATTTTGCTGGCTAGGCAGTTCAAACATGATGTCCAGCAAGGCATGTTCCAGGATGGAGCGCAGGCCGCGGGCGCCGGTCTTGCGTGCGATAGCCTTCTTGGCAATCGCATGCAGTGCCGCCGGACGGATTTCCAGTTCCGAGCCTTCCATTTCCAACAACTTGGAGTATTGCTTGATCAGCGCGTTCTTGGGCTCGATCAGGATCTGGATCAGGGCTGCCTCGTCCAACTCATTGAGCGTGGCGATCACCGGCAAGCGGCCGACCAGTTCAGGAATCAGGCCGAACTTGATCAAGTCCTGCGGTTCTGCATCCTGCATGATCTCGCTGGCGCTCTTTTCGGTGGCGCTCTTGACGCTGGCGGCAAAACCTATGCTGCTGCGCTCGGAACGGTCGGAAATGATCTTGGCCAGGCCGTCAAATGCACCGCCACAGATGAACATGATGTTCGTGGTGTCGATCTGGATGAAATCCTGGTTAGGGTGCTTGCGCCCGCCCTGTGGCGGCACCGAGGCCATAGTGCCCTCGATCAACTTCAGCAAGGCTTGCTGCACGCCTTCGCCGGAAACGTCACGGGTAATCGATGGATTATCGGATTTGCGGGAAATCTTGTCTATTTCATCAATATAGACGATGCCCTTTTGCGCGCGCTCCACCTCATAATTGCAGTTTTGCAGCAATTTCTGGATGATGTTTTCTACGTCTTCACCGACATAGCCGGCTTCGGTCAGGGTCGTCGCGTCGGCAATCACGAACGGCACGTTCAACATGCGCGCCAGGGTCTGTGCCAACAGGGTCTTGCCCGAGCCGGTGGGCCCGACCAGCAGGATATTGCTCTTGGCCAGCTCTACGTCGTCTTTTTTGCCCAGGTGTTTCAGGCGTTTGTAATGGTTATACACCGCCACCGCCAGGATGCGCTTCGCCGTCGGCTGGCCGATCACATACTGATCCAGCAACTCGGTGATTTCTAGAGGGGTAGGCAACTCGGTGCGCGGGCTGGAAATCGAGTCCAGGCTTGCCACTTCGTCACGAATAATGTCATTACATAAATCTATGCATTCGTCACAGATAAAAACCGATGGCCCTGCAATCAGTTTTTTTACCTCATGTTGACTCTTGCCACAGAAGGAGCAATAGAGCAGCTTTTCGCCAGTGGAGGATTTTTTATCGGGCATGGTACGAATATTTAAACAGAAATGGGTTTGATATTACCTGCAAATTCACAATCCGTCATCGAACTTATTTTTAGCCCGGCCAGGATATGTGCAAATTGGTTTATTGCATTTACAAGTCAGATTATAGAGCACAATAAAAAAAACGCCCGGACCTTCATAGTGCGGGCGTTTTTCAATATTTCAATGACCGGGCACGACCCCGGACATCGTATCAGGTGCGATGTGTGAGTACCTTATCGATCAGACCATATTCAGCTGCCGCATCTGCAGACATGAAATTGTCCCTATCGGTATCCTTGGCGATCTGCTCTATGCTCCTGCCGGTTTTTTCAGCCAGCATCGCATTCAGGCGCTCACGCAGATACAGTATTTCACGCGCCTGGATTTCGATATCCGAAGCCTGGCCTTGCGCGCCACCCAGCGGTTGATGGATCATGATCCGTGAATTAGGCAGCGAGAAGCGTTTGCCCTTGGCGCCGGCAGCCAACAGAAAAGCTCCCATCGATGCCGCCAGACCGGTACACAGAGTTGAAACATCAGGCTTGATGAACTGCATGGTGTCGTAAATTGCCATCCCTGCCGAAACAGAGCCACCTGGGGAGTTGATGTACAGGGAAATATCCTTGTCAGGATTTTCACTCTCCAGGAACAGCAATTGCGCCACGATCAGGTTGGCGGCCTGGTCATTGACCGGGCCGACCAGAAAAATCACACGCTCCTTCAGCAGGCGGGAGTAGATGTCGTATGCACGCTCACCACGGCCGCTTTGCTCAATAACCATTGGCACCATGCCTAGCATGTTGGTTTCTAATGCAGAATTATGGATGATGCCTGACATGTGTGATTTCCTTAATTGTTAAGCTTGCGCGTTGTTACCCATTAATTCGTCGAAAGGCAGAACCTTGTCTGTCACCTTCGCTTTACCCAGCACATAAGTAACGACGTTTTCTTCTAATACAAGGGCTTCCACTTCAGCCAAACGGCTACGATCGCTGTAGTAGTATTTAACCACTTGTTGCGGATCTTCGTAGCTTTGGGCGAAATCTTCAACCTGGGCCTTGATCTGCTCTGCAGTTGCCTGCAGCTTGTTGACCTTGACCAGTTCAGCCAGGATCAGGCCCAGGCGTACGCGGCGCTCAGCCTGGGTTGCGAACAATTCTGGCGGGAACGGCACGTCCTTGACGCTCATGCCGCGCTGTGCCATATCCTGGCGTGTCATTTCTGCCAGGCGCTGGCCGTCTTGCTCAACCAAAGTCTTAGGCACGTCGAACTCAACCGCTTTGACCAGCGCATCCATCACGCTGTCTTTAGTCTTGGCTTTGACACGGCCCTTGACTTCACGCTCCAGGTTTTCCTTGATGTCGGTACGCATTTTGGACAGATCGCCGTCGGTGATGCCCAGCATCTTAGCGAAATCCGCGTCGACTTCCGGCAGGTGCGCCCATTCCAGCTTTTTCAGCGTGATCGTGAATTCTGCTGTTTTGCCGGCAACATCCTTGCCATGGTAGTCCTCTGGGAAAGACAATGGGAAAGTTTTGCTTTCGCCAACTTTCAGACCCAGGGTTGCAGTTTCAAATTCCGGCAGCATGCGGCCTTCGCCCAGTACAAATGCGAAATCGTCCGCCTTGCCGCCGGCGAATTCAACGCCGTCGATCTTGCCGGTGAAATCTACAGTGACGCGGTCGCCGTTTTGAGCGGATTGCTCGCCGCCGTCGCCGTGCGCGCCCTGCTCGCCTTTAACGTGGTAATGCACACGCTGCTTGCGCAGGATGTCGATCGTTTTATCGATCTCTACATCGCTGACGTCCGCCTTGACTTGTTCTACTTCAGCAGAGGACAAATCACCGACCGTGAATTCCGGATAGACTTCAAAAGTCGCATCGAAAGCCAGGCTGCCTTCAGCAACGGCTTCGCCGGTTTTCGGTTCAATTCTTGGGTAACCCGCTACGCGCAGGTTATTTTCGTTGGCAGCCTGATTGAATGCCTGACCGACTTTGTCGTTCAGCACTTCAGTCTCAACCTGGTAGCCGTATTGTGCGGCAACCATTTTCATTGGCACTTTGCCTGGACGGAAGCCAGGGGCTTTCGCCGTGCGTGCGCGCACTTTCAAACGCTTCTCTACCTCGGACTGCACTTCTGCGATCGGGAAAGAAATAGTAAGACGGCGCTCTAATTTATCTAAAGTTTCGACTGCAGTTGCCATGAAAATCGTCCAAATATAAAAAAATTCTGTGGTGCGAGGAGGGGGACTCGAACCCCCACACCATTGCTGGCGTCAGGACCTAAACCTGGTGCGTCTACCAATTTCGCCATCCTCGCGGGAATTAGCACAAAAGCAAAGGGCGACCCGAAAATCAAGTGTCGCCCAAAACTATCGCATGTGGCATTTCAACTCCAGCCGCGTATTCTACTGGATTTTACCTAGCCGTGTCTCGTTTTTTTCGTAGTAATTTGGAATTTAATTGATGGTAGGAATTATTTATAAAGAAAGTGCTTTCTTGTCCACGAAAGGCACGAAAACCACGAAAAAAGCGGCAAGGATTTGGTTTCCCCTTCAGGATTCACAATCGGAAGAGGATGTTGACCCGGTTCGTATTTCCTGTGTTTTTCATGTCTTTCGCGGATAGAGACTTCTTAAAATTGGCGCCAGCCCGCGACGTCATCACTGACGCCGCGGGCTCAAACGCCCATCACGCTGGCTTCTTCACCCTGAACCAGGCCGCGTACAAGGCCGGCAAGAACAACAGGGTCAGCGCCGTCGCGATAATCAAACCGCCCATGATCGCCACCGCCATCGGGCCCCAGAATACCGAGCGCGACAAAGGTATCATCGCCAGCACCGCGGCGGCCGCAGTCAGGATGATAGGACGGAAACGCCTTACCGCGGATTCGACGATCGCATCCCAGGGACTGGAGCCATTCAGGATATCGTGTTCGATCTGGTCGATCAGGATCACCGAATTGCGGATGATCATGCCGAACAGGGCAATCACGCCGAGCTGGGCCACAAAGCCGAACGGTCTTTGCAAAATCAGCAGGGCCATCGCCGCGCCCGCCACACCCAGGGGACCGGTCAGGAACACCAGCAAGGAGCGTGAAAAACTATGCAGTTGCAACATCAGCAAGGTGAAGATGATAAAGATCACGAACGGCACATTGGCGGCAATCGATTCCTGCGCCTTGCCGCTGTCGGCGGCGGCCCCGGCCAGTTCTATCTTGTAGCCCGGCAGCAAGCTGGCGCGTATCTGGTCCAGCTTGGGCGAAATCTGGCTGGATACCGTAGGCCCCTGTATGCCGTCGACCACGTCGCACTGCACCGTCACCGCCCACTCGCGGCCCTCGCGCCAGACTACGCCCGGCTCCCACACCAGCTGGATGCGGGCCACCTGCGACAAGGGCACGGTCTTGCCGCTGGCCGTTGGCACATTGGCCTGGCTCAGCGCGGTAATCGTGGAGCGCTCGTCGACAGGCTGGCGCACCAGGATGTCGATCAGATTATTCGCTTCGCGGAACTGGCCGACGGATGAACCCGACAAGATGGTATTAGCCGAGCGCATCACACTTTGCGAGGTCACCCCGAGGGCGCGCAGCTTTTCCTGGTCGAGGTCGATACGCACCACCTTCACGGCTTCATTCCAGTTGTCGTTGACGCCGAGCGCATTCGGATTGGCGCGCATGACCTCTTTCACCCGGTCGGCAACTTCACGCACTTTCGCCACTTCCAGGCCAGTCACGCGGAACTGTACCGGATAAGGCACGGGCGGGCCGTTAGGCAGCAGCTTGACACGCCCGCGCACTTCAGGGAAATCGGTCTTGAAGACTTGCGTAATCTTCAGGCGCAAGGCTTCGCGCGCCTTCAAATCCTTGGCCAGCACTACCAGTTGGGACACGTTGGTCTGCGGGAAAATCTGGTCCAGCGGCAGGTAGAAGCGCGGGCTGCCGGTACCGACGTAGGCGGTCACGCTTTCCACGCCCTCTTGCTTACTGATGAAGGCTTCAAATTTCTTTACCTGCGCCTCATTCGCCTTGAAGGCAGAGCCTTCCGGCAGCCACATCTCCACCATCAGTTCCGGACGGCTGGAATCGGGGAAGAATTGCTGCTCGATAAATTTAAAGCCGTATACGCCCAGGCCGAACACCGCCAGCGTGATCACGATGGTGGTCTTGCGCCACTCCACGCACCAGTTCACCAAGGCCCGGAAGCGTGAATAGAAAGGCGTGTCGAACAGCTCATGCGCGCCATCGGCCGACGCAGCCGGCTTGACCTTCAGCAGCAGATAACCCAGATAAGGCGTAAATATGACGGCCGCCAGCCAGGAAATAAGCAGGGCCAGCGCATTCACCGAGAACATCGAGAAGGTGTACTCACCGGCGGCGGATTTGGCCAGGCCGATAGGCAGGAAGCCGGCCGCGGTGATCAGGGTGCCGGTCAGCATCGGCATCGCGGTTGACGTATAGGCGAAAGTGGCGGCATCGAAGCGCGAGAAGCCCTCCTCCATCTTGCGCACCATCATCTCGACCGCGATGATCGCATCATCCACCAGCAAACCCAGCGCGATGATCAGTGCGCCCAGCGATATCTTGTGCAGGTCAATGTCGAAGATGCGCATGAACAGGAAAGTCACCGCCAGCACCAGCGGTATGGTCAGGCCCACCACCAGGCCGGGCCACACATCCAGCCGGAAAGGCTTGGTATGCAAACCCAGGGACAGGAAGCTGACCGCCAGCACGATCACCACCGCCTCGATCAGGGTATGCACAAACTCGCCGACGGAAGAAGCCACCATCTTGGGTTGATCGGAGACGCGCTCGATCTGGATGCCGACCGGCACCTTGGCCCTGATTTCCTTCATTTCTTTTTCAAGATGCTTGCCCAGTTCGATGATATTGCCGCCGCGTTCCATCGAAATGCCCAGGCCGATGACTTCCTTGCCGTTGAAACGCATCTTGTCGGAGGGAGGATCGGTATAGGTGCGGGTCACGTCGGCAAAATCGCCGAGCCTAAAGGTCGTGCCATTGGCCCGCAGCTGCAAGTTCTCCAGGTCCTTGACGGCCATCAGGGCGCCGGTCACCCTCACCTGCAAGTTATCGCTAGGGGTCACCATCACCCCGGTCGCCTCCACCGAGTTTTGCGAAGCGATTTGCGACACCACGGCGTCAAACGGTATGCCTAGTTGCGAAAATTTCTTTTGCGAGAAAACGATATTGATCTTTTGCTCCTGCACGCCGAACATCTCCACCTTGGATACCGAGGGGATGCGCAGGAATTGCTGGCGCACGAAATCCGCGTAATCCTTGACCTGCTGATAGGTAAAGCCGTCACCGGACAATGCGAAAATCGAGCCGTAAGTGTCGCCGAACTCATCATTGAAGAACGGCCCCTGGACGCCGGCCGGCAGAGTGGCGCGGATATCGCCTATCTTTTTCCTGACCTGGTACCAGGCCGCCGAAGTTTCCTTGGGCGGCGTAGATTCGCGCAATTGCAGGATGATCAGGGTTTGTCCCGGCTTGGAATAGCTGCGTATCCGGTCTATATACGGAGTTTCCTGCAGCTTCTTTTCCAGCTTGTCGGTGACTTGATCGGCCATTTGCAATGCCGTCGCGCCCGGCCAGTTGGCGCTGACCACCATTGCCCGGAAGGTGAAAGGGGGATCTTCGTCCTGCCCCAGACGGCCATAGCTGAGGATGCCGCCCAGCAGCAAGACCACTAGCAAGTAGCGGGTCAGCGGGATATGCTCTAGCGCCCACCGGGACAGATTAAAACCGCGTGAGGAATCGCTCATTTAACGGCTCCCGCTGCTGCCGCAGTTGCCGATGTTGCCGATGTTGCAGACGCCGCCGCCGCGGCTTGGTTTGGCGCTGGGGTTTCACCCAGTATGGTGACTTTCTGGCCCGGTTTCAGCTGGTTCACGCCGGCCGTGACCACGGTCTGGCCCGGCTTTACCCCGCTTGCCACCAGAATTTCATCACCGGAAGAGCCGGCCACCTGCACTGGCAGCAAGCGAACCGTGCCATTGTCCACGACCCAGACCGAAGTCGTATTTTTTTCCTGGAACAAGGCGGTCAGCGGCAGCTTGATCATGGGATTGGGATTCTTGGCGCCGAAGGTGACGTACGCCGTCATCCCCAGCTTCACATCCTTGGCGCTAGCCGGTATCGCCACCTTGGCGGTATAGGTACGCGTCACGGGATCGGCAATCGGCGACAGTTCGCGCAGCTTGGCCGGCACCGTCTCATTCGGATTGGCCCATAGGCGGACACGGATATCCGTGATCGCGCGGATGGAGTTGACCTGGTCTTCAGGAATGCCGACCACGACGTCCATGTCGCCGGACTGCGCCACACGCACCACCGGCGTGCCAGCCGCCACCACCTGCCCCGCTTCAGCGTCGATGCCGGTGACCACGCCGTCCACATCGGAGATCAGGGTCGCATAGCCAGCCTGGTTGGATTGGTTCTTATAAGAGGCCAGCGCCTGCTCATAGCTGGCCTGGGCCGCCTTGAACGTGGTTTGCTTGCCGTCCAGGACGGTTGCAGCGACAAAATTCTTTTCCTGCAACTCTTTGTAGCGCTGCAGCTCGGCCTTGGCCAGGTCGCGATTGCTCTCGGCGGCATATAAACCGGCTTTCGCCTGGGCCTGGGCCAGCGCCAGGTCTTGCGGGTCCAACTGCATCAGGACCTGGCCGCGCTTCACCAGCGTCCCTACATCTACTTTACGCGCAACGATCTTGCCGCCTACACGGAAACCCAGGCGCGACTCGACGCGCGCCCTCACCTCGCCGGAAAACTCGGTCGCCACGTCCACATTGCCGGCCGCGAGCTTGATCGCCCTGACCGGACGGATATCTTCAGTTTTCTCTGCCGGCTTGCTGCAAGCGCTCAGGATAAGGGCGGTAGCCAGGGCGAAGACAGGGGAATATTTCATCCACGCTGATCGCTGGCCGGCATGGCGTGACAGTTCTGAGTGCAAATCCGGGGCCGCCGCGGGGCGACCGATAGTTTGTGATGTTGACACGAGAGTTTTCCTTTACTATGCAGGCTCTTAAAAGCAAGACTGTTCAAGTTTCTACAATTTAATATTACGAATACACGATTTAGTGTTTTTTACTATTTTTATTATTTTGCTCAGCTATATTCAAGTTACTGACTTGGCGGTTAGTAATTATAGTGATGCATTTTACGTTTGCCAATGACTTTTCAGTCATTAAGAGAATTATGCCGGTAGAACACTACGAAAACTTCCCTGTCGCGTCCCTGCTGCTGCCGGCTCATTTGAGGCCGGCGGTGGAATCCATCTATGTTTTTGCCAGGACGGCCGACGATATTGCCGATGAAGGCGATGCACCGGCGGCACAGCGCCTGGAAGAACTGGGCCGGTATGAGCAGGAGCTGGCTCAGCTGGAACAACATATCCCCAGCGATTCAAGCTTGTTCCAGTCCCTGGCGGCGACCATCAAGGAGCATGGCTTACCCTTGCAAGCGTTTCGGGATCTATTGTCTGCATTCAAGCAGGACGTCGTCACCACCAGGTACGCTGATTTTGACGACTTGCTGGATTATTGTCGGCGATCGGCAAATCCGGTAGGTGCGCTCATGTTACACCTGTACCGCGCCGCAAACCCAGAGGATTTGGGGAAATCCGATGCGATTTGCTCGGCCTTGCAACTGATTAATTTCTGGCAAGACATTGCGGTAGACTGGCAAAAACAACGCATCTACCTACCGCAGGAAGACTTGCAGCGTTTCGGCATTACCGAACAGCACATAGCGCAGGCCAGGACTGATGCTGCCTGGCAAGAGATGATGCGCTTTCAGACCGGCAGGGCCAGGGCCATGCTGATGGCGGGAAGTCCGCTGGCGAAGCAACTGCCGGGCCGCATAGGCTGGGAGTTGCGCCTGGTGGTGCAAGGCGGCCTGCGCATACTGGAAAAGATAGACCGGGTTAACGGGGATGTATTTACCCGACGGCCCAAGCTGCGCAAGCTGGACTGGATACTCCTGGCCTGGCGGGCCGCCTGGATGTAGCCGCACTCCGCCAATTCGGGCACCGGCCTGATGAGCCTCTCATCTAGCGAGCCTGGGAAAGACACCTCCCCGCCCCTGCTTACAAATTGTTGCAAATTTATTATGGCATTTTTTGATGCGGCAGTCTTACCATGCGCTGGGACCAAGCCGAGCCCGCGCAGAATATCCATCAAGTCGCCGTCATCCGACACCTATTTAATTTAACTCTTGGCACTGACGACATCATGCAAACTTGTATATTCCGCTTGGCTTTCCTACTATGCAGCTTAGCATTGAGTGGCTGCACCGTCCTTGCAATAGCTGATGTCGCCGTCTCCACGACCGTCAAAGTGGGGGGAGCCGTAGTCGGCACAGCAATTGATGTCACCAAGGCTGGAGTCAACGCCGTCGCGGACAGCTCCAGCAAATAATCCTGGGAACCTGCCTAAGACCACCAGGAACAAACCGATCAGCACCCATGCCTACCGAATTACAAATTGCCGAACACCGCAAAGTCCAACTCGCTGCCAAGTCCGTACTGGACGGGCTGGCGCAATTAATCACCCCCGATGATACGGAACAGAGCATCGCCGCCAAGGCGCATGCGATGATGCAAGAAGCCGGCTATCCGGATACCTGGTATTACGACTGTCCTGCGCTGGTCCTGCTCGGGTCGCGCAGCTGCGTGTCGGTATCCGGCAAGGATTACCGGCCCAGCGAGGAGACCGTGGGCCTGTCCAACCTGATCACGATAGACCTGAGCCCCACGCATAAGGAATACTGGGGCGACTGCGCCCGCTCTCTCGTGGTGGAAAACGGCAAAGTCACCGATACCCCGCAATCGCTGGAGTTCAAAAACGGATTGCGCTTCCTGCACCAGATGCACACGCAAATGCTGACCATCGTGCGCCCCCATACCAGCTTCGGCCAGTTGTTCGACTGGACCAATATGCGGATACGGCAAGGTGGCTTCGTCAATCTCGACTACCGGAATAATGTCGGCCATAGTATCGCCACCAGCCGCGAAGCGCGCCAGTATATACAGGCGAATAATGCGGTCCAGTTGGGTGAAGTGCCTTTCTTCAGCTATGAGCCCTTTGTCCGGCTAAAGGGCGGCAAATGGGGCTTCAAGCACGAAGGGATTTTTTACTTCAACCAGGCAGGGCTATTGGAAGAGTTATGAGCATCCCGTGCCGGCCCGGACCGGCGCCAGCAGGGATGGCAGTCTTTACGGCAGGCATGCTGCCGTAAAGACGTCCAGCTACTACCTATATTATTTATTGACGCAGGTGACGGCGATATTGGTTGCCGCCGTCGGGTTGGCCAGGTGCGCAATGCCGGAGCCATTCGCTACCGTGCACACCTGGTTCGCAGGCTGGGTGTTGACCGTGACATTGTAGGTCTGGCCTTCCACCATGCTTTGGTTGAACACGAAGTTGCCGTTGATGGTCGTGGCGATCATGTTGATCGCCGCAGTATCACCATTGTTCATCAAGACCAGCGTCGCACCCGATGCCAGGCCGCTCAGCGCGACAGAAACGGGAACCGCCTGCACGCAATCGACCGCCACATTCCTGTAAGCATCCAGCTTGGTATTGTCCACCACGCCTGTGCCATTGGTGACGGCACAGTTTTGCGCTACCGGCTGGGTGTACATAGTGACGTTATAAGGCTTACCATTAGGCAGATATTTACCAAAGGTGAACGTGCCATTGACCGTCAGCCCCAGGCTGTCGAACAGGGTCGTATCGGCATTGCCGTCGTTGTTGCGCACCACAATGCCGGCACCGGTATTCATGCCGGTCAAAGTGCCGCCCACCGGTACGCTAGGCACGCAAGTCACGACGATATTGGTCACCGAAGCCGAGCCACCCATCTTGCCGGAGCCGTTGGCCACGGTGCAGTAAACGGTTTTTGGCTGGGTCAGCACGGTGATGTTGTAAGCGGCATCGCTGGCTACATTAAACGCAAAAGTGCCGTCGGCCGACAAGCTTGTCCTGTAATTGGCGTCATTCCTCAACTCCAGGGTATTGCCGCTACCCAGGCCCGTCACAGTCCCACCTACCGTGGTATACACAAAACCACCACATCCCGCCAACGCGGCGATGAGGCTAATGCCACCTACGATTGCTGCAAATTTTGATTTATTCAAGATATTTTCCAGTTTTAATGTTTTTAATGCGAAAGCTGAGACTAAGGCCTGCGGGCAATATTATAATGCGCGCACCATTATACGAGCTAGAGATGCCTAAGATGACAGGCCTGACAGTGTGGATTACATTCTGTTACCCGTTTTTACATGACCTGTAGAGGTGTTGCCAGCTCGCCGATGCCCAAGACCCAGCCAGTATATCGAGATTATGATGCAATAATAACATCCCCTTGCACCCCGATTTACAGGTGCCCGTGGACGATGCCTGCCAAGGAGGCGCCGTCCGCATCGAAGGTATCGCTTTTTATTCCGGCATTTGAGCCGCTTACTGTTAGCCCTAGACTATCCCAAGCATGTCCCCAGACGAATATTGCCAGCAAAAAGCAGCACAAAGCGGCTCCAGCTTCTACTACAGCTTCCTGTTTCTACCCTTGCCGAGAAGACGCGCGATTACCGCACTGTATGCGTTTTGCCGCGAAGTCGACGACGTGGTCGATGAAAGCAGTGACGATACGGTAGCCCGTAGCAAGCTGGGCTGGTGGCGCCAGGAAATCCAGGCCATGCTGGCCGGCGCTCCTACTCATCCGGTCACCCGGGCCTTGCTGCCGCATATGGCGGTCTATGCGCTGGACGGCGCGCACCTGCTGGCGATCATCGACGGCATGGAGATGGACCTGAACCAGACCCGCTACCTGGACTTCATCGCCTTGCAAAAGTATTGCTGGCATGTGGCCGGCGTGGTCGGCATCCTGTCGGCCAGCATCTTCGGCATCAAGAACCCGCAGACACGCGACTATGCAGAAAAACTGGGCCTGGCCTTCCAGATGACCAATATCATCCGCGACGTCGGCGAAGACGCCCGCAAGGGCCGGATCTACCTGCCGGTGAATGAGCTGCAGCAATTCCAGGTCACCGCCGCCGATGTCCTGAATGCGCGCAACAGCCCCCAGTTTGAGGCGCTAATGCAGTTTCAGTTTGAACGCGCGCAAAAACTCTATGATGAGGCGTTTTCCTTGCTGCCCCCGGAAGACCGCCGGGCGCAGCGCACCGGCCTGATCATGGCGGCGATCTATCGCGCCCTGCTGGTGGAGATCAAGGCAGACGGCTTCCATGTGCTGAGCCAGCGCATTTCGCTGACGCCGATCCGCAAATTATGGCTGGCCTGGAAAACCTACGTCCGTGGCTGAATCCGCCGCTAAACGCATCGCCGTCATCGGCGCCGGCTGGGCCGGCTGTGCCGCCGCCGTGGAACTGGCCGGCCAAGGCCACCAGGTAAGCCTGCTGGAGGCGGCCCGCACGCTGGGCGGCCGCGCCCGCAAGGTGGAGCTGCAGGGCAAGCCGCTCGACAACGGCCAGCACATCCTGCTGGGCGCCTATGCAGAGAGCCTGCGCCTGATGCGCAAGGTCGGCATTGATCTCGACAGCGCCCTGCTCCGGCTGCCGCTGCAAATGTGCTATCCGCCCAACAGCGACGGCATGCACTTCGTCGCCCCCAAACTCCCGGCGCCGCTGCATATGCTATGGGCATTGATGCGGGCCACCGGCCTCAGCCGCGAAGACAAGATGTCGCTGGCGCGCTTTTCAACTACGGCACGCTGGATGGGCTGGCAAATGCACCAGGATTGCAGCGTCAGCGAGTTGCTGCAGCGCTTCGACCAGACCGACAGGCTGTGCCGCCTGATGTGGACCCCGCTGTGCATCGCCGCGCTGAACACCCCGCCGCAACGCGCCTCGGCCCAGGTCTTCCTGAATGTCTTGCGCGACAGCCTGGGCGCCGGCCGCGCGGCTTCGGACATGCTGCTGCCACGGGTCGACTTGTCGGCCCTGTTCCCGGAACGCGCGGCGCAGTTCGTGCAGACGCACGGTGGTCAACTAATATGCGGCGCCACCGTCAAGAAAATCCGCCAGCATGCCGGCGCCGCAGCGGGCTGGGCACTGGACTACAGCAATGGCGGCACCGAGCACGGCACCGAAGCCTACGATGCAGTGATCGTCGCTACCGGAGCGGAAACCGCGGCCAAATTGCTGGCCGAGGTGGAAATGAAGGCGGATAGCGGTGCAGCGCCGCTTGCCCTGCCCTCTTTCGCCTATGAGCCGATCACCACCTGCTACCTGCAATACGATGCGGGCCTGCGCTTACCCCGAGCCTTCTACGCCTTGCTGGACCAGCCCGGGCAAGGCCAATGGGGCCAATTCGTATTCGACCGCGGCCAGCTGAATGCCGACCAGGCCGGGCTGCTGGCCGTCGTCGTCAGCGCCTCGAATGAAGCGATAGCAGCCGGCAACGACGCGCTGGCGCAGTCGATTGCACACCAGCTGGCGCAAACCCTGGAACTGCCGGCCCTTGCTACACCGTTGTGGCAGCAAGTCATTACGGAAAAGCGCGCCACCTTCTCTTGCGCGCCAGCGCTGGCCAGGCCATCCAACCAGACCGCCATCCCCGGACTATGGATAGCCGGCGACTATACCGCCGGTGAATACCCGGCGACGCTGGAAGCGGCGGTCAGGAGCGGCACGCAGGCGGCTACCCAGGCGGCAATGCAGCTGGACGAAACTAGCTAGGCTGGTCGCTAGCAATTGCAGCTTGATCGGACGAAGCGCCAAAATTAAGTCCTGCTGTTTGGTCCTGGCTTGTTGCTCAAGTCCACTGACAAACCGCTATCGCCTGCGGATTCAACCGGCCGACGCAACAGCTTGGTGAAATCGCTGGCCGCGAGAGGTCTGGGGATCGCTAGGTTATGGGGCGGACTGGTATTTTCTGCATGAAGACCTCCCTTCAAACTTCGGATTCGCAATTCGACCGACGACTTGGCAACGGAACCCTTCATCGTAACGGACAAACGCGTAAGAAACTTCGTGCTGCTTGGCGAGACTGCGGAGCATGCAGATAGGTAGTTGTTCTTCCGTAGAAGATGAGCAAAGACGTCGATAGCGAGCAACCACGTTCCTAGCCAGTGAGTGATATTTTTCTTTGAATTGCTCGATGTGAAACGCGGGACTCACGAAGTATTGATGCAGAAATACAAGGTCCCAAATGACATTTTCATCGGTGGTCGATGCAAAACGGTAGAAGTCGCACGTACTATCAAAACATATCTCGACAGAGGTAAAACCTTTTGTGTGCTGTAAATGAGGATAAGTACTGCCCACTCCAAAGTAATCAACTATTGCAGCTTGGGTGTCCCTAGTTTGCGCAGCGAACAATGAACAAGGCATTAACAAGAGTATGAGTACGTATCTAATGCCCCCAAAAAAGAAATGACCGGCGCGAACTAACTTTGAAAGCTGAGAACTTGAAACCAAGAGCGGCTGCTGAGGAGGCAGAAAATTCATGGAAAAGCAGTGCCTTTCGAGATGATATTGCTGAGAATATCGATGACGGCTTTTGGCCATAGTCTGCCTGTTGGGTAGCTATTCGTTCGGGTAGAAAACGAAAATTCTGGAACTATCTTCAGTCATCCTTACACCGTTTGATACCAGAGCTTTTCCCTCGGAAATCAGCGGTAGAAATTCTTGCTGTCCACCTAGACCAAATACAGCTTCCTGCAACATGGACTTAGCAAAGTCATACATAGCCAAGCGACTCGAAAATTTCAAGTAAATGTCGCCATTCTGGGAATCCACTTCTGACGCCAGGTAATGACGCACGTCCTTTTGAACATCCTCAGAACCGATATCATCCGTAGCGGTCACAACCACTGTGCTTTGTAAATTCGTTCTCATTTTTCTCTATCTATCGAGCGGCAACTTCTGGCCGAAAGCGCGCTTTGTATTCTTTGATACGACTCACTAGTCACTCTCCCAAATTCTGTCGAATTTCCTGTCCCGTTCATTCCAGTAAAAAACTGAGCTTGCGCTTTCAGACTTGAAATAGGAAATTGCCGGCAAGCGGAAATTGAAAGCTCTTTTTCCATCAGGACCGCATGGCGTTTCAGATACGGCGCACATCATTTTGTAAGTTCCGGGCGAATATAATTGCACCCCCATCACTGCAATAGATGTCGGGGCCTTGATTTCGTCGAGTACGAACCACTGCACCTTGCCGGGCGCGGAATAGACGAATGCCAGCAATCCCATCACTTTCCGCTTTTCATGAATTGCCAGGAAAGCTCCCTCCGCGCGACCTTTGCCGTTAAAATCGGCGGCAATCTGCGCGCAGCGATTAGGGCAATCGTTTCTCCAAGCCTCTTGAAGCTCCTCCACTGTCGGCTTACGCCAACCGTCAGGGAGACCGGGCCCGCCCGCAAATGCCGGCAGGGCGAGAAAGAGAAGAATTAAAAATGCAGTACGCATAGGGTTTTGATGACTAAGTCATTGGGCGTAGAAGAATGTCAATTTAACATGAATTTTGGCCAAAAATGTTGATGCGAATGCCAGTCAACGAGAATATTTTCGACCGTCAACTGTTGGCCGAAGCCCGCTATAGGTGGTCACGGTACCATCTTGCACAACCGAAAAATGCACGGATGGTCACGATAGCGGCGGCCGCTGGGAGCCCCCCCCCAAAAAAAAAGCGGAACTAGTCCGACTTTCCTGCAAAGGATTCATTCAGCCTGCAAATACTCACTAGGTGGTCCCTCGCCTTGGCCAAGTCCAAGCTGTCCATACGATAAGTGCAGTTAGTGCCGCCTCTACAAGGCCTATTGCTATATAAAATATCCAGCCGCTTTGGGAAACAACAATCAGCTGAATCATGGTGTAAATAACACCGAAAACAATATTAAACCAGCGACTTAGTGGAGCACTCAGCGTCAATGACAAGAAGACGAGTAGGCTTGGTATCGCCATCATTATGGCAGTTCCAAGCAGGATTCCTTGAGTGACAGGACCAAGAGGCATGATGTTACCTTCAAGCATTCCATGTAACTTGCCGGGAATATAAAGCTCAAAGTAGTCGACATAGATATAACAAAACAATACCGATGCCCATATGGCGGAAAGCTTATATCTCACAGGGACTTTAATATCGTCGAGAACTGGTCGAGTGTTCATATAGTTGAGTTTTATGGTTGTGTGCGGGTCGCCAAAGCCTTTTGAACTGCGCCACGAGCTATTCAGACGCGATGTTATTTTATCCAGCCTGCCCTGGCACGCCCATACGATTGCGATGAGCGGCGGTTTAGGCGGTATGAGCTGCAGAATTCGAGCCAATTCTCCTCAACGCCTAGATGTGCACCATTTCAAGCTCCAACGAACCATAATAAGGAAGCTCCTGCCATCGTTGTCCAAGCTCGACGACACGCTGATACAGGTCCTCGTGCAAATCCAGCGTCCCGAGGTTAGGAATAGAGCGTTGGCGCATAGTGCATGCTCCCGCTAGTCCATCCAGGAACTGTTGGGTGTCAAACGAACCCGCCCATAGTTGCGCCTGCAAGCTTTCAACAATCGCTTCGGCATGAATAGCTTGCTCAGCAACTTCTTTATTGGGAAGACCGTGCGTCTGTTCCATCACATACGCGAAGTCGGCACCTTGCGCTATGAGCCCCAGAAATCCATGCTCGTAGAGCAATGCGGATTCTACGACATAGTGAATCAAATCATGTGGCAACACTCCTTGTCGAGGCATCTTCGCGGTCGCGGCGGAGCCATCCTGTCGTACACAACGTAACAAATCATATTTATCGCTTCTATTTTGCTTTGTCGCAATTATTTTCACGGTTCTATCCAATGATATGATTGATACCAGCAGCCTTTTCGCTCACCAGAAATAGCCGCTATTGGTCGACACCAGCATCGATGCGCGATGCTGCCTCAGTCGCCACAGCTCGTACCAACGGCCGCGCATCCGGCATGAGCTCCGCTACCCCAAAGAACTAAGCATCCACTACATAGCTGTCCACGTCCCGTATCTTGTTCAGCGCCTCTTCTATGCGATCCACGCCTATGATGGTCAGGCCTTCGATCTTTTGCTTGGGGGCGTTGGACTTGGGGATCATCGCGATGGAAAAACCGAGCTTGGCGGCTTCGCGCAAGCGCTCCTGGCCGCGCGGGGCCGGGCGGATTTCACCGGCCAGGCCGACTTCGCCGAACACCACCAGGCCGCGCGGCAGGGGCTTGTTGCGCATCGAGGAGTTGATCGCCAGCAGGACGGCCAGGTCGGCCGCCGGTTCGGCGATCTTGACGCCGCCTACCGCGTTGATGAACACGTCCTGGTCGAACGCGGCCACGCCGGCGTGCCGGTGCAAGACCGCCAGCAGCATCGCCAGCCGGTTTTGCTCCAGGCCCACCGACAGCCGGCGCGCATTGGGCGCGTGCGAACTGTCGACCAGCGCCTGGATCTCTACCAGCAGCGGCCGGGTGCCCTCCTGCGTCACCATCACGCAGGACCCCGCCACCTGGGAGTCGTGCTGCGACAGGAACAGGGCGGAGGGATTGGACACGCCCTTCAGGCCGCGCTCGCCCATCGCGAACACGCCCAACTCATTGACCGCGCCGAAGCGGTTCTTGATCGCCCGCACCAGGCGGAAGCTGGAATGGGTATCGCCTTCAAAATACAGCACGGTGTCGACGATGTGTTCGAGCACGCGCGGGCCGGCCAGCGCGCCCTCCTTGGTCACGTGGCCGACCATGATCATCGTGATGTCCATGGTCTTGGCGACACGGGTCAATTGTGCAGCGCACTCGCGCACCTGGGCTACCGAACCGGGGGCCGAACTGAGGGCGTCCGAATACATGGTCTGGATCGAATCTATCACCACCACCTGCGGCTTGTGGTCGCCCAGGGTGCCGAGTATCTTTTCCAGTTGTATCTCGGCCTGAAATTGCAGGTCCTGGGCGTCCACGGCCAGGCGCTTGGCGCGCAGGGCGATCTGGGCGCCGGACTCTTCGCCGCTGACATACAGGACCTTCTTCAGCTTGGACAGGCTGGCCAGCGCCTGCAGCAGCAAAGTCGATTTGCCTATGCCAGGGTCGCCGCCTATCAGCACCACACCGCCGGCCACCAGGCCGCCGCCGAGCACGCGGTCGAACTCTTCTATGCCGGTGCCGAAACGCGGCACGTCGAGCGCCTCTATTGCGGCCAGGTTCAATACCGGGGCAGTCTGGGCCAGGCTTTGATGCTTGCCGGAAAAACGGTTGCCGGCCGTTTCGATGATGGTTTCCACCAGGGTGTTCCACTGGCCGCAAGACGGGCACTGCCCGGCCCACTTATTGACGACGCCGCCGCACTCGGTGCAGGTGTAATTGGTTTTTGCTTTTGCCATAGTCTTCTTGTTGATACTTTCACATCTCGCATATAAATCTGAAGAAACTGTTCACCAAAGGCCGGCTCATCCGTTGAATACAGGAGCACTGATTGCGTATGCCACAAATACTGGGCAGACGTTCAGCAGGCCAAATAAAAAGTTTCTCGTTTGCTTACATTTTACCGAGCATTTAAGCCGGTCGTGCTTTAATTCACATGAAAGCAATCGTTTTCATGGTATAAAGCAAGCCGGTGACATTTTGTAACAGGCAAATAATACGAATGAAACGCGGTTTTTATACCATCATGGCGGCGCAGTTTTTCTCATCGCTTGCCGATAATGCGCTCCTGATTGCAGCGATGGCTTTGCTGGCCACGATGAAGTCACCGCAGTGGATGACTCCATTGCTCAAATTATTCTTCGGACTTTCCTACGTGCTGCTGGCGGCTTTCGTCGGCGCATTCGCAGACTCCCTGCCCAAGGGAAAAGTCATGTTCATTACCAACCTGATCAAGGTCTTCGGTTGCGCGCTGATGTTCTTCGACGTGCATCCGCTGATCGCCTATGCGGTGGTCGGTTTTGGCGCCGCCGCCTATTCCCCGGCCAAGTATGGCATCCTGACTGAATTGCTGCCGCCGGAGAAGCTGGTGGCCGCCAACGGCTGGATAGAGGGCCTGACCGTCTCTTCCATCATCCTCGGTACCGTCATGGGCGGCATGCTGATCAATCCGACCATCGCCTCCCTCCTATTGAGATTCGAGCTGCCGATGGTGGACCTGGGCATAGACACGCCGACCGAAGCCGCCTTGTGCGTCATCACCTCCATGTATGCGATCGCGGCCTTGTTCAACCTCAGGATACCGGACACCGGCGCACGCTACGCCCATCAGCAGCATAACCCCCTCAAGCTGGTGGCGGACTTTGCGGGTTGCTGCTCGGTATTATGGAAAGACAAGCTGGGGCAGATATCGCTGGCCGTCACCACTCTGTTCTGGGGTACAGGTGCGACCTTGCAGTTCATCGTCCTGAAATGGGCAGAAAAATCGCTGAACATGCCGCTGGACCGGGCCGCCATCCTGCAAGGCGTGGTGGCGGTAGGCATTGCGCTGGGAGCGGTCGGCGCGGCGCAATTTATTCCATTGAAGAAATCCCTGTCGGTCATGCCGCTGGGAATAGCCATGGGACTGGTAGTGATGATCATGACCGTGGTCAATAGCGTCTGGATCGCATACCCGCTGCTGATACTGATAGGCGTGCTGGGCGGCTTCTTTGTGGTGCCGATGAATGCCCTATTGCAGCATCGCGGGCACGTATTGATGAGCGCGGGCCATTCTATCGCCGTTCAAAACTTCAATGAAAACCTGTCGGTGCTGTCGATGCTGGCCCTGTATGCGCTGATGGTTTCGCTGAACTTGAACATCGACGTCGTGATCATCCTGTTCGGGCTGTTTGTGTCCGGCACCATGTATATGGTCATGCTCAAGCACAGGGCCAACCAGCGCGAGCACGATTCGCTGGCCCTGATCGGCGAGCACAAGCACTGATTCCCTCTCCTCGGCCCGCTGGTCTAGGGCGTGTTGACATTCAATTTGGGAGATGCGTTCAAGCCATAACGCGG
>JAZJYH010000014.1:0-50903 GCA_040390485.1 Pseudomonadota bacterium
CTACACCGCCTTGCCAGCCCGCGTTATGGCTTGAACGCATCTCCCAAATTGAATGCCAACACGCCCTAGTGCTTGGTCGGCTGCTTGGCGTGCATGATACTACGCGTAGTGTAAACGGAAACACTATTTTCCCTTGATAACCGGCGGCTGCCATGCCGGCCGCATCACCTTGCCGGGAAGAATGCTGCAAAGCAGCGCTGAAAAATGTTTGACATCTTAAAAATGTTAGCGTTATCATGCATTCTCGATGTTAGCGCTATCATTTATTGGATGAGCGTATTCCCAGACCAACACTACCCAGATAGTGATTTTTGGACAGCGGCCGGCGAGACATCTCTTCTCCCAGGCCGAGGTCCATCCTACCAACAGGAGACAGTCCCATGTTCGGCCTAAGCGCAGAAGCTACGCTATTACTCAACGCATTCATTGCCGTTGTCGTCTTGATACTGATGATTACGCGCCTGCGTATCCATCCCTTTATTGCCCTGATCATCACCTCCGGTTTCCTGGGCCTGATCTCTGGCATGCCCTTGCCGCAAATCGTCAAATCCTTCCAGGACGGCTTCGGCGGCGTGCTCGGCTTTGTCGGCATCGTGCTCGGCCTGGGCACCATGCTGGGCAAGATGATGGCGGAATCGGGCGGCGCCGACCAGATCGCGCAAACCCTGGTGCGCGCCTTCGGCAAGGAGCGCGTGCACTGGGCGATGATGCTGGGCGCCTTCCTGGTCGGCATACCCCTGTTTTTTGAAATCGGCTTTGTACTGCTGGTGCCGCTGGTATTCATCGTATCGCGCCGAGCCGGCGTGTCGATGTTCAAGGTCGGGATACCGATGCTGGCCAGCCTGTCGGTGATGCATGGCCTGGTGCCGCCGCATCCCGGCCCTTTGCTGGCCATAGGCATATTCGGCGCGGACATAGGCAAGACCATCTTCTACGGTTTGCTCGTCGGCTTCCCTACGGTGGTGATCGCCGGTCCTATGTTCGGTTCCTTCATTTCCAAATATGTGCAGATCACCCCGTCCGAGCAGTTGATGGGGCAATTGGCGCACCAGTCCACGGACAAGCGATTGCCCGGTTTCGGCATCACCCTGGTGACGGTGCTGTTGCCGGTCTTCCTGATGCTGCTGAAGACTTTCGTCGACGTCAACCTGCCGGACGGCCATCACATCCGGCTATTGATGGACTTCATCGGCAACCCCATCGTGGCCTTGCTGGCGGCCTTGATGTTGTCCACCTACACCTTTGGCACGGCTTGCGGCTTTTCACGCCAGCAGGTATTGCGTTTCCTGGACCAGAGCCTGGCGCCCACCGCGGCGATCGTGCTGATCATCGGCGCCGGCGGCGGCTTCAAGCAGATGCTGGTGAATAGCGGCGTCGGCACGGCGATAGGGCAGATGGCGGTGCACGCACAGATCTCTCCCTTGCTGCTGGCCTGGCTGGTGGCCGGCGTGATCCGTATCGCCACCGGCTCGGCGACCGTGGCGACCATTACCGGCGCCGGCATCGTGGCGCCGCTGGTGACCCTGATCCCCGGCACCAACCGCGAACTGCTGGTGCTGGCCACTGGGGCCGGCTCGCTGATCTTTTCCCATGTGAACGACGCCGGCTTCTGGCTGGTCAAGGAATACTTCAACATGAGCATCAGCGAGACCTTCAAGACCTGGACCGCGATGGAGACCATTATCTCAGTCGTTGCCATTATCTTTATCATGCTGCTGAATGCGGTGATTTAAGCCTATCGCGATAGCTGCAGGGGAGTTCCTGATGTCAAAATACATGCTCGGTGTCGATATAGGCACCACCAGTACCAAGGCGGTGCTGTTCACCCATGCCGGCGCCGTGGTGGCTCAGCATGCGGTCGAATATCCGCTGATTAGCCAGATGCCGGGCATGGCCGAGCAGGACCCGGTGGAAATCTATGGTGCGGTGCTGAGCACGATACGGCAGGCGGTGATACTGGCCGGTGCAGCTGCCGAAGAGATCAGCCTGGTGTCTTTCAGCGCCGCCATGCACAGCCTGATCGCGGTGGACCAGGACGACCAGTTGCTCAGCAACAGCATCACCTGGGCCGACAACCGGGCTTGCCTATGGGCCGAACGCATCCGCAAGGAGATGGACGGCCACGCGATCTATCTGCGCACCGGCACGCCGATCCACCCCATGTCGCCGTTGTGCAAGCTGGTCTGGCTGCGGCATGAACAGGCCGAACTGTTTGCCCGCAGTGCGCGTTTCGTCGGCATCAAGGAATATGTATTCTTCCGCCTGTTCGGCCAATGGCTGGTGGATTACTCTATCGCTTCGGCGACCGGCCTATTCAACCTGGAACAAAGGCAGTGGGACCAGGGCGCGCTGCAACTGGCCGGCATCAGCGAACAGCAGCTGCCCACGCTCGTACCGACTACCCATCATCTGCAGGGACTGGCGCCGAACGTGGCGGCGCAATTGGGCTTGTCGGCGACTACCCCATTCGTCGTCGGCGCCAATGACGGCGTATTGTCCAACCTGGGGGTCAACGCCATCCAGCCGGGACAGGTGGCGGTCACGATAGGCACCTCGGGCGCGATGCGCACCGTGGTCGACCGTCCGGTCACCGATCCTTCCGGCAGCACCTTCTGTTATGCACTGACGGAACGGCACTGGGTGGTCGGCGGCCCGGTCAACAATGGCGGCAATATCTTCAAATGGGTCAGGGATGAGCTGGCGACCGCAGAGGCTGAAAGCGCCCGCCGCGCCGGCATAGACCCCTACCAGGCGCTGACCGCGATCGCCGAGCGGATTGCGCCGGGGGCCGAGGGCCTGCTATTCCACCCCTACCTGGCGGGCGAACGCGCGCCCTTGTGGAATGCCGATTTGCGCGGCTCTTTCTTCGGCCTGGCCATGCACCACCGCAAGGAACACATGATACGCGCCGCGCTGGAGGGCGTGATCTTCAACTTGTACAGCATCTTGCCGGTGGTGGAAGCCCTGATCGGCCCCACCCAGCGCATGATGGCGACCGGCGGCTTTGCCCGCTCGGCCTTGTGGCGGCAGATGATGGCCGATATCTTCGACCGCGAGGTCGTGGTGCCGGAAAGCGTGGAGTCGTCTTGCCTGGGGGCGGCGGTACTAGGCCTGTATGCACTGGGAAAAATTGCGTCGCTGGACCTGATCTCAAGCATGGTGGGGGCTACCCACAAGCATACGCCGATCGCCGCCAACGTCGCGCTCTATGCGCGCCTGCGCCCGATCTTCCTGGCCATCCCGCGCAAGCTGGAACAGGAATACCAGGCATTGGCCGAATTCCAGAGGCTGGTCAGCGACAAGTAGTGGCGGTCGGTGCGGGTAAATGTTTTCTTTTTGGCCATTAGGGATACAATTCAGACTTGTCTTGCCGCAATCAGCTGAGGCTGCTTGCGGCAAGTTTCCTGCCTTGAATTTTGCGAGCCTGCCATGCCTACCAAAATCCGCTACGCTGTCGCGCTGCTATGCACCGGACTATCCCTTGCATCGAATGCGGATGAAGCCCCGCGTTTGAGTGCTGCAGCCAGGGATTTCATTGCCAAGGGCGCTTTGCAAGTGCTGAAAGCCTGCGACCTGCCCAAGGGCATGTGCGGGAAATCCAGGTTTATCATCACCAGCGAATCCGGCGGCGAGAGTAATGACCAGAAGAGGCTGACCCGGCAGATGAAGCTGGATGGCCTGGAGCTGGAAATGAATTACCCGGTGACCAATCCTGCCAAATTCTACCTGTCGCAAGTGAGCGTCAACGGCGGCGGCTGGAAGATCCCGCGCGGCCTGGACCTGGGTAGCAGCGCGGCCAAGGCCAAGTCGGTATTGGGCCCGCCCAGCTACGTCAATGATGATTGCTACGAATATGTCTACGAAGAGAAGCAGAGCAGCGCCAGCCTGTGCTTCAAGGACGACAGGCTGGTCAAGCTGGTATGGGACCAGATGATAGACTAGAAGGCTATTGAGAAAATTAACGTGGCGTCGTTGCGCTGCCTGGCCATGGCAATTTTCCAATAGCCTCGGAACTGAAATTCCTTATGGCGCTACCAGGCCGTCCATCCGCACCACCTCAAAATCCGATCCGTGCACGCTGGCCAGTTCGCTGACCAGCTTGTCGTTGTTCCAGCGCGCGTCCGGCGCGCCGCTGACATACCAGTTCGAGCCGTTGTCGGCGACTATCATGCCGTAGGTCTTCAGCGCCTGCAGTATGACCCTGGTGTCGGCGCTATAGCTGGCCGGTATCGCGTAGCTCGCCCTCAGGCGGACCCGCATTCCCATCGGCGGCAGACTGGCATCGGTGCTGCTGGAGGCCCAATGGCGGGCCGGCGGCACATAGGCTTTGCGGCTACGTTGCACCGTAAACCGCAGCGCATGCGCGATCTGGCCGGCGGCCACTTCGTCATAGCGCGCCAGGCCGGGGAAAATCGGCAGGCCGGCGGCGTCGGCGCTGGTCCAGCCAGCCGGCGCGGTCGGCCTGACATTGTTGGAGTCCAGGTGGAAGATGGCGCCGCTGTCAGCGTTCCAGCTGCCGTCTGCATTCGGAAAGGCGTTGTACAGTTCATACAGGCGATTCGCGCCGCGGTCCAGCACCAGCACATGCCGGTCGCCGCCAAAGGCCGAACCATTGCTGGTCTGGCCTTCGATAGGGGCGTTCCTGGGTATCGGGTAGGGCCCAGCATCGCTTTCGTCGGCGTAGGCCTGGAATGCCACCGTCACCTTGGCCTGGGTCGAGTCCACCACGGTGTAGGGTATGCCGATAGGCGCGCCCTGGTACAAGCCGGAGCCGAAGTCGGGGTGCAGGCCGGCGTTGAGGCCTATGCTGGCGATCAAGGCATTGGAGGCCGGATCGACCGGGGCCGCCGAAATGTCGAGGTTCCAGGCATTGTCGGCGGGGAAGGGTAGTGCTCCATTCAAGCTGGCGCCGATGCCCAGGTCGGCCTTGAGCAGGCTGGCGTAGCTCACTGAGCCAGGCGTGGTAGTCGGCGGCGTGGTTCCCGTACCCGGCAGGCTGCCGGTTCCCGATCCGGTGGCGGTAGCGCCACCCCCGCCGCCGCAGGCGCACAGGCCGAGCGCCGCCAGGCAGTAGGCCGCCATGCGGGCCGATGTCATAGGCTTGAACGGAAATTCCTTCATGCGTGCTCCGGGAGGCATTGATCGATGGATGTTTGTTGGACAGACACGGGTCATAGGGCTGTCCCGTACTGACCGATGAGTTTTCCGTACTGTGCCTTTGATGGATGGCAAAACGGAAAATATTTACACTCGGTAACAAAATCGATCTAGCGGGCGAGCATGGCCCGCCCTAGCGCCCGGCGCCTAGGCGCGTTCTTTATGCTTTTCGACCCGGCGCTGCAATACAAAAATAGGCTGGGCCCATTCCATGTCCTTCTTTTTTTTGCTGGTGATCAGCGTCAGTTCGGAAGGATCGTAGACGTCGGTGTTGTGGGTCAGCGGCGTCGTCATCAGGTATTGGGCGTCGGTATTCTTCAGGAACTCGCCGACCAGCTGGATGTTGCGGATATCCAGGTGGGCGAACGGTTCATCGATGAACACGAAGCCGCCCGAGCCGTCTTCCGATTTCAGCAAGCCTATCAGCAGGATCAGCGACTTCATCACTTGCTGGCCGCCGGAGGCTTCGCCGTCGTTCATGCCTATCGGGCCCTTGCCGTCGAACTTGAAGCGCACGTGCAAGCCGGCTTGCGCCAGCTGGATGTCGTCGTTTTCCAGCTTGACCGGGTCGGTATGCACCTCGATGCCGGCCAGTTCGCCCAGCTGCTTGATGTTGCGGCTATACGACTTGATGGTAAAGCGCAGCCTGTCCATATAGGCGGCGCGGGCATTGATCGTGGCTTCCATCGCGCGGTTGTTCTGGTAGCGGCGGTCGTCGGTTTCCGCCTGCCGCCCTTGCAGCAAGGCGTTCAGGCGCACGTATTGGTCCACCACGGTGGAGTCGGTTTCCCAGTCGTCGCGCGCCAGGTTGTTGCCCAGGCTGCGGATTCGCAATTCTATCTGGTGCGCATTTTCATGCTCGTTGACCAGTTCCTGCCTGTGCTTGCTGCGTTTCCAGTTGAGCGGCAGGGTATGCCAGGTCTGGCGCATGGCTTGCAAGGTCTCGTAGTGCGCCTTGCGTTCTTCCGCATGGCGTTTTTCCGAATTGCGCAAGCCGGCTTCGGCGTCGGCGATCGCGGCCTTGGCTTGTTCCCATTTCACGTGGCTGATCGAGCGCTGTTCGGTGGCCGATTTCAGCAGCGGGGCGATTTCGCCGAGACGGCTGCCGACTTCGATGCGCTGCTGCTTCAGCGGCTGTGCATTGCGGGTGGCCTCTTCAAATTCAGGGTGGCGCGCATTCAGTTCCTTGGCGGCATCGACGCCGGCCAGACGGGTTTTCAAGGTGCTGATCTCGCCGGCCAGCTTGCTGATCTTCATGGTCAGCTGGTCTTCCTGCGATTGCAGGCGCGGCATCGCCCTTTCCAGCGCTTCCAGCCTTTGCGAACGGCCGGCATTGCCGAAGCGGTAGCGCGCGGCTTCCACAAACAGCGAGCGGCCGCCGCGCCTTTCGCCGTGGTAGGCGTCCGGGGTGATCCACTCTTGCGATTTCAGCTTGATGCCGGCATCGATCGAGTCCACCATCTGGATTCTTTGCAATTGCTCTATCAGCCAGCCCGGAGCGGGGGCGCTAAAGCTGACTACCGACAACAGGCTGGAGTCCTTGACCGTCGGGGCGTTGACGCGGTCCGGCACGATGAAATGGCCGTAGCGCTGCTTCTCGCCGACGCGATAGGCGGCAGACGCATCCTGCGCCTTGTCCAGCAAGATCACCGAGGTAAAGCCGCGCAGCACGCCTTCCACTGCGCCCTGCCATTTGGCTTCGGTGACTTCGACGATTTCCGGCAGCATCGTATGTGCGATGTTGGCGTCATTCAAGGCACGCCGCATGGCGCGCACATTTTCCGGGTCCGGCAGGGCGGCCTTGCCCTGCAGTGCAGAGATGGTGGCCTGGTCGGCGCTGATGCGGGTGCTGAGTGTGTCGCGCTCCTGCTTCAGGCGCGCCAGTTCTTCTTCTTTTTTCTCCAGGTCTTCGGCCACGTTGGCGACGTCGGCGTCGGCTTCGGCCGCCAGTTTTTGCAGGCGGGCCTTTTGTTCGAGCAGGCTTTCCTGCGGCTTCAGCTTGCTGTTGATCTGCTGCAGGCGTTCCCTGAGCTGGGACTCTTCGGCTTCCAGCGAGGCTTCATTTTGCTGCGCATTGCTCAGTTGCTGCGCCTTTTGACCGAGCTCGGCGCGCCGCTCCGATAATGCGGCGTCCTGGGTTTGCAGCGAGCGCTTGGTGGCGCGTATCGCGTGGCTGATGGACGCGGCCTTTTCCAGCGATTCATGGTATTGCAGGGTAGGCAGTATCTCTTCCTGCAAGTCGCGCTTTTCCTTGTTCAGGCTTTCCCACTGGTGGTAGTTGGCGACCCGCAGGCGCAAGCCTTCCAGGTTGGTCTTGGCGCCTTCCAGTTCGGTTTCAAAGCGCTGCAATTCGGTTTCGGTGTCGCGCTGGTGGCGCTTGGCGTCGTCGTAGGCATCCAGCACTTCCTTGTCGCCGAATACCTGGAACACCAGGTCCAGCAACTGGCGCGGCGCGTATTCGCACAGCTTGTCGGTTTCGCCCTGTTCCAGTGCCAGTACCTTGCCCATGGCAGAGGACAGGCCGGCGTGCGACAGCCGCTTGCGGTAGGTTTCCACACCGAGCCAGTCGTTGGCTTCCTGCACGTCTTCTATCTCGACCACGCCGCTGCGCATCAGGTAGTGCCGCTTCCAGTCGCCGCCGTTTTTCTGAATCTGGCAGAACAGCGTTACCTCGTCTTCATACAGGCCGGACAGGCGGAAAGGGCGGTTCGAGATTTGCGGTCCGACCGCGCTGTTGTCGACCACGGCGCGTATCCACGCGGTCTGCTGGCCGGAGTGGCGCGCATAGTGCTTGTACGAACGCCCCATCGAACACTCCAGCCCGAACAGCGTGCGCAGCGCATCCAGCAAGGTGGTCTTGCCCGAACCGTTCTGACCGGCGATGGTGATGATCTTGGCATCCAGCGGGATGTTCTTGATGCGTTGCCAGTAGTCCCAGTGGACCAGTTCTAAGGATTTGATGTGGAACATGATAGGTTTCTTTGTTCTTGTAGGCCGCCGCATTTGCGGCAGCTTCCTGATTGTCTTTGAGCGCGGAGACGGCTTGGTGCGAACCGGCTGGGTTTACTCTTCCGCCGGGGCCGCGATGACCGCTGCAGTGCGCGGCACCTGGACCTGGAAGATGTCGGCTAGGGCGCCGTTGATGATCCTGTCCTTCAGCGTGTCGGTATCCATCAGCAAATCCAGCAGCGGGCCTTCGGTGATGAATTCGCCCTTGCGTTCTATGAAGCCGAAGCGCGACAGCTGACCCAGGTTCATGTCCATGCGGGTCTTCTTGCCCAGCTTGTCGCCGAAGTCGGCCAGCAAGGTGCGGTAGGAAATGCCTATCGAGGTGTCTTCCGCGCGCGGCATCGGTTTTTCCTTGCCGAACATATCGTTCTGGTTTTCTTCGGCCAACTGGTGCGCTTCCTGCCGTTCGCGCTTGGGCAGGATGATCAGCGCCCACAGCACTACCAGGAGCGCGACGCCGTCACGCGCCAGGCCGAAATTATTGTTTTGCCAGGTGTCCTTGACGCCGAAGATCTTCGGTTCGGTGTCGCGCGTAAAGGCCAGCGTCACATGGTCGGCGTACACATTGTCCATGAACTTCATGCCGCAGGCCAGCAGGCGGGTATCGACCTCGGCGCGGAACAGCTCGTCGGACAACGCGCGTTTCACCAGCTTGTCTTCGCGGCGCAGGGTTTGATGCGCCAGCAGGCGCGCAATCAGGATTTGGGAATCTTCATTCATGGGCTTGCTTCACGCTTTCATTGGCAGCTTCATCAGCGGCTTCTTCAGTATTGTCGTCATGCTTACGCGCCTGCGCCCTCAGCTTGGCCGGGGCCGCAGGTTGCAGCGCGCTCAAGGTCGCCACCGAGATCGCGGCGACGTGCTCATCTTTTACTTTTTGCATCTTGTCCTTGCTGGAAAATACCAGCGGCAGGCGGGCCAGGTCGGCGGTGGCGCCTTGCAAGGCCGATTCATTGGCGTCGCCCAACAGGGGCAGCAGCGAGGCGCGATACGATGCGATGGAAAAACTGGACGGCAGCAGCACGTCTTGCAGCGAGGCCGGCTTGGCACTGGCGTCGGTGGCCGTCAGCACCGCCAGCCAGGTATCCAGTTCCAGCAAGGCGTCGCGGTCGTCGTTTTCTATCTCCGGCGCATTTTCGCCGGCCGGCAGGCTGCCCAGCACCGCCGATACCCGGGTCGCCAGCAGTTCACTTTCGGCCACGTCTATCATCTCCGAAGGCGTGATAAACAAGGGGGTGATCGGATGCGACATTGCATCGGCTGCCAGCGCCGCCAGGTCATCCTGTTGCAGCAGCCAGGTCTTGATATCGGTAGTGGACAAGCCGGATTGCCCCAGGTGCACGCGCTGGCGCTCGATCTGGTTCAGCGCGCGCGAGAACATGCCCTGCATATTCAGCAGCGCGCTCTGGGCCCGGCCTATCGCCTGTGCCGCCTTGTGGGTGGCGGCGTCGGCCCGGCTGTCATTGGTGATCGCGTGGATGATCTCGGAACCCTTTTCCACCCAGTCGCAGGCGGTGTGCCATTTTTGCTGCGCGGCGCGTAACTGGAATTCCGAGCCGGAGGCGATCGCATCGCTGAATTCCTCGGTCAGCTCTATCAGGCGGCCTAGCAAATGGTGCAATTGCTCGACCGAGACGCCGCCGACCGCTTGCGCACCGGCGACCTGGGTCAGCATATAGCTCATCTCGGCCTGGTCGTCCTGCTCATTGATTTGCAGCAGGCTCTCTATCGCGGCCAGCACATTGCGCGCGGTAGGGCTGATCCGGTACACCGATTGGGTTGCATCCCAGACCAGCAAGCCATTCGAGCGCAGGCGCGACAGCACGGTTTCCAGGCTATCCGGTTCCAGGTAAGCCAGCTTGGTATTGATGTCGGCGCGCGTCAGCGACGGCGTTTGCACATCCGCCGCCAGTTCGCGCAGCACCAGCAGGCGCAGCAAGACGCCATTGAAGCCGCCATGGAAAAGCGCGGTAAACGCCTGCAACAGCGGTTGCGCGCGCTTCAGGTGGAAGACCTGGGCTACATCATCGGGGGAGATACCGGATTTGAAATAAGACTGTAAAGCATGTTCATCGTCGTTCTGGTTGACGGCGTCGTCGTGAATATTCTGCATGCGCGCATTTTACCCGAAAACCTTCAAGTATCGGTTCCCGCAGTGGCTAAGTGGATGAATTCATTGAAGAATTCAGGATTAAAGGCTTTGCTTTTTTTGCATCTGGAGTTGGATCGAAAATGCAATGGGGCGTGACCTGCCTGAGTGCCTTTTATTAAAAACTATAGCCTTTTAGCCTTGTTTTCCGTGTATTTGTCTATGTAATCCTTGCGCACCAGGTCCTTGAACTGCTTCGGCAGCCAGGGCCTGGCGGCCAGCATGAAGCTGATCCTGTGTTTTTCTTCAAACGGTAATTTGGAATCTTCCTGGTGTTGCTCGGAGAACTCCCTGGCGACCTGTTTCAGGCGATTTAGCAATGCGGCAACAGATTGCCTGGATAGCATCACATTGATCAAGCGCATCAATTCATGTTCACCGTCGAAATTGGATTCCAGGTATTCTGCATAGGCCTGGTCGCGAAAGCTGCTCTGTATCGGCCCGTTGGGTATCCAGCGGAAGGTGCGCGATACCAGCAATTTGACGCGGTTATTCGGCAACAGCTCCAGGAAGCCTATCCGGTCCAGCCGCAACAGGTGCTTGATCACTTCCACCTCGCCGATATCGTAGATCTTGATGATTTGCTCGACCGTCAGCAGGTTCAGCACCGAGACCGCGACGATGAATTTTTTTGGGTCGCTGATGATTTCCTTTTCCTGTTCAAAGGTCAATTCCGAGATCAGGGTTTCTTCGTTGGTGGTCAGCGCCAGGTCGCGCAGGCTGATCTCCGTCGCCTGCAGGATCTCGTCCAGCCTTTGCAGGGTGAAATTCTTTTGAGAAAACATCCTCTTGACGCTGGCTTCCGACATGTCGATGCGGGCGGCCAGGTCGGCATAAGTAATATCTCTCGCCTTGAGTTCACGTTTCAAGACATCAACCAGATTGGAGGCTTTTGGCATGGGAGCTCGCGAATTTGTTAAAAAGTATTAAAAAATGATACACCAAGCGACTCCGTTTGCGACTATTTGTGTAGTTATTGATCACATTTGGATACGGTTTGATAATGCACCGTATGACCCGGCGCCTGTATGCCAATCTAGCGGGAGAGGGATGGATTGCGGATCGGGAAAGGCTTCCTCAAGGGAGGGGCAAGAGCGTTTTGTATTAATCAAAAATCAACAAGGAGTGATGTGATGGCGACAGAAATGGCAACTTTGGGCGGCGGCTGCTTTTGGTGCACGGAAGCGGTCTTCCAGCAGATACGCGGCGTGAAGAGCGTGGAGCCGGGGTATTCAGGCGGCCAGGTTGCCGATCCCGCCTATGAGCAGGTTTGCGAGGGCGATACCGGCCATGCCGAAGTGATACGCGTGAGTTTTGACCCCGCCGCGGTCGGCTACCGGGCATTGCTGGAGATCTTCTTCGCTATCCACGATCCAACCACGCTGAACCGGCAGGGCAATGATGTTGGCACCCAGTATCGCTCGGTGATCTATTTCCATACGCCGGAACAGCAGGCCGTTGCAGTACAGATGATGGATGAGATGGCAGTGCTGTGGGACGCCCCTATCGTCACCGAACTGGCGGCGGCGCCGATATTCTATCCGGCGGAAGATTATCACCAGAATTATTTCAAGGTAAATGGGCAGCAGCGCTATTGCGCGTTGGTGGTCGCCCCCAAGGTGGACAAGGCCAGGAAATATTTCGCCAGCAAGCTGGTGGCCTGATGGCGGCCGCACCTACCGTGTTTGAGCGCATCATCGGCGGCGAACTGCCGTGCGCCAAAGTGTATGAAGACGAGCACGTGTTTGCCTTCATGGATGCCGGGCAGTTAAACCCCGGCCACGTGCTGGTGGCAAGCCGAAAGCCCTACCTCACCCTGATGGATACCGATGAAGCAACGGCGCTGGCGATGATGCGCGCCGCGCGGCTTATCGCCAGGGCGGTGCAGGCCGAGTTCCGACCGGACGGCATGACGATACTACAGGCCAACCGGGAGGCCGGCTGGCAGACCGTGCCGCACTGCCACTTGCACGTGCTGCCGCGCTATGTAAACGACGGTATCGAGTTGGTGTGGCCGCGCAAGGAGCCCGGCATGCAGGCCCTGTTGCAGTATGCCGAGAAAATCAGGGCTTCGGCCGAAATGCGCTGATCCGGCACTCAGGGTTGCAGGCGGCTCAGCGACCAGCTGTCGTCGTCGTTACGGCTGTAGACGATGCGGTCATGCAGGCGCGAACTGCGGCCCTGCCAGAATTCCAGCCGGTCGGGCAGCAGGCGGTAGCCGCCCCAATGTTCGGGGCGCGGCGGCTGGTCGCCGTACTGTTGGATGACGTCGGCCAGCCTGGTCTCCAGGGCCGCGCGGTTAACGATAGCCTTGCTTTGTGCCGATGCCAGCGCGCTCTGGCGGCTGCCCAGCGGTCGGCTGTGGAAATAGGCATCGCTTTCGTGCGCCGTCAGTTTTTCAACCCGGCCCTCTATCCTCACCTGGCGTTCCAGCTGCACCCAGTGAAACAGCAGCGCGGCGTAGGGATTGCTATCCAGGTCGTCGCCTTTCTTGCTGTCGTAATTGGTGAACCAGCAAAAACCGCGCTGGTCAAAACCCTTGATCAGGACGATGCGCGACGACGGCCGGCCGGCGTTGCTGGCGGTGGCCAGGCTCATCGCATTCGGTTCTGGTACGTCGGCCAGGGTCGCCTGTTCAAACCAGATGGCAAACTGGCGTATGGGGTCGCTGTCCACCTCGGTTTCAGACAGGCTGGCTTGTATATAGTCTTTGCGTAAATCCGCCAAACTCATTTTTTATCCTTGTTATTAGGTAGAACTGATGCCGCGCCGTTGCTGCATGGCATTCCCCAGCTTGCCCATCTGGGTCTCGCTGAACAGGCGCTTGGCCATGGGGGCAATATGGCTTTCCTCGGTCAGCATGTGCTGCGTGTAGATGTCGCAAAACTGCCTGACTTCGTCGCCAGCCAGTTTCGACGTCGCTCCGCTGGCGATGCCTTCCAACTGTTTATCCAGCAACTGCCAGAGCGCATTCATCTGCACATGCTCTTTCAGGATGGCCGGCATCAGGTCTGCCAGTAATTTGGCATCCTCTTCCCTGGCCGTCACTTCCAGCATGGGCAGCAGGTCCATCTCTTCGTCTTCATGATGCAAAGGGGCGGCCTGGTTGAAGTAGCGCTTGATCGCATGGGCCGCCTGCTGTGCGTCGGCATCGGCGCCGTACGTGGCCAGGTGCGGCGGCAATTTCTCCAGGGTGGACAATTGTTTGCGTATCCTGTCGTGGCAATGCTTCAGCACAGCCAGGGGCTGGTCGAATCCGGGGGCGCTGGCGAATAGAGTGTCCATGATGGCTCGGGCAAGTGGAGAGGAGGTTGTGTAGTTGGATTATCCAATATCCTGGCAAATAGCGCTTGCGCTAAATCAAAGCCTGAAGGGTAAATCCCGGCTCTCTTGTAAAATAGAGGCTGCGCAACATTGAATGATAACAAATGCAACAACAGCAACAATCCGTGGATCTGGACCCGGACATGGACTTTGAGCGCCGCTTTGGCGGCATTGCCCGCTTGTATGGCGACGCCGCGTTTGGCCGTTTCCAGGCAGCGCATGTCTGCGTGATAGGGGTAGGCGGGGTCGGTTCCTGGGCGGTGGAGGCGCTGGCGCGCACCGCTATCGGCCGCATCACGATGATAGACCTGGATAATGTCGCGGAATCGAACGTCAACCGGCAGATCCAGGCCACCAGCGCCACCCTGGGCAAGGCCAAGGTGAGCGCACTGGCCGAGCGTATCGCCCAGATCAATCCGCGCTGCCGGGTAAACGAGGTGGAGGATTTCGTCACGCCGGACAACCTGGATGCGATGATAGGCGCCCACGGTTTTGATTATGTGATCGACGCCATCGATAACGTCAAGGCCAAGACTGCGCTGATTGCATATTGCCGCCAACATGCATTGCCATTGATTACGATAGGTAGCGCCGGCGGGCAAACCGATCCCGGCAAGATAGAAATACGCGATTTGTCACGCACTGAGCAGGAACCGTTGCTGGCCCTGGTGCGCAAGCGCCTGCGTCAGCAACATGGTTTCCCGCGCGGCATGAAAAGCAAATTCGGCATCGACGCCGTGTTTTCCATGGAAGCGCTGACCATGCCGCCCGGCGAAGAAGCCTGTGTGATTGAGGGCGCAGAGGCCGGTGGGGCGGTTGGCGATGCTGCCGGCATCACCGGCCTGAACTGCGCCGGCTATGGCTCCAGCATGGTGGTGACGGCTTCCTTTGGCCTGGCCGCCGCCGCCCATGTATTGCGCAAGCTGGCGCAGGACGTCGTGCTGAGCTAGTTTTTTCACGGGCTGCCGCGCTACCCGGGTGGCGCGGCGGCCCGGGATGCCTAGGATTTGCCGAATACTTCGTTCAGCTGCTGGGTCACCCTGACAAAGGTGGTGCGCTTGGTCAGTTCTTTCAGCTTGTGCGCGCCGACATAGGTACAGGCCGAGCGCACCCCGCCCAGGATGTCCTGCAGGCTGTCGGCGACCGGGCCGCGATACGGCACCAGTACTTCCTTGCCTTCGGAGGCGCGGTACTTGGCGACGCCGCCCGCGTATTTATCCATCGCCGCGCGGCTGCTCATGCCGTAGAAGCTCTTATATTGCTTGCCGTCCCGTTCCACCAGTTCACCGGCGCATTCGTCATGTCCGGCCAGCATGCCGCCCAGCATGATGAAATCGGCGCCGCCGCCGAAAGCCTTGGCCAGGTCGCCGGGAACCGCGCAGCCACCATCGGCGCAAATCTGGCCGCCCAGGCCGTGCGCGGCATCGGCGCACTCGATCACGGCCGACAATTGCGGATAGCCGACGCCGGTCATTTTGCGGGTGGTGCAAACCGAGCCGGGACCTATGCCCACCTTGACGATATCTGCGCCAGCCAGTATCAATTCTTCGGTCATGTCGCCGGTCACCACATTGCCGGCCATGATGGTCAGGTGAGGGTAGGCAGTGCGGACCTTCTTGACGAACTGGATAAAACCTTCGGTATAGCCATTGGCCACGTCGATGCAGACATATTCGATGGCGTTTTGCGCGCGCGTCATCACGGCCGAGAATTTTTCATAGTCGGATTGGGTGATGCCCATCGAATAAAAGGCGGTGGACTTGTTTTGCAGGGACGAGAAATAGCCGATCAGCGTATCTTCGTCATAGTGCTTGTGCAGGGCGACCGACAGCTGATGCTTACCCAGGGCGGCCGCCATTTCCAGCGTGCCGGTGGTATCCATATTGGCTGCGATGATAGGGATGCCCTGGTACTTTTTGCCGGAGTGATGGAATACGAATTCGCGTTGCAGGTCCACTTGGGAACGCGAGGTGAGGGTAGAGCGTTTCGGACGTATCAATACGTCCTTGAAATCCAACTTCAATGATTCTTCTATGTGCATAACGACCCCTAGGGTGCGCCCGGTAGGCGCGTGAAAACGCTGCAATACCAAAAATGGTGTTGCAGGGGAAAATTTCGAGCCGTTCCTGAGTATAGTGAAAATCCGGGTCGCTTGCTTATGCGGTTTGCGCATAGGCGGTATACGCTATGCCTGATAGTTGTATCTTGCCATCATGGCATTGGTGCTCTTGAATCTTGGCCTCAATGGCACTTCTGGCTGCCTTTGTCGCTAAAGCCCTGACCGGCGACGGGCAAGAATTCCCAGTCATAGCTTTTCTCGTTCAGCGTCAGCTTCAAGACGCCGTGGCTGGAATTGTCGCGTACTTCGCTGTTCGGCTTGGTCAGCAGCATAGGCGTCAGTTTGGCGCCGCCCGTGCCTATCACAAATTCACGCAAGCCATTCTTGTCGTCGCGCCGGCCGTAGGCGTCCTGCGGCGCAAAGCGTTCGTAGTGATTGTCGTGCGCGGATAAGACCAAGTCGGCCCTGGCATCCTGCAAAATTTTCCACGCCTGTTGCATCGCTGCGTTGTTGCCGCGGCCGCCGGAGCTGTATAGCGGATGGTGCCAGTAGGCCAGGGTGCATGGACGGCCATGATTCTTCAGGTCGTCTTGCAGCCATTTCAGCTGCGCCTGCAATTGCTCGTCTTTCAGGTTGCTATTCAGGGAAACGATATGCCAGTTGCCTAGATTGCTGCTGTAGTAGCCGCGCCGGTCCGGTCCGGCCTGCTCGCCGAAATAATTGTAGTAGCCCTGTGCCAGCGGCATCGCGTAATCGTGGTTGCCGGGCGAGGGCAGGGTGCGCGCGAGGAACTTGCCCCAGGTGGCGTCATAGCATTTATTGAATTCTTCCGGCGTGCCCACCGGGTAGGTATTATTGCCCAGCGTGACAGCCAGCGCCTTGCCGTCCGTGCCCAGGCCGGCCTCGACCAGGCTGGCGGTCTTGGCGGCATTGGATTCTGCCGCAGGCTTGTTTTTGCACTCGGCGATATCCCCGGCCGCATACACGCTGATGCTTTTGGCCGGCTTGCCGGCCGGCGCCGCTTTTGCCTTGGCGGCATGGGCGAGGTTGCCGGTATCGCCCAGGCCCATCATCAGGCAGGCAGCGACAAGGAAACTGGAGAGTGGCAAAGTGGGCGGCATAGGTAAAAATCTGTGGATGAGAGCTGGAGCGAGCGCCTGGTCCCGGCATGGGACAGTAGGAGTCCGCGCATTATCCGTCAAACGGAGCGGTATTTTACCCGTTTCTGCCGTATTTCTTTTAGCGCATATTTCCCGGCGCTGCAAACCGGGAAAATCCGCCCCGATGCATCCCGATACATTCAAACCGGGACGCCTTGCACCGGCTGGTGCTGGCGGATATTGGCCGGTTTCGGATTGGGAAGAGGGCGTGGGGGAATTGCTGGATTTGGAGCAAGCCGGACGTAGGGCTTTGGGGGCGACGAGGATAATTATGCAGAATTTTATGCAGAATTGTTGCGCAGGACGGTGTTGCAGAGCCGGGCATCCGGCATTTATTTGCTGATGTTTTAGGCATAATTATTGACGATTCATTAATGAAACTTGTATAAATATTTCCACAAACCATCATTTTGTGTAGCATATAGAGTATGGTTTCATGAGAAAATGTTATTTCTACCAAGAAACTTATTGTAGTTCCCGCTACATCACTCTCATTATGTGCAATGTTTCGCTGGCTTTCCCTTAACGAAGGCGGGTTAAGTCCTGCCGAGCACTCCATGTGGAGAGCCAGTGCCTTGCGCATTATCCTGGTTTCCGGCTTTGTGCTGGAAGCCCTGGTGGCGATACACAGCTCGCTGGACGCTATCGCAGTCGGCGCTTTCCATGTGTTGTGGATCGTAGGTGTGTTCTATGCCTTGCTGGCTGTCGGCCTGTATTACTCCCAGCGCAACCTGTACCTGAGTGCGTCGATACTGATCGTCACGGTGTATGCCGCGGCCTTTTCGATTATCTGTTTCGTCAGGCAATTCGAGGTCGCCAAACTGGGTTACCTGTTTATCTATACCACGCCTATCATTGCGCGGCTGTTCTTCGGCACCCGGCTGGCGCTGGTGCTGATGCTGTTCAATACGCTGCCGTTTTTTGTGTTGCTGCGCAACCAGCCCCTGGTGATGATGCCGGCGCTGGACATTACCTTGCCGGCGGCCCATTCGTATATCCAGTCCCTGCTATTCCTGTTCTTTAATGTCTGCCTGCCGCTGGCGGTGTTTCGCGCACTGCATGCACTGGACGCTTCGGCCTTGCGCCATCGCCAGACCAGCGCGGAGCTGGAAACCAGCCACGCGCAATACCAGGAGATATTCCAAAACGCCGGCAGCCCCATCCTCTTGTGCGATTCAGATTCGCGCATACTGCAGGCAAACAGCCTGGCCAATGCCCTGCTGGGGCGTTCCGAAGATCAATGCGCCGACGGCAGCTCGCTGTTTGACTGGATAGCGCTGGACGGCAGCATACGTTTCAAGCAGCATGTGATGGATGACGTCTCCAACCTGCCAACCACGGCTTACCGCACGCGCGATGGCAAGATGGTTGCCCTGGAAAATATCTCGGCGACCTCAAAGGAGCACTATATCGTCGCACTGCGCGATGTCTCCGGCCTGCATTCCATGCACGACGCCTTGCAACGCAGCCAGGAGAGGGAGAGCTTTCTCAGCAGCCATGATCGCTTGACCAATCTGCCCAATCGCGACATGCTGCGCCATCATCTGGGCGATATTTTAAGCAGCGCCGACGACAGCCACCCGATCGCGCTGGTATCGTTCCGGGTCAACAGCATACGCCATGCCAACGAAAAATTCGGCGCCTATGCCGGCGACGTGATGATACGCCGCTTTGCCGAAGACCTGACGCTGACCTTGCCGCCCGATTGTTTCTGCGCCCGTTTGCGCAGCATCGTTTTTTCTTTCGTGATCGACCAGGTGCGCAATCCCAGCGAGATCGCCCGCAAAGTTGAAAAAATACGCGACAGCCTGTCCAAGGAGATGGATATAGACGGCGCGCGCCTGATGGTGCAATTGTCGGCCGGGATAGCCCTGGCCAGGAAAGGGGATCTCGAACCTGATGACCTGATACGGCGCAGTGAGGTGGCGCTGGACAGCGCCCGGCGCTCGAGCGATCACGGCATCGCGCTGTTCGACGAAAGCGACGCCCTGCAGATACGCCGCAGCGTAGAGGTGGAGGTCGGCATAGTCTCGGCGCTGAAGCGCCGCGAATTCAGGCTGGTGTATCAACCCAAGGTGACCCACGACGGCAGCATCGCCGGCCTGGAAGCATTGATACGGTGGCAGTCGCCGACCTTGGGCGCGGTCACGCCGGGAGAGTTCATCCAGGTCGCCGAAAGCGCGGGCCTGATACGCGAAATCACCAATTTCGTGGTCGACGCAGCCTGCGCCCAGATACGTTCCTGGCTGGACCAGTACGGCACTTGCCCGCCGGTGGCGATCAACCTGTCCGCGGTAGACATTGCCCGCCACGACTTATTGCACCTGATAGAGTCTTGCTGCGCCTTGCACGGCATTACGCCGGAATACCTGGAGTTTGAAATAACCGAGACCGGGCTGATAGGCAATGAGGCGCTGGCGATACACCATCTGGATGAGCTGAAGATACGCGGCTTCGGCATCGCCATCGACGATTTCGGCACCGGTTATTCATCCTTGTCCAAGCTCAGCCATTTCCCGGCGCGCAGCATCAAGATAGACCGCTCTTTTGTGGCGCAAATCGGCTTCAACAAGAAGAGCGAGCTGATCATCAAGGCGATTGTGTCGCTGGCCCGCATCCTGTCCTGCACCACGGTTGCGGAGGGCGTGGAAAACAGCAGCCAGGAAAGCTTCCTGAAAGGCATAGGCTGCGAATTCTTCCAGGGCTTCCTGTATTACCGCCCCATGGAAGTCATCGACATAGACGGCGTGCTGCTCACCTAGCGTCAGTTGCGGGGGCCAGCATCTTCATGAAATATTTCGGCGACTCCTGGTAGCCTTGCCTGGCATAGAATTGATGCGCCCTCAGCCTGCGGCTATGGCAATGCACCTCCATCCTGTCGCAGCCGCGTTCGCTGGCCAGGCGTTCTGCATGCTCCAGCAATAGCTTCCCGGTGCTCAGGCTGGTGTGCTGCCGGTCCACGCAAAAATAGCTGACCCGGCAAAAATCGCCGGGCAGTGCAATTTGCGGGATGAAGTGCAGGGCAATGAATCCGCACACTTTTGCGTCCTGTTCCGCCACCAGCAATGCCGCATCGGGATGCCTGCCGAGCGCTGCGATTTTTTCCTCGATGAAGGCAGTGGCGGCATAGTCCAGTTGCGCCAGCAGGCGGGCCAGTACTTCGGCGTCGTCGACGCGGGCGTTTCTTATATGCATAAAACTGCCTCCATATTGCCAATATTCGCGGGTCGCGTACGCATCGCGATGCCCGGCATTGCCGGCCATTTTAATGGTAAAGCGATATTTTTTCTTTGCGGGGAGGAAAGTTTGAGCGCTTGTTTTACCTATCTTTACAGTTTGCCTGTCACATCTCAGATAGCAGTTCGGGTATATTTGATATCTATAATTTAGTATATTGCGCGCCGCCTGGCGAGATACAGAGAGCAGCCCCGATGACTTCCAAATTGCCAGACCATCTAGATATCCATTTGATACGCATCCTGTATTTGCTACTATGCGAGAAAAGCGTATCGCGGGTGGCGCTGAAGCTGAACCAGCCGCAATCGTCCATTTCTGCTTCCTTGCGCAAGCTACGCGAGCTGACCGGTGACCCCTTGCTGGTGCGTGGCGGCCGCGGCATGCTGCCTACCCAGCATGGCGAAAGCCTGCTGAAGCCGGCCAAGCGCATCCTGGATGAGACCGAAAGGCTGTTCGCGCAAAAGACCAATTTCATGCCGCAGGATGAGGCGCGCACCTTCCACGTGGCGGCCCCGGACTACATGAGTACGTCGTTTTTTGTGGAACTGGTCGCCAGGATCAGGCGCGAGTCGCCCAAGAGCAGGTTGGTGATCCATGCGCTGGGCGAGGATGCCGATTATGTACGCCTGCTGGCGGACGGCGAGCTGGACCTGGTAATCGCCAACTGGGATGCGCCGCCGGCGCACCTGCACCTGACCAAATTGTTTGACGACCCCATCGTTTGCCTGATGCGCACCAACAGCGCCTATGCCAAAAGGACGGGGCATGGCCAAATGTCGGTGGAGGATTACCTGAGCTTGCCGCATGTTGCTCCGTGGAAGGTATTGCCTGGTTACCACGGCACCATCGATTCTTTCCTCGACCAGCAAAACCTGCGCCGCAACGTCGTAGTGGAATCCGCTTCTTTCCGCATGCTGCCCTATATGGTGGCGAATACCGACCTGGTGCTGACCACGGGCCGACAATTTGCGTGTTTCTACGAAAATTCCCTGCCGCTGAAAACCTTTGAAGTCCCGATCAAGTTTCCGCCCCTGCGCTTTTACCAGTTATGGCATGAAAGAGTGCACCAGGCCACCGAGCACAAGTGGCTGCGCGCACTGGTGAGTGCGGCCGCCAAGGCAGCGCTGGTGTAGCGATCCTGCAGCGCCGTCGGCACGCAAAAATCGGTGTCAGCTGCGCGTGTCAGGCCTCGCATAGGGGGATGGAGGCACCAATTTTGCTTTTACCATTATTGATATATGGAAATGGCAAAATCAACTATCGCTGATCGCATATATCTTCCGTGTTTGCTTCATATAGTATCAGTCACAACAAGCGTAGAACTCATTTCAGAAATAGCAGTGAGTACATAGTGACTTGTACTATAAAAAGCACAACAGTGCATTCGAGGAAGATCGGGCTGGAATTTTAGCCAGGTTTTCCACTGAAACCGAACATCAGGAGACAAGATGGACACCACCCACCCGGTAGATGAAAAACTGCCAGTAATGAAACTCACCGCCCTGGGCATGCAGCACGTATTGGTCATGTATGCCGGCGCCATTGCGGTGCCGCTGATCATAGGCGGCGCCCTGAACCTGCCCAAGTATGCGATCGCCTTCCTGATCAGCGCCGACCTGTTTTGCTGCGGCCTGGTGACGGTGATCCAGAGCCTGGGGATATGGAAATTCGGGATACGGATGCCGGTCATGATGGGGGTGACCTTTGCCGCCGTCGGGCCGATGGTGGCGATGGCGGGCAATCCGTCTTTGGGTATCTTGCACATTTATGGCGCCGTGATCGCCGGCGGGGTATTCTGCGTGCTTGCCGCCCCCTTCATGAGCAAGCTGATGCGCTTCTTCCCGCCGGTGGTCACCGGCACCGTGATTACCGTGATCGGGGTCTCGCTGATGGGGGTAGGGATCAACTGGGCCGCCGGCGGCCAGCCCGTGATAGGCACCGTGGTCAACGGCGTGTTTACCAAGATTCCCAATCCTGATTACGGCTCCCCGCTCAACCTCGGTATCGCCATGGTAGTGCTGGTTTCCATCCTGCTGATCACCAAGTACCTGAAAGGCTTCATCGCCAACATCTCGGTACTGATGGGCATGGTGATCGGCTTCATCATCGCGCTGGCCTTGGGCAAGATCAGCTTCGCCGGCCTGGAAAATGCCGACTGGTTCGCGATGATACAGCCCTTCCACTACGGCTGGCCGCAGTTCGACGCCGGTGCGATTATCAGCATGTGCCTGGTGATGATAGTGACCATGATAGAGTCCACCGGCATGTTTATCGCGCTCGGTGATATCGTGGGCAAGAAGGTGGACGACCAGGTCCTGGCGCGCGGTTTGCGCGTCGACGGGCTGGGCACCGTGATAGGCGGCATTTTCAATACCTTTCCGTATACCTCGTTTTCGCAAAACGTCGGCCTGGTCGGCGTGACCGGCGTGCGCAGTCGTTTCGTCTGTGTCGCCGCCGGCTGCATCCTGATTGCTTTCGGCCTGTTCCCGAAAATGGCGCACGTGGCGGCCTCGATCCCGCAGTTCGTGCTGGGCGGCGCCGGCATCGTGATGTTCGGCATGGTCGCGGCGACCGGCATCAAGATACTGTCGGGCGTGGATTTCCAGCGCAACCGCAATAACCTGTTCATCGTCGCGGTCAGCATAGGCGCCGGCATGATACCTATCGTGGCGCCCAACTTTTTTGCGCAAATGCCGGACTACCTGTCCACGGTGCTGCATAGCGGCATCATGCTGGCGTCGTTGATGGCGGTGCTGCTGAATGTATTCTTTAACGGCCAGGGCGAAAAGGAGGATGTGCGCGCCTATGCGCTGGCATCCGCCCAAAGTTCCGACCACTAACCGTATATAGCATGTCTAAGACCTTATTGATAAAAAACGCGCGCGTGCTGGTCACCATGGATGAGCAGCGCCGCGAGATCGCCGATGGCGCCGTCTTCATCCGTGGCAATGTGATAGAGCAGGTCGGCGCCAGCGCCGATTTGCCGACTACCGCTGATGAGGTGATCGACGCCGCCCACCATGTGGTGATGCCTGGCCTGGTGAATACCCATCACCACATGTACCAGAGCCTGACCCGTGTGATACCGGCGGCACAAAACGGCGAATTGTTCAACTGGCTGAACAACCTGTATCCGATCTGGGCCAACCTGACGCCGGAAATGGTGCAGGTATCGACCCTGACCGCGATGGCGGAATTGATCATGTCCGGCTGCACCACCAGCAGCGATCACCTGTACATTTATCCGAACGGCTGCAAGCTGGATCACAGCATAGAGGCGGCGCAGCAAATCGGCATGCGCTTTCATGCCGCGCGCGGCTCCATGAGCGTAGGGCAATCCAAGGGTGGGCTGCCGCCGGACAGCGTGGTGGAGGACGAAGCCGCGATACTGAAGGATACGCAGAGGCTGATAGAGACTTACCATGACGCCGGCCGCCATGCGATGCAAAGGATCGTGGTCGCGCCTTGCTCGCCGTTCTCGGTATCGCGCGAGCTGATGAAGGAATCGGCCACGCTGGCGCGCAGCTATGGCGTGTCGCTGCATACCCACCTGGCCGAGAATGCGAATGACATCGCGTATAGCCGGGAGAAATTCAATATGACGCCGGCCGAATATGCCGAGGATTGCGGCTGGGTGGGGCCGGATGCCTGGCACGCGCATTGCGTGCAGCTGGATGACGACGGGATCTACCTGTTTGCGCGTACCGGCACCGGGGTCGCCCATTGCCCCTGCTCGAATATGCGGCTGGCTTCGGGGATAGCGCCGGTACGCAAGATGATCGACGCCGGCGTGCCGGTGGGTCTGGGGGTGGACGGATCGGCCTCCAATGACGGCGCGCATATGCTGGGCGAGGTCAGGCAGGCGATGCTGCTGCAAAGGGTGGGCTTCGGGCCGGATGCGATGACCGCCAGGCAGGCGCTGGAAATCGCGACGCTGGGCGGCGCCAAGGTGCTGAACCGCGACGATATCGGCGCCTTGAAGCCGGGCATGTCGGCCGACGTCGTGCTGTTCGACTTGAATAAACTGGGCTTTGCCGGCAGTTGGCATGACCCGGTGGCGGCACTGGTGTTTTGTACGCCGGCCGATGTCGCCTACAGCATCATCAATGGCCGCATCGTGGTGCGCAATGGCCAGTTCACCACGGTGGACCTGGGCAATGTGCTGGAGCGGCACAACCGGCTGGCGCTGACACTGGCGGAGGCTGCCAGCTAGCTCAGCTCGCCGCCAGCTGGATACCGAAATAGTCTGCCAGCCCCCGATGGCCGGCATCGGTGATGCCGACGGCGCGCGTATGCTTGCTTCTTTCCAGCCAGCCCAAGGCTAGCATCCGCTGTGCCAGCGCCGCGCCCAGCGCACCGGCCAGGTGGTCGCTGCGTTCGCTCCAGTCCATGCATGGTGGCGCAAACTGGCGGCGGTGGCGGCGCAGCTGCGCCACATCCAGTCCAAAGGACAGGAACCAGGCCTCGCCCTCGGCGCTGACAATAAACTCCTCTTCATGCAGGCTGATCAGCCCTCGTTCCTGCAGCGATTGCGTCAGGCGCACCCCCAGTTGTCCGGCCAGGTGGTCGTAGCAAAAACGCGCCAGGCGAATCGCTTGCAGCGGCTGGCTGGGGGTTGCCGGCTTCCTGGCCGGCGCCAGCACCATCAGCGATTCCACCAGCCTGGCGACTGCCGGCGATTCTATGCGGAAATATTTATGCCGGCCTTGCGAGGTGACATTCACCAGTCGGTCGCCTTGCAGCCTGTGCAGGTGGGCGGTGGCAGTGGCCGGCTCTATGTCGGCGCCGTAGGCCAGCTCTTTGGCGGTCAGGGCGCGGCCTTCCATCAGCAGGCTGAGCATGCGTATGCGGGTAGGGTCGCCTATGGTGCGGGCCAGTTTGGCCAGGTCAGGTTCGTCATTCATAGTTCGCTGCGCACCAAACTGTTCTTGAATGACAATTTCCGGTCTATGGCCGACAATGGGCTTCCCTTATCTACCCGGCTTAACATAGCCGAATCCCTATCATGCAGCCGCACAACTCCATGCCGCAAAACACTGATGGCATCGATGATATCGATGCGCTTTCTGCTGTTACTCATAGTTATCCCTATTCCTATTACGCCGAGCTGGGCAAGCGCCAGGGCATATTCCGCGATGACAAGCACGGCATCTGGATCGCCTCCAGCGCGGCTACTGTGCAGGAAGTATTTCTACATCCGTTGTGCCGGGTGCGCCCGCCCGCCGAGCCGGTCCCCCAGGCCTTGCTGGGGTCGGCCGCGGCCGATATCTTCAAACACCTGGTGCGCATGAATGACGGCGCCGGCCATTGTCCATTCAAGCAGGCAGTGTCGGCCACGCTGCAAAGCCTTAGCATACCGCAAATAGAAGAGCAGGGCAGGCAGTGGGCGCAGCAGCTGGCTGCCCAACATTATTCCGGCAGCGACGACGGCTGGTTGGACCGTTATGCATTTCACATGCCGGTATATGTGGTCGCCAGCTTGCTGGGCGTGCCGGCCGCTGCCTTGCCCCAGATAAGCCTGTTGATGCACGACTTTGTGCGCTGCCTGGCTGCCGGCAGCAGTAGCGCGCAACTGGAGCGGGGCAAGTCGGCCGCAGCCGAATTGCTGGCCATGTTCCAGCCCATGCTGCAAGCGGGGGGCAACCGGGGTCTGTTCTTCTTGCTGGCGCAGCAGGCGGCGCGTCTGGGCTGCGAGGATAGCGCAGTGATCGCGGCCAATGGCATAGGCTTCATGTCGCAGGCCTACGAGGCGACTGCCGGCCTGATTGCCAATACCCTGTATATGCTGGCGAACGATGCGGACCTGAGGCAGCGGCTGGAACAAGACCCGCAGGACCCCCAAGCTCCGGCCTTGCTGCATGCCTGCATAGACGAAGTGCTGCGCACCGATCCGCCGGTGCAAAATACCCGCCGTTTCGTCGCCGCAGACGGCGAGATCGGCGGCCAGGCCGTGCGGGCCGGCGACACTATCTTGCTGGTGCTGGCGGCGGCCAACCGCGATCCCGCGCTCAACCCGCAGCCGCAGGATTTTGAGCTGCAGCGTTCCCAGCGCCGTCATTTCAGCTTCGGCCACGGCGCGCACCTGTGTCCGGGCCAGCAATTGGCCGGCCGGATTGCCCACGCGGCGCTCAGCCACTTGTGCCGGATGAAGCTGGATTTCCAGCGGCTGGCGCAGTCGCGGCATTTCCGGCCTTCAGCCAACACCAGGATACGCCTGTATGCAAGCTTTCAATAATGAACAAGGGAAGGAAATCCAATGATAGCCGTGATATTTGAAGTAAAGCCGCATGCAGATAAACGGGAGGCCTACCTGGAGATTGCCGCCAAGCTGAAACCGACGCTGGAGCAAATGCCGGGTTTTATCTCGATAGAGAGGTTCCAGAGCATCAGCGATCCGCAGCGCATGCTGTCGCTCTCGTTCTGGGAGGATGAAGAGTCGGTCAAAGGCTGGCGCAACCTGGAATTGCACAGGGCCGCGCAGGCGCGCGGCCGTGAGGTAGTATTCGAGGATTATCGCTTGCGGGTGGCGGGCGTGATCCGCGATTACGGCATGAGCGAGCGCCGCGAACAGGCGCCGGCAGACAGTCCGTTTACCGCAAGGCCGGCGTAATGTTGCCGGATTACCTGTACGAAAATTTTTACACGGCCAGTCAGCTGCAGGCTGCGAGCGAGACCAGCGCGGCCGATCTGCAGGGCTGGCAGGCAGCGGCATGCATGCCTATGCCCTCATATAGCCTGCAAATGGATCTCCATTGCCTGTCTTATTTTGGCGAGCACAGGGACAGCGGCCGGCTGGATTTTTATGCGAAGGGCTATGTGCAATGGCTGCAGTTCCTGCGCACGCTACCGCAATCAGGCTTGCCGGAGCAGCAAGCCGGCACTGCATTCCGCCAGCGCTATCTGGCCAGGAGCCTGATGCTCTTTGAACAGGGGCTATGGCCGCGGAAATTCAGGAGCCAGGACGGCAAGCCGGATTTTACCGTGCTGGACCAGCATATAGGCAGGGAGTGGGTATCTTTCCTGAAGGGCACATATGGTTTGTGCACCAAGTCGGGTTTGCCGGAAGATATCGCGGACAAGGAGTTGGCGACGCTGGTGATAGACGAGATTACCGAGCGGCAGGCCAAGCCGGCCTTAAGTGCAAGCGAGGAGGCGGATTTGATCATGGCGTTGCGCCTGCTGGATCGGGCTGCGGCCCTGTTTGCTCCGCATGAGCGCGCGCGCAGTTCGCGCCAGCGTTGCATCGTGGCCGTGGCCGGGAAGTATGGTTTGGCTTGGTGACAGCGGCGGCTTGCGTGTGGCTTGTGCGCGGCCTGTCATAGCGGGGCAGTGCGAAGCTCGGCCTCGCACTGCCTGTGGTGTTATTGGCGCATCACCTGGCACTGGCGTAGCTCGCACTTGGCCATGAATGCGCCGCCCTGGTCGCAGTTCACGCGGTAGACTTCTACCGGGCCAGGCGGCGTCAGCAGACCGGCGCCGTGGCCGCCGGTGCAGCTATTCTGCTTCGCCATTTTTTCTACCGTAGTGGAAGAAATGCCGGCACGGAAGGCAATCCTCTCGATTTCGGCTTCATCTTCTTCCTTGATCTTGTTGCCGTCCGCATGCGGCACGGCCGCGCCCGCAGGCAAGCCGCTCAACTGGAGCAGCTTGGATTCTGCCACCCCGGCCTTGCCGGCGGCTTCATCGACCAGCTGCAACTTGGGGCTGCCGCTCAGAAAACCCATTTTGACTTCCTGCCAGACATAATAATTCTGGCCGGGCTTGACGTTTAGGTCGAGATGGGAAGCCTGGGAAACCAGGGCGTGCCGGCCCGGCTTCAGTGCGATCACGGCATAGGTATGTGCCGCAGTCTCGGCGATGGCGGTGCCATCCAGTTCCAAAGGCATCTTGATTGCCGCACCCAGGCTTTCATTCCTGTAGACGTACAACTGTGCCCTGGTTTTTTGTACCGCGAAAGACTTGGCCTGGGCGTCCTTATCGAAGCTTTCCATGGGAACCGACGCGCAGGCTGTCAGCAGGGCTGATATCGCCAACAAGAGGATAAATTGCAATTGTTTCATTTTCTTCCTGTAAGAATGGGCTTGATGAGTGAATTTGGGAACGCGGCTTGTTGCATTTAACCAAATTCTTGGCAATCTGGAAAGGCTAATCTGGGGAAACGCTGCAATTTCACTCCATATTCTCCGTATTCCGCGGAATATGTGGCGATTAGGTGTCGGCTCCAGGTCACACGAAAGACCGGCCGGTTCTCTCGCCTGCGCTTACCGGAATGCAGGAATTGGACCGTAACCGCAAGCGCCGTATGGGCACGCGTTCAAGCCGATGCAGTAGCGATCTTGCCGCAAATAGGGAATGGATTGAGATTGGATGACATCAGGTGCAAGCGATACTTTAGCGAAGAACGCATGCGGATGAAATTTTTTCGCAAGTGAGAAACCTGCATTCGGTGTATGGTGTTGGCTGAGCTCGCTTAATTTTGCGCCCGATTTTTTCGGTGCCAATTCGCGGTCCAAGTCTTGCAACTGAAGGCTTGGTTCTGGAGATGATTAAGCTTATTTGGCCGTGATCGCGGGCCGGCCGTGTCAACAAAAAATCTGTTGTTTGCGTTGAGTGGTAGTAACAATTTTTTATAGAATTTCGTCACTTTTTTTTGCTTTATCATCTACACTGAAGTCGTGGGGTGCATAGGGGCAATAAATTTGATCATGTTCGCTCCTGTTTTCAAATCATTGAAACGCGGTTTGAAAATGGAAGAGTGCGGCGACGGATGAAGTCCATTCAGTACCCGTAAGTCTTTGTGTGGTAGATGGTGACAAAGGAGATCAGTATGAAAATCTTTGACAACTACGCAGCTCGTTATGACAGGACTCGCGAAGAAGAATATTCTTTGCAAGAGTATCTGGAGTTATGCAAGAAGGACAGGCTTGCCTTTGCCTCGGCCGCAGAAAGACTGCTGGCGGCAATCGGTGAACCAGAGATGGTCGACACTCGCCATGACTCCAGGCGCTCGCGTATATTCTCCAATAAAATCATCAAGATATATCCCGCCTTCCGCGAATTCTACGGCACCGAAGAAGTCATAGAGCAAGTAGTTTCCTATTTCCGCCACGCGGCGCAAGGCCTGGAAGAACGCAAGCAGATCCTGTATTTGCTGGGCCCGGTCGGCGGCGGCAAGTCATCGATAGCAGAGAAGCTGAAATCGTTGATGGAAAAGATTCCCTTCTATTGCATCAAGGGTTCTCCGGTGAACGAATCGCCGCTTGGTTTGTTCAGCGAGGAAGAGGACGGCACCATCCTGGAAGAAGATTTCGGCATTCCACGCCGTTACCTGCGCACCATCCCCAGTCCCTGGGCGGTAAAACGCCTGCATGAATTCAATGGCGACATCAATCAATTCCGCGTGGTTAGGCGCTATCCCTCGGTATTGAAACAGATCGCCGTGTCCAAAACCGAACCCGGCGATGAAAATAACCAGGACATTTCTTCCCTGGTCGGCAAGGTCGATATCCGCAAGCTGGAAGATTATGCGCAGGACGATCCTGACGCCTACAGCTATTCCGGCGGCCTGTGCCTGGCTAACCAGGGTTTGATGGAATTTGTGGAAATGTTCAAGGCCCCGATCAAGGTCTTGCACCCCTTGCTGACGGCTACCCAGGAAGGCAACTTCAAGGGCACCGAAGGTTTTGGCGCGATTCCGTTTGATGGCATCATCCTGGCGCACTCGAACGAGTCTGAATGGAAAGCTTTTAAAAACAACAAGAACAACGAAGCTTTCCTGGATCGTATCTATATAGTCAAGGTTCCGTATTGCCTGCGGGTGACCGATGAAATCAAGATTTACGAAAAGCTGGTGCGCGGCTCTTCGTTGGCGGAAGCGCCTTGCGCTCCCGGCACCATGAAGATGATGGCGCAGTTTTCCGTGCTGTCGCGGCTGAAGGAACCCGAAAATTCCAGCATATACAGCAAGATGCTGGTGTATGACGGCGAAAATCTGAAGGATACCGACCCCAAGGCCAAGTCGCGGCAAGAGTATGCCGACTATGCCGGTGTGGACGAGGGCATGAACGGCTTGTCCACCCGTTTTGCATTCAAGATATTGTCCAAGGTGTTTAATTTTGATAATACGGAAGTAGCGGCAAACCCCGTGCACTTATTGTATGTGTTGGAGCAACAAGTTGAACGTGAGCAATTTCCGCCCGAAACCGAGCAAAAATATTTTTCCTACATCAAGGAATTCCTGGCGCAGCGTTATGCGGAATTCATCGGCAAGGAAATCCAGACCGCCTACCTGGAAAGCTATTCTGAATACGGCCAGAATATTTTTGACCGCTATGTCACCTTTGCCGATTTCTGGATACAGGACCAGGAATTCCGGGATCCCGACACCGGAGAAAGTTTTGATCGCGATGCATTGAATAACGAGCTCGAGAAAATAGAGAAACCCGCGGGCATCTCCAATCCCAAGGATTTCCGTAATGAGATCGTCAATTTTGTATTACGCGCACGGGCGCAGAACGCGGGCAAGAATCCGACCTGGACCAGTTATGAAAAACTGCGCACCGTGATAGAAAAGAAAATGTTTTCAAATACCGAGGAATTATTGCCGGTCATTTCATTCAACGCCAAGGCCAGCGCAGACGATGCCAACAAGCATCAGGAATTTGTAGAGCGCATGGTGGCCAAGGGCTACACCGCGAAACAGGTCAGGTTATTATGCGAGTGGTATTTGCGGGTGAGAAAATCATCCTGAGGTCTTTACAGGTGCTGAATTCAAGTAGCCGGTTTGAGGTGCAAGCCTCATCCAGATTCTTAAGGAGCTTATATACCTGATGCAAATCGTATTGTTGAATTTGCCTTGGCTAGCATGAGCATCCGATACCGGGGAGACCGTTTTGGTGCATTTAATTGATCGTCGTCTACAAGGCAAGAACAAATCCGCCCCCAACAGGGAACGTTTTTTGCGGCGTTACAAGGGGCAGATCAAAGAAGCCGTTGCCCGCGCAATCAAAGGCCGCTCGATTACCGATATAGAGAGCGGCGAGAGGATTTCTATTCCCGTCAAGGATGTCAACGAGCCTACCTTCGGACATTCGCGCGGCGGCATCTGGGAAACCGTGCAGCCGGGTAACCAGGAATATCTGAAAGGCGACCAGATACAGCGGCCCAAGGGCGGCGCCGGTTCCGGCAAGGGCCAGGCCGGCAACAGCGACGAACTGAGTGAGGATGAATTCGTCTTCCAGCTGAGCCGCGAAGAATTCCTGAATTATTTCTTCGAAGACCTGGAACTGCCGAATATGGTGAAGACCCAGCTGGCGGCCACCACGGAATTCAAGAGCCAGCGCGCCGGTTACAAAACCTCGGGCACTACCTCCAGCCTGCATGTGCTGCGCTCCTTGCGCGGTGCATTGGGCCGGCGTATCGCGGTCGGCGGTCGGTCGGCGCGGCGCCTGAAGGATGCCGAAGCGGAGATGGCTGCGCTGATGGAAATAACCACCGATACCTGCGATCCGCGGGTCGTCGCGCTCAAGCAAGAGATACATCACTTGCGCACCCGCTTGCTGGCCATACCGTTTATTGATCCTTTCGACTTGCGTTACAGCAACCGCATCAAGGTTCCCAAACCGTCCAGCCAGGCGGTGATGTTTTGCGTGCTGGATGTTTCCGGGTCGATGGATGAGCAAAAGAAAGATACCGCGAAGCGCTTCTTTATCCTGCTCTACCTGTTTTTGACCAGGGCCTATGACAAGATAGAGGTGGTGTTTATTCGCCACCATACGGCCGCCTCCGAAGTCAATGAAGACGAATTTTTCCATTCGCGCGAATCCGGCGGTACCATAGTCTCATCCGCCCTGAACCTGCTGACCAAGATCATCAAGGAAAGGTATCCCGGCGCCGACTGGAACGCCTATGTGGCGCAGGCATCTGATGGCGATAACTGGGACAATGACTCGGTAACCTGCCGGCAATTGCTGGTCAATACCATCATGCCCCTGGTGCAGTATTATGCCTATGTGGAAATCACCGAGGGCGATCCGCAAAACCTGTGGGAAGAATATACTCAGGTGATAGAGCATCATGCGAATTTTGCAATGCAAAAAATACAGACTCCAGCCGATATCTATCCCGTATTTCGCGAGCTGTTCAAGAAACAGCCGAAATGAGGTGTTCCGTGAGCAGCCCAAACAGCAGTGACAAGTTCAAGAATCCGCGCCGCTTGCCTGAGCAATCGGAGTGGACTTTTGACTTGATAGAGCAGGCGCATGAAGAAATCCGCCGTGTCGCGCAGAATTTTGGCCTGGATACCTATCCCAACCAGCTCGAAATCATTACTGCGGAACAGATGATGGACGCCTATGCTTCGGTAGGTATGCCGATTTCCTATAACCATTGGTCTTTCGGCAAGCATTTCCTGTCCACCGAAAAAAGTTACAAGCGCGGGCAGATGGGCCTGGCCTATGAAATCGTGATCAACTCCAATCCCTGCATCTCTTATTTGATGGAGGAAAACAGCCTGACCATGCAGGCCCTGGTGATTGCGCATGCAGCCTACGGCCACAATTCCTTCTTCAAGGGCAATTACCTGTTCCGCACCTGGACTGACGCCGATGCGATCATCGACTACATGGTGTTCGCCAAGAACTATATCGCAGACTGCGAGCAGCGCCACGGCCTGGAGGCGGTCGAGTTATTGCTGGACTCTTGCCACGCCCTGCAAAACTATGGCGTCGACAGGTATAAGCGACCGACCAAGCTGTCGCTGACCGAGGAAAAGGAAAGGCAGGAAGAGCGCGAGCGCTACCTACAATCGCAGATCAATGACTTGTGGCGCACGCTGCCGCGCCGTGAGGATACGGTCGTCAATCGCGAGATACAGCGCTTTCCGCCTGAGCCGCAGGAAAACCTGCTGTACTTCATCGAAAAATATTCCCCGCTGCTGGAGCCCTGGCAGCGCGAGATAGTGCGCATCACGCGCAAGATATCGCAGTACTTTTATCCGCAACGCCAGACCCAGGTGATGAACGAGGGCTGGGCGACCTTCTGGCATTACACCATCCTGCACCAGCTGTTCGACGAGGGCATCGTCGGCGACGGCTTCATGATGGAATTCCTGCAAAGCCATACCAATGTGGTGTACCAGCCGCCGGTCACCAGCCGTTACTTCAGCGGCATTAATCCGTATGCGCTGGGCTTTGCGATGATGCGCGATATACGGCGCATCTGCGAAAACCCTACCGATGAAGACCGGTTCTGGTTCCCGGATATTGCCGGCAGCGATTGGTTGAAGACCTTGAATTTTGCGATGCGCAATTTCAAGGATGAGAGTTTCATCGCGCAATTCCTGTCGCCCAAGCTGATCCGCGACTTCCATTTCTTCGCCGTGCTGGACGACGATAACCAGGACAAGCTCAGCATCTCCGCCATTCATGATGAAAGCGGCTACCAGTACCTGCGCCAGCAACTGGCCGGCCAATACAACCTGGGCAACCGCGAGCCGAACATCCAGGTCTGGTCGGTGGACATGCAAGGCGATCGTGCCCTGACACTGCGGCACCAGCAATTCCTGCGCCGGCCGCTGAATCCGCAAACCAATGAAATGCTCAAGCACGTCGCCAGGCTGTGGGGCTTCGACGTCTACCTGGAAACCGTGGACCAGCATGACGTGGTCCTCAGCACCCAGGAATGCAAATGGGAAAAGCGCAGCCGGCCCAGGTAGCGGCATCGCGTCGTGATTGATACCTAAAATCAACAAAGTTCAGATAGAATGCTTGGAGCCCGTCGCGGCGAGAATGCGGCAGGTGCCTCGGTAAACCATTCTGGATGGAGACGAAGATGTATTTAGATCACCCGCGGATTTCTGCAACCCGTAGCGAAACCGAGCCCGACAGGATAGAACGCCTGAACCGGGTGTATGGCTACGCGATAGGCTTGGCGGACATGGATGGGAATATTGATTGCATAAAAAAATTATCCAAAATACATGATCACAAAGGCATCTTGATGGTGATCTGGTTTTCCGAACCGACAGAAAAAGAAAAAGCCTATTTCCTGAAAGCATGGATGAGCAAGGTGGGCGACCTGTCCACCAGCGTCGAGCATGAAGTCCTGCAACAGGAAAACCTGTCGTCCGCCGCCTGATAGGGCGGCAGCCCGGCTGGTAGCCCGGCGTCATGTCTTGATGCCGGGACAATGAAACTCCTCCCCCTCTGGAAGAATCCAGACCAAGCCGCGCTAATTTAATTTCCACCCCCGTATTGCCTGCCATAAGCGTGTCCAATCGACTAGGGCTGGGAGGCCCTGCGACACCGGCCCATATCGGCTAAAATCCAGCATATAGACTCTAAAGTAACTATAGGGATTCTGCGTCCCGCTGACTCTGCGATGGGATGACGGGCGGCGGCAAGCGAGCAATCAAGGAGGTACGAAAATGCGTATAGGCGAACTGGCGGCAGCCACCGGGGTAGAAATCGAGACCATCCGTTATTACGAAAAAGAGGGCCTGTTGCCGGAGCCGGCGCGCCAGGATAATGGCTATCGCGCCTACGCCGCATCGCATCTGGAGCGGCTCTCCTTCATCCGCCATTGCCGGGCGCTGGACATCCCTTTGGCCGACGTCAGGCGCCTGGTCGAATTCATGGTGCACCCGATCGACGACTGCGGCGATATCAATCATTTGATAGACGAGCAGATTGCCCGCGTGCGCGCCAGGCTGCAGAGTATGACCGCACTGGAGAAGCAATTGAGCAAGCTGCGTGCGCAGTGCGACGCGGAGCATGCCGGGCGGGACTGCGGCATCTTGCATGAGCTGGTGGCCGCGGCACACGGCGAAGCCTGCGCCTGCCACCCGAAATAAGGCACGGCCGGCGGCAACCGGCCAATAGGTCTAGTGCAGCTTGAGGTCCTGGATCAATTCGGACAAGCCGGTCCAGCCTATCTCTATCCCTATGCACAACAGGATGAACGCGGACAGGCGCAGCAGCACTGTGGCGCCGACGTCGCCGAGGAAGCGCACCACATTGCCGGCAAAGCGGTACGCCAGGAAGATACCGATTGTGGTCAGCATCACGCCCAGCATCGAGGCAAAGCTGGTGATCAGCCAATCCACCGGCTTGGTCGGCAATTGCGTACCCAGGGTAATCGAGGCGGCGATGGTGCCGGGCCCCACGGTCAACGGGAAGCTGATAGGGTAAAAGCTGCGCCGGCGCAATTCATCCTCGCTCCAGAAGCCGGCATGCGAAGCCGCGACCGTGGACGGCAACTGGTCCTGGCCTTTGTCGCTCAGCATGGCCCAGCCGGCCATCGCCACGATCAGGCCGCCGCCCACCCTGACTATCGGCAGCGAAATGCCGAAGAAGTCGAGCACATAGGAACCGATAAAAAATGCACCGACCAGCAGGAAGAAGCAGTTGATCGCGATCCGCTTGGCCAGCTTGTTGGCGCCGCCCTGCTGGATCTGCTCGGTCATCGACAGGAAGATGGGGGCGTTGGCGATCGGGTTCAGGATCGGCAGCAAGGTGATAGGCACAACCACCAGGGCCTTGGCAAACACGATCATTGCAACACTCATGACATCTCCCGGGAATTAGTTGTGTGCCATTATGCAACAACTCAGCGGCTAGTTAAACTGTTCTGTGCCAATTGATCGTCAATGCCGCCATTGCCTCCAGCGTTAACAAGAGCAACAGGCTGATGCCCAGCGCCGGCAGCGCGCAAGCCAGCACCAGCATCGCGAGCGCCAGTTGCCAGGGGATCGCGCGCAGGTGGGCCGGTCTTACTTTCGGCGCGGAGATCGTGGCGGCGCGGCGGCGCTTCCACCACATGGCATACCCGGAAACGACCGAAAAGACGGCGCTGGCGGCGACCAGCAACAGCAAGGCCTGATTCCACCAGCCAAACTCGCCGCGATGGAAGGGTATGCCTACCGCGGTGGCCTTCGCCAGCAAGGGCAGTTGCTCCCAGCCGGATTGGAACAGGATAGCGCCGGTATACGCATCCAGCATCACCTGGAAGCGTTTTTGTGGCTGGCTGCGATCGTAATTCTCTGCGCGCCATACCCCGCGTTCTGTACGCGGAGGTGTGATTTGCAACTGGACTTCAGGCGCTATGGCACGCAGCTTGTCATACACGGCTTGCAGCGGCAACATGGACATTCCCGCCGCTGGCTGGATCGATTGCAGGACCCTGGGCGCACGCGGCGCATTTTGTGCCATGGCATTTTGCGCCAGACGGAAGTTGTCGCCGGCATATTTGGACCAGGTCAGCCCGGTCAATAATATCGTCATCGTCATCAGGCTCATAGCGATTGCCACCAAGCCATGCAGGTAGCGCCAGCCTGCCCTGGCATTCGCCGAACCCGGCTGGCGCAGCACGCTGCGCCAGCCGGCGTTGCCGCGCGGCCACCACAGGTAAATGCCCGTCATCAGCATCAGCACCATCCAGCTCGCCCCTAATTCCATGATCCAGCGCCAGCCTTCGCCTTGCAGCATGGCAGAGTGCAATTTACGTGACCAGTTGCGGAATCTGCCGCTTTCCGGCAGCGAACCCTGTACGTTGGCATTGGTGGGATTGACGTAGGCGATCGTGACGGCTTTGGCCTGTGAATGAGCGGCATGCTCAGCCTTGGCGGCTTCGGCATGCATGGCGTGGCTTGGATGCTGTTGCATCGCTGAGTCTTCCAGATAGACCTGCGTCGTTTGCCTCGCCTGGTACGCGGGCACGATCATGCGTACGGTCTGGTTGGGAAGGGCAGCCTGGGCAGCCGCCAGCTGCCGGTCAAGCGACAGCGCCGGAGCGACGCCCGGCGTGGAAATTTGGTCCAGCGCTGAATACTTCCAGGCCTCGATCTGCGGCGTGAATGCATACAGGGCGCCCGTCAGTGCCGCAAACAGGATGATCGGTGCCGTCAACAGGCCAGCCCAGAAATGCAGGCGCCAAAACACGCGGTGCAGCAAGGCAGCGCGTGTCTTGGAAGAGGCGTCGGCAGATTGCATGGTAAACCCCTTCCTTATTTCAGTAGTCGAATTTCAGCTCAGCCATGGCAGTGCGCTGGGTGTAAGGGTGGAAGGCCCAGTATTTGGCATTGTTCAGGTTGTCTATGCCGATGGACGCGCTCCACTGCTTCGCAAACTGGTAACGCAGCCTGACATCGGTGACGAAGAAGCTGCTGAAGCCGGTATAGGCATTGCCGTTGGGATCGCTGTTGTCCAGCGAGCCGTATTGCTTGCCGCTATAGCGCGCACCGAAGGTATACGACAGCTGGTCGTCCTGGCGGTAGGTGGCGACGAAATTGGCGCGCCAATCCGGCACGCGTGGCTGCCGCTTGCCGACGCTGGCCGGGAATTTGTCGTTCCTGGCTATGGTGGAGTCGGCATAGGTGAGGCTGGCCGCCAAGTCCAGGCCGCGGATCAAGGCGTCACTGGCCTGGTAGGCCAGTTCCAGCCCGGTGGTGCGGATATCGTCGACGTTTTGTATGGTGGTGACGGTGGCGCTGGCGGCCACATTCAGCTGGGAATACAGGGCGTCCTTGGTGCGCTCGTGGAAGAGAGTCGCCCGCAGTATGCCTGCCCCATGGTCCAGTGCGCGCTCTGCGCTCAACTCCGTGGTCCAGGATTTTTCCGGTTTCAAGTTGGGGTCGTTGTTGACGATATTGGTGCCCGACAGCGTACCCTGGTAGAGCTCGGAAACGGTGGGCATGCGCACGGCGCGGCCGATCGAGGCCTTGTAGGTCCAGTCGGCCCCGGTATGGAATGCAAGCGCGGCTTTCGGCGAGAAATAATGTTCCTCGCGGGTGCCGAAGGCTTGCGTGCATAGAGCTTGGCCGCCGCATACAGCCGGATTGCTATTCCTGGCCGAGATCGAACCCTGGTCGGCGCGCCATTGTTCCAGGCGGCCGCCCAGGATGGTTTTCCATTGCGGATTGATGCGCCAGGCGTCTTGCGCATACAGGCTTTGCAATTGGGTGTCGCCGTTAAAGCCGGAAAACGGGGCGGTCGCCGGTCCGGCTATCCAGTTGGCGGTGTCGTACACGGTAGTGCGCAATTGATAGGCTTCGCGCTGGTAGCCGAACTCTACCGTGTGCGCGGTGGCCTCCTGCGGACGCCATATGCCCTTCAGTGCCACGGTGTTCCAGCCGGTGCCGGCCATGTCGGTGATGCGGCCGGCGCCGCCGCTGGCCGCCGCCGGCATGGCCGTAGTTGCCGAGCGTAGTAAGTCCTTATTGTAGTCATACAGGCTGGCGGCGATTTCCCAGTCCCACGCCCCCCTGGCATTGCTCTTGATGTCAAAGCCGTGCGTCAGGTGTTCCAGGGTGTTCTTGCTGGGGGTGAAATCCGCTGCGGTCAACGCATACTTGCGTCCGCCAACATTGACGTCCCCGCTGTACACCGGCTTACCTGTGACATCTCGCAGGTAGCTGTCGACATTGCCGTCGCTGTCATTGCGCCAGTAGCCGAAAGTATACGCAGCCCGGACGGTAGGGGAAACCTCGTAGGCCAGTTTGAGCTTGGCGTGGTCTTGTATGGTGTGGTACTGGGTCGTGGCGCCCAGGATCAGCATATCCTGGTTCTTGGTACTCTTGGTCAGCACGGCTCCACTGACCGGAGTGCCGTCACTGCTGGGCGCACCTGACACCAGCCGGTTGGCAAACACCAGCGGCTGGCCATCGCTGTCGGCCTGGTTCACGTTGAGCCACCAGCTCCAGGGGCCGCTCTTGTCGCCTATCGATACGCTGGCCTGGTGCCCGGAATAGCTCTTGTCGGTTCCGTACAGCTGGAAATCCTGGGTAAACGCCTGGGCTTTCACGTGCGCTTCAAAGCGGGTGGGCATGCGCGTGACGTAATCCACCACGGCCCCTACGGAGTTGCCAGCGTACGCCGCCGAGAATGGGCCGTACAGCACATCGACCCTTTCTATTTCTTCCGGCGTCACCAGGCCCCAGCGCGGCGTAAATCCGGCGCCATTTCCCAGCAAATTGGACAGCAGGATGCCATCGGCGTACACCATGGAGCGCGCGCTATTGCCGGTGCCGGATGCGCGCGTCGCCAGCACTGCATGGTTGTAGTCGCCTATATAGCGCTTGCGCACCAGCAGGCTGGGCAGGTACTTCAGCGCGTCTTCGCTATCGGTGGCATTGATGCTGCGTTCCAGGGTCCTGGCGTCTATGCCCTCGATGGTGGTAGGAATTTCCGTCGGCAGCGAGGACGGGCGCGTGGCGCTGATGACGACTCTTTGCTGGGATGGGTCCTGGTTCGAGGCCAGTGGCTCGGATGCGGTTTGTATCTGGGCCGTTGCCAACAGGGGCAGGGCAGCGGCGAAGGCGGCGCTGGTCGTGCGCAGGGCGCATGCGCAAGCGCCCGCCGGGGTACGGAAAGAATTCATGGATGTCTGTACTGAAAAAAATAAACGGGGCGCGGCCAGGCATATCGCCTGCGCGGGCAAAAACTGTTTACAGGTTCAGTAGAGGGGGGCCGCGCGCCGGTAAGGGCGCCGCTGTAATGGAAGCCAGCCGCGCCGCCGGGATGGCGCGCAGCGCATACGACAATGCATGCGGCGGTTGCGCGACGTCGTGCAGTAGCGCGAAGGGAGTGATGCCGGTGGCCACGCACATGGGGCAATCCAGCAAGTGGGACATGCCGGCGCCAGGCTTTTTGCTGCTGGCATCCAATTTGCTAACAGACTTGTAACCACTGCTGGTGCAAATCAAATCCATGGCTTCCGGATTGATCAATGGCGATGCAATGGCGACACCCAGCGTCAGCACGTACAAAAAGAGTACGAGCCGTATCAGTTGGCGGGAGAGTCGTAGAGCGTGCATGGGGCAGGATTGTAGCATCTTCGTCAGCGCAATGCCGCAGATTCGGCCATGAAGGAGGGCAGACCTGCGCGCCAGTAATGAGGTAGTAATAGTGCAGCGCAAGATGGCAACCTGGGGATTTTGACAGGGGCAAGTGTCAAATTTACAGCCGCAAATTGCTGCAAGGCAAAATTTTTACACGTAAATCGGGATGTCATTTACATGTCAATTTACAGATGAAAAAGTGTGTCAGAGTGCTACAAAAAACTATGCAGCTTCTCCGATTTTTGTGAGTATAATCTGCCAACTTGCCTTATTTGTACTTGCCCTATTTGTAATTGTTCTGAGAGACCGCGAACCGCTCGTCGTGTTCGTTTTGTAACTGGATAATCAATACGGAAGAATCAATTGGCTGATCTAGGCATAGTGGATGTTGACAATTTCCTGCAGGAAGTCTCTCCTGAGGAAGCATCCGGACCCAATCTTGAGTACGATCCAGCCTTCCTGGAACTAGAGCAGGCTGCCAAAGGCAAGCCTGAAGTGCAATACGGCGGCACCATTACTCCCGAAGTTCCCCCGGATTGGAAGCAGGTCAAATTACTCTCCCTCGATTTGATAAACCGTAGCCGCGACCTGCGCGTTGCGGTTCCCTTGTCGCGCGCCTTGTTAAAGCTGCAGGGCGTCGGCGGCCTGGCGACCGGTTTGCTGCTGATAGAAAAGTTGCTGGAGCAGCGCTGGGACAGCGTGCATCCGCAACTGGACCCGGATGACGGCCTCGATCCCATGCTGCGCGTGAATACCTTGTCGGCCCTGTGCGAGTCCGGCACCATGCTGCGCGACGTCAGGGAAGCGCCGTTGGTGCTGTCGCGCGCCCATGGCCGCTTCAGCCTGAGAGAGATCGACATCGCCACCGGCGAAATCGAAGCACCGGAAGGCGAGGAGAAGATTGCGCTGGCGGTGATCGACGCCGCCTTCATCGACGCCGATGCCGACGCCATGAAAAACATGTTCGGCGCGCTGGAGCAAGCCTACCAAAGCAATACCCGCATAGAGGCCCTGCTGACCGAGAAGGTCGGCGTGGCCCAGGCCCTGGATCTCAGCCCGCTCAGCAAACTGCTGAAGCGCGCGCGCGACTTTGTGCGCGAGCGCGTTGCCCCGGCGTCGCAGTCCGCATTCGATGAAACCGGTGAAGCAGTATCCGCGGATGGCGGCGACGCCAGCGGCCAGCGCAACGCGGCGCCGGCGGCGATCGCCGGCGAGGTGGGCAGCCGGGATGACGTAGTGCGCATGCTGGACAAGATTTGCGCCTACTACGCCAGGAGCGAACCTTCCAGCCCCATCCCCTTGCTGCTGCTGCGTGCTCAAAGACTGGTTAACAAGAGCTTCGTGGAGATCTTGCAAGACATGGCGCCGGATGGCTTGAACCAGATCTACAACATTAGCGGTACCAAAGGCGAAAGCTGAACAATCCTTGTAGCAACTATCTACCTCAGGAGGTATGTGTCGTGGCAAAAGAAAGCAGTCAAAAATTCATCGCCCGTAATCGGGCGCCCCGGGTTCAGATCGAATATGACGTTGAAGTCTACGGCGCAGAAAAAACGGTGCAGCTGCCGTTCGTCATGGGCGTCTTCGCTGACCTGTCAGGTAAACCGGTCGATCCGCTGGCTCCAGTTGCGGACCGAAAATTCCTTGAAATCGACGTCGATAATTTTGACGAACGCCTGAAGTCCATGAAGCCGAGGGTTGCGGTACAGGTCCCTAATACGCTGACCGGCGAAGGCAATATGGCCGTCGACATCACCTTTGAAAGCATGGACGATTTCACGCCTGCGGCGGTAGCGCGCAAGGTGGATTCCTTGAGCAAGCTACTGGAAGCGCGCGGCCAATTGTCCAACTTGCTGACTTATATGGACGGTAAAACCGGAGCCGAAGAACTGATCGCCAAACTCTTGCAAGAGCCGGCATTGATGCAAGCCCTGACCTCGGCGCCAAAACCGCAGGAATAAGGCTGGCACAGTTCTGGCTTATATCTGCTGTATATCGATAGCCGACGCATGCAAACATACATAATATTCGGAGGAAACGTTCCATGGCCACAACCAGCTCTGAAGCGCTAGCACAATCAGGCGAGGTAACGCTTGAAGTCAGCGACTTCGCGAATTTGCTGCAAAAAGAATTCAAACCGAAGACCGACAAAGCGAAAGATGCCGTTGAAAGTGCAGTCAAGACCCTGGCGGAACAGGCCTTGCGCGGCACCAACCTGATTTCCGGTGACGTACTCGGCACGGTTGAAGCCCTGATCGCCGAGCTGGACAAGAAGTTGTCGGAACAGGTCAACCTGATTTTGCATAACCCGGAATTCCAGGCGGTTGAAAGCGCCTGGCGCGGCTTGCACTACTTGGTCAACAATACCGAGACCGACGAGTCCCTGAAAATTCGCGTGATGAATATCTCAAAAGGCGAATTGCACAAGACCCTGAAGAAATACAAAGGCACGGCCTGGGACCAAAGCCCCATCTTCAAGAAACTGTATGAAGAAGAGTACGGCCAGTTTGGCGGCGAGCCTTACGGCTCGCTGGTGGCCGACTATTATTTCGATAATAGCGCGCCGGACGTGGAACTGCTGACGCAGATGGCGCAAATCAGCGCTGCCGCCCACGCTCCCCTGATCAGCGCCGCCGACCCTTCCGTGATGCTGATGGATTCATGGCAGGAACTGGCCAATCCGCGCGACCTGACCAAGATCTTCCAGACGCCGGAGCATGCCGCATGGCGCTCTTTCCGCGATTCCGAAGATGCGCGCTATGTCGGCCTGGCCATGCCGCGCTTCCTGTCGCGCGCTCCTTACGGCGCCAAGACCAATCCGGTGGAAGAGTTTGATTTTGAAGAAGATACCGGCGGTTCCGACAGCAAGAAATTCACCTGGGCCAATGCGGCGTATGCGATGGCTGTGAATATCAACCGTTCTTTCAAGAATTACGGCTGGTGCTCGCAGATACGCGGCATAGAATCAGGCGGTGCAGTGGAAGGCTTGCCGGTGTATACCTTCCCTACCGACGACGGCGGGGTGGACATGACCTGCCCGACTGAAATTGCAATCAGCGACAGGCGTGAAGCGGAGTTGGCAAAGAATGGCTTCATGCCGCTGGTGCATAAGAAAAATAGCGATTTTGCGGCCTTCATCGGCGCCCAGTCCCTGCACAAGCCGGCCGAGTACGATGATCCGGATGCGACTGCCAACGCCAACCTGGCAGCTCGCCTTCCCTATTTGTTCGCAACCTGCCGTTTCGCACACTATTTGAAATGCATAGTCCGCGACAAGATAGGTTCGTTCAAAGAGCGCAGCGATATGGAAACCTGGCTCAACAACTGGATCGGCAAGTATGTAGAAAATAACCCGGCAACGGCATCCGAAGCAGACAAGGCGCGCAAGCCCCTGGCCGGCGCGGAAGTCATTGTGGAAGAAGTGGAAGGCAACCCGGGTTACTACCGTTCCAAATTCTTCTTGCGGCCGCATTACCAGCTTGAAGGTTTGACCGTGTCTTTGCGTTTGGTGTCAAAGCTGCCTTCTGCGAAGGCTTAGCGCTTGGTTTTGGGGTGGCATGCCGCTTGTGCCACCTAGTTTGCATCATGCTTGCATCACGCCTTGCCGGATTCAGTTTTGCTGCGTGAATACGCTGATCGGTAGTGGCACTCCATCCTAAATTAATCGGGGAATAAAAATGATATTGCTCAAATTCGGTACAACAATAAACGGTGACTCCATAGTTGACGGCCATGACAAATGGATTACGGTCGACTCCCTGCAATTCGGCGTCGGCCGTTCTATCTCCGCCAGCGGCGGCGGCGCCGACCGCGAAACCAGCAATCCTTCCTTTTCGGAAGTGACACTGACCAAATCAACAGATGTATCCTCGGCCGATTTGTTCATGCAGGCTGTATGCGGTAAGAGCCTGGGCAAGGCAGAGATCCATTTCCTGCAAACCGGCGGCGCCGACAAGAAGCAGCAGGTCTACCTGAAGATAGAATTGGAAGAGGCTATCGTCAGCTCCTATTCGACCAGCAGCGGCGGCGACCGGCCTAGCGAATCCTTCTCCCTGAATTTTACCAAAGTCAGCTATCAATACGACGCGTTCAGTGGCGACAAGGTCACTACTGGTACTGCGAAGAAATGGGATCTCACCAAAAACGCTACTTATTGATTCTGGCGTATTTGGTCGGCAACAGGCAGTTGGCCCGTCTTCTTCATGGAGAGACGTAGCGCCGATTGCCTGCCCATAGTAGAGCTCATCTCAAAAAAATAGGTCCGGTCCATTTATTTTTTTGAGATGAGTTCTGGCTCCTAATCTGATAGATAGATTCGCGAGAATCGGTGTCGTTGCGCCTGCCTGGCATTTCTGATGCAGCAGGTATGCCGGCGCGCGGTACAGCGAGGGAAGGTTGACATGTCTGCCGTAGAATCGCTGAAGTCAGGAGATCTCCAGGAAGCCTTGCAGAGCTTGCAGCAGGAAGTCCGCCAGCATCCGGCGGATTCCAAGCGCCGGGTCTTTTTGTTCCAGCTACTGGCTGTGCTGGGACAGTGGGAACGGGCGATGACACAATTGACCGTCATCGGCGACCTGGACGCCAATGCGATGCCCATGGTGCATGCCTACCGCGAAGCGGTGCGCTGCGAAGTATTGCGGCAAGAAATCTTTGAAGGCAAGCGTTCACCCGTCATTTTCGGCGATCCCGAACCCTGGATCGCGCAATTGCTGGAAGCCTTGCGTTTCGGCGCCGCCGGCGATTTCCATAATTCCCACATTGCCAGGGAGCAGGCCTTTGCCGCTGCGCCCGGCGTATCCGGGACCATCAACGAGCAGCGCTTCGAGTGGATCGCCGATGCAGACCCGCGCCTGGGCCCGGTCTTTGAATTGATCGCCAAGGGCAATTATTACTGGATACCCATGCACCATATCCGCTCGCTGCGGATAGAAGCGCCGAGCGACCTGCGCGACAATGTGTGGATGCCGGTAGGCGTCAACCTGGTCAACGGCGGCGAGCTGGTAGGCTTTATTCCTACTCGCTACGCGCTCACGGCGCAGCAGCTTGCCGACGCCGATAATTCCCTGTTGCTGGCCAGGCGCACGGCCTGGAGCGAACCTGCACCCGGACTGTTCTGGGGTTCCGGCCAGCGCATGTTCGCCACCGACGAAACCGATTACCCGCTGATGGAAGTGCGCTCCATCGTCTTTGAGCATGCGGCTGGCGCATCATTGGCCAACGGGGCGGCGCAATGAGCAAACCGGGCATAGCTATTCGCGAGACTGTCCATGGCTGAGCTGACCGCCCAGGAGAGGCTGCAGCCGTCCTTACTGGACCGGCTGACCGACGAGGAGTCGGACGCCAGCCAGGAGAGTCGCGACAAACGGGTCTTGTCGATGCGCGGCCTGCGCCGCGCCGTGCTGCGCGATCTGGGCTGGCTGCTGAACACGACCGGCCTGGGCGCCATGCAGGACATCAAAAACTATCCTCTGGCCTCGCAGTCGGTGCTGAACTTCGGTTTTCCCGATATTTCCGGCAGAACCGCGTCGGGGCTGGACCTGGCCGAGGTGGAGCGCCGCCTGCGCCAGGCGATTTGGGATTTTGAACCGCGCATCCTGCGCGACACCGTCAAGGTGCGCGCTACCGCGTCGGAAGGCCGGAGCGGCAGTCCCAATTACATCATCTTTGAAGTGCAGGGAGAATTATGGGGGCAGCCTTTGCCTGAGCGTCTGTACCTGAAAACCGAGCTGGATCTCGAAATTGGCGAGATCAGGGTATACGATACCGAATCGAGGCCAAACTGATGGACACCAAGCTATTACGCTATTACGAGCGCGAGTTGCAGCACCTGCGGGAAATGGGCGGCGAGTTTGCGCGCGAATTCCCCAAGATTGCAGGCCGGCTGGGCCTGGAAACCTATGCCTGCGCCGACCCCTATGTGGAAAGACTGCTGGAAGGCTTCAGCTTCCTGGCGGCGCGGGTGCAGCTCAAGATAGACGCGGAATTCCCGCGCTTTACCGAACACCTGCTGGAACTGGTGTATCCGCAATACCTGGCGCCGACGCCGTCGATGGCGATCGTCCAGTTGCAGCCCGACCTGACCGAAGGCAGCCTGGCCGAAGGATTCAGCCTGCCGCGCAATACCGCCTTGCGCAGCCTGCTGGGCAAGGACGACCAGACCTCCTGCGAATACCGCACGGCGCATGAAGTCACCATGTGGCCGCTGGAACTCAGCGACGCCAAATATTTCACCTATTCCGGCGAGCTGGGCGGTGTGGATCTGTCCCGCCTTGGCAGCATCAAGGCCGGCTTGCGGCTGCGCCTGAAAACCACAGCCGGCCTGCGCTTCAGCGATATCGCCCTGGATAAGCTGCAGCTATATATGCGCGGCAGCGATTCCCTACCCAGCAAGATCCTGGAGCAGATCCTCGCCAACGCGGTCGGCATGGTGGCCATGCCGACCAGGCATCCGGCGGCCTGGCACCAGGTGATCCACAAATCCCATATCAGCCGCGTCGGCTATGAAGACGAGCAGGCGCTATTGCCTACCGGCCCGCGCTCGTTCCAGGGGTATCGCCTGCTGCATGAGTATTTTGCCTTCCCGCAAAGATATTTGTTCGCGCAGCTGGGCGGCTTGCAGGAAGCGGTCAAGCGTTGCCCGGACAAGGAAATGGATATCGTGATCCTGTTTGACCGGGCCGAGGCGGCCCTGGAGCAGAGCGTCAGCGCTGCCAATTTCTCACTTTTTTGCACGCCGGTCATCAATCTGTTTCCCAAGCGCGCCGACCGCGTCCACCTGAGCGAACAGCAGTCCGAGTATCACGTGGTGCCGGACCGGACCCGCCCCATGGACTACGAAATCTACCAGGTGCTGGGAGTCAAAGGCTATGGCACCGGCCCGGACGCCGAACAGGCTTTCCAGCCTTTCTATGCCTCCAACGATTTGCTGTCCGCCACCCAGAATAGCGCCTACTACCAGGTGCGCCGCAGCCAGCGGGTCCTGTCTGAAAAGCAAAGGCGGCAGGGGCCGCGTTCCAGCTACATAGGCAGCGAAGTGTTCATGTCTATCGTGGATGCGAGTGAGGCGCCGTTCCATACCGGGCTCAGGCAGCTGGGGGTCGACACCTTATGTACCAATCGCGACCTGGTATTGTCGATGCCGGTGGGCAGCGGTAAAACCGATTTCACCGTTGAATCCAATGCTCCTATACAGACGGTGCGCTGCCTCAGCGGGCCGACCGCGCCGCTGCCTTCCTATGCCGAAGGCGAAACCGCGTGGCGTCTGGTGAGCCACCTGTCGCTGAACTACCTGTCCCTGATAGACAGCGAACAAAAAGAAGCCGCGTCGGCACTGAAAGACTTGCTCAGGCTGTATTGCAATCCAGAAGATGTTAGCGGACACAGGCAGATCGAGGGCATCAAGTCGGTAACCGCCAAGCCCATCGTCAGGCGTTTGCCGGTGCCGGGCCCGATCACTTATGGGCGCGGATTGCAGATCAGCGTGACCATAGAAGAGAGCGCTTTTGAAGGAATAGGGGTGTTCATGCTGGGAGCGGTACTGGAGCAATTCTTCGCCAAGTATGTGTCGCTGAACTCGTTTACCGAAACCATCATCAAGACGCCGCGGCGCGGCGACATCATGAAATGGCCAGCCAGGGTGGGACGATGCGAGATCCTGTAGACGCACAGCGCCAGCTGGCGGATGACCCTTTCGGCTTCGATTTTTTTGCGGCCCTGCGCCTGCTGGAAAATGCCCATGCCGACAAGCCGCGCATAGGCCAGTCCAGCCGCCCGCAAGACGATGCCGTGCGTTTCGGCCAGGCGCCGTCGCTGGCCTTTGAACCCGGCATGCTGTCGGCCCTCAAATCCGGCAGCGAAGGCCGGGCACCGCGCATGGAAGTGAATTTTTTTGGCCTGCTTGGCGCCAACGGGCCGATGCCGATACATATCACGGAATACGTGCGCGACCGCTTGCGCAATTCCGCCGACCCGACCCTGGCGCGCTTCCTGGATGTCTTCCATCACCGGATGATCTCGCTGTTTTATCGGGCCTGGGCCAGCGCCCAGCCCACGGTCAGCCTGGACCGGCCCGAGGCCGACCGCTTTGCCGAGTATATAGGGTCCCTGATAGGCACGGGGATGGAGTCCTTGCGCAAGCGCGACGCGCTGCCTGACTTCGCCAAGCTGCATTACGCCGGACGCCTGTCTTCACTGACGCATAATGCCGAGGGTCTGGCCAAGACCCTGGCCGACTTCTTCAAGTTGCCGGTGCAGATACAGGAATTCGTCGGGCACTGGATGCGCTTGCCGGCAGACAGCCGCTGCCGCCTGCGCACCGGCCACGACGCCGAAGTGCTGGGCATGACGACGGTGCTCGGCTCCAAGGTCTGGAATTGCCAGCACAAGTTCCGGGTCGTGATCGGGCCGGTCGACCTGGCCGAATTTCAACGCATGCTGCCCGGCGGCGACAGCCTGCAGCGCCTGACCGCCTGGATACGCAACTATGCCGGCCTGGCGTATGACTGGGATGTCAACCTGATCCTGAAACAGGAAGAGATTCCGCCGCTCAAGCTGGGCAAGCAAGCCCGGCTGGGCTGGACTACCTGGCTGCGCAGCCGGCCGCCGCAAGGTAACGACAGACAATTATTGCTTTCCCCTGCCTCCCACAACAACTAAGTGCAAATAAGGATAGATCATGGCCGAAATCAGTCGCGTTGCCCTGTTTGGTAAGCTCAACAGCCTGTGCTACCGGGCGATAGAAAGCAGCACGGTGTTCTGCAAATTGCGCGGCAACCCGTATGTGGAACTGGTGCACTGGCTGCACCAGGTGATGCAGTCGCAAGACTCTGACCTGGCGCGCCTGATCAAGCATTTCGGCCTGGACCCGGCCGGCCTGGCACGCGATATGACCGAGGCGCTGGACCGCTTGCCGCGCGGCTCGACGTCGGTGACCGACCTCTCCTCGCAGGTGGAAGAGGCGGTAGAACGCGCCTGGGTATTCGGCACGCTGATGTTCGGCGAATCGCAAGTACGCAGCGGTCACCTGGTGGTCGGCATACTGAAGACTTCTACGCTGCGTAACTCGCTGTATGCGATGTCGCGCCAGTTTGAAAAAATCAAGGTCGATGTGCTGGCAGAGGAGTTTGCCAGCCTGCTGGGCGATTCCCCGGAGGCGCAAATGCGCGCCAGCGACGGCTTCCAGGTCGGCGGCGGCGCCGCGCCCGGCGAGGCCAGCGGCGCGGTTGCGCCGGCCGCCATGGGCAAGCAGGAAGCATTGAAGCGCTATACAGTGGACCTGACCGAGCAGGCGCGCAGTGGCAAGCTGGACCCGATAGTCGGCCGCGACGACGAGATCCGCCAGGTGATCGATATCCTGATGCGCCGCCGGCAAAACAATCCCATCCTGACCGGCGAGGCCGGCGTCGGCAAGACGGCGGTGGTGGAAGGTTTTGCGCAGCGCATCGTGGCCGGCGACGTGCCACCTTCGCTCAAGGACGTGGTCTTGCGCACGCTGGACGTGGGCCTGCTGCAAGCCGGCGCCAGCATGAAGGGCGAATTTGAAAACCGCCTGCGCCAGGTGATAGAAGAAGTGCAAGCCTCGGAAAAGCCGGTGATCCTGTTCATCGACGAAGCGCATACCCTGGTCGGCGCCGGCGGCGCCGCCGGTACCGGCGATGCCGCCAACCTACTGAAACCGGCGCTGGCGCGCGGCACCTTGCGCACCGTGGCGGCCACCACCTGGGCCGAATACAAGAAGCATATAGAAAAAGACCCGGCCCTGACCCGCCGCTTCCAGGTAGTGCAGGTGCCCGAGCCTAGCGAGGAAAAAGCCATCCTGATGATGCGCGGCATTGCCTCGACCATGGAAAAACACCACCAGGTGCAGGTGCTGGACGAGGCGCTGGAAGCTGCGGTCAAGTTATCGCACCGCTACATTCCGGCGCGCCAGCTGCCGGATAAGTCGGTCAGCCTGCTGGATACGACCTGCGCCCGGGTGGCGGTCAGCCAGCATGCCACCCCGCCGGCCGTCGACGACAGCCGCAAGCGTATCGCGGCGCTGGAAACCGAGCTGGAGATCATCGCCCGCGAAACCGCAGTTGGGGTGGACACCAATGCCCGCCACAGTATAGCGCGCGACAAGCTGGGGATAGAAAAAACCAGGCTGGATGAACTGGAAACCCGCTGGAATGCAGAAAAAGTCCTGGTCACCAAGATCCTGGAATTGCGCGGCAAGCTGCGCGCCGTGACCGGCAAGGTGGAAGGCGCGGCCGAGGCAGCAGTAGCGGCCGACAATGCCGCGGAGCGCGACGCCTGGCTGACGGAACTGAAAACCCTGCAGGCCGAGCTCAGCAGCCATCAAGGTGAGACGCCGCTGATCTTGCCTACGGTAGACCATCAGGCGGTGGCCTCGGTAGTGCAGGACTGGACCGGCATACCAGTCGGCCGCATGGTCAAGAACGAGATAGAAAATGTGCTGAAGCTGGCCGATACCTTGGGCAAGCGCATCATAGGCCAAAAGCACGCATTGGAGATGATCACCAAGCGCATCCAGACTTCGCGCGCCGGCCTGGATAATCCCAGCAAGCCGATAGGCGTGTTCATGCTGGCCGGCACTTCCGGCGTAGGCAAGACCGAAACCGCGCTGGCCCTGGCCGAGGCGCTGTACGGCGGCGAGCAGAATATCATCACCATCAATATGAGCGAATACCAGGAAGCGCACACGGTATCGACGCTGAAGGGTGCGCCTCCCGGCTATGTCGGCTACGGCGAAGGCGGGGTGCTGACCGAAGCGGTGCGCCGCAGGCCGTATAGCGTGGTGTTGCTGGACGAGGTGGAAAAAGCCCATCCCGACGTGCACGAAATTTTCTTCCAGGTGTTCGACAAGGGCTGGATGGAGGATGGCGAAGGCCGCGTGATCGACTTCAAGAATACGCTGATCCTGCTGACCACCAATGCCGGCACCGACATGATCATGAACCTGTGCAAGGACCCGGA
>JAZJYH010000015.1:0-31095 GCA_040390485.1 Pseudomonadota bacterium
CTCAGCTCAGCTCATATACTGGCCGCCATTGACCGACACCGTGGTGCCGGTAATGAAGCCGGCTTCTTCCTTGACGAGAAAGCTCACCGCACGCGCAATATCCGCCGAGCAGCCCAAACGTCCGGCCGGAATATTGGCGATGATGGACTTCATGGCGTCCGCCGGCACCGCGGCGACCATGTCAGTGTCGCAGTAACCGGGAGCGACCGCATTGACGGTGATATTTTTGCGGGCGCCTTCCAGGGCCAGCGCTTTGGTAAAGCCTAAAATCCCCGCCTTGGCGGCGGCGTAATTAGCCTGTCCGCACTGCCCTTTCTGGCCGTTGATGGAGCTGATATTGACGATACGGCCAAATTCCCGCTCGCGCATTCCATTGATCACGCTGTTGCACATATTGAACATCGAACCGAGATTGGTATTAATCACCGTCCACCATTGCTCAGGCGTCATGCGATGCAATACCGCATCCGCTGTCACGCCGGCATTATTCACCAGGATATCGGCGGGGCCGATTTGCTGCTCCACCTTGGCGACGCCGGCACGACAGGCGGCATAATCGGAAACGTCCCATTTGAATACCGGGATGGCGGTTTCCTCCCAAAAGTCGGCCGCTGCCGTTTCATTGCTGTGGTAAACGGCGGCCACCTGATAGCCGTCTGCTTTCAGGGCAATAGCGATTGCCTTGCCCAGCCCCCGGGTTCCTCCCGTGACGATAGCGATGCGCTTCATAGCCGTTACCTTCAAAAAATATGAAACGGTTTATATCAACCCAATTCAAGACGAACGCTCGTGCCTATCTTAGATAAGGAATTGCACATGAAGGATGACGGGCCCGCACATCAAGATCCTCTTCCCCACATCCCACACGTCAGCGCGCCTTGGCGCCGCCCTGTCCCGGCTTGTTCGTGTTCGCAAACAGGCTGGACTGCAAGGCCTCGGTGGAGGCGTTCGCGGTCTTGAAAAATTGCGTATAAGCAGCATTGGCGCTATCAAATGCCGACTTCATCGCATCCGCCATATTGACCGCGCCGCCCGGTACAGTACCCGCAGTGTTGCCGCCGAGTTTCGCCATGGCTTGCCGGCTTTCCTCGACCTCGGCTTTTACCGCTCCGGCAAAATCGGCCTGCATGCTGGCCCAGATCTCGGATATCTCGCGACCATAGGACAAGGCCTGTCCTATCTGCGGCTGGGCTTGGGCGCTCGTCATCGCCAGCAAGTCTTGCGGATCTTTTACCGACAGTAAATTCCGGCCCGCGGCGGAAGATTCTTCCAGGGCGGCCTTGAACATATTGACGTTGAGTTCGGCCAGCTTGGTCGCATTCTCGAAAGACTTATCGGCGAACTGTGACCATATAGCCAGTTGTGCTTGCAGGCTGGAGATGGTTGCAGCAGAAAACTGATCTGGTTTAAGGGCGGGCATCATGGCTCCTTATATGCAAAAACGTGCAAAAACGTGCAAAAACGTGTAAAAAACGCGCAGCATACGTGCAACGAACAAAGCATCGGCCGGAATATTTCGGCTGCCGGATAGAGGTCCCGGCGCCAGATTCGCAACTGATCGGTTTGAAAACGGAGGAGGGCAAACGAGATGGACACTTAGCTCGTTCATGCCAGGCGGGCGCAATGCGACCAACTGCTACTTGGCATTATGTAAATTAATAGTAGACGGATTTCGGTGTAAATCAAGCACTTATTGTCTTTTTTCACCTAAGCCCATCGTGCCGGCCATAGCCCCGCCAAGTCTGCAGTCGGCGCGTGAATCGCCGCGATGGCGCTAGAAATTGACTGGAGAATAGGCCTGCATCCACTCCAGCAGTGCAGTCGCCGATACGGGCCGGCTAAAATAATATCCCTGCGCGATATCGCAACCGTTGAGCCGCAAAAATTCCAGCTGCTCCTTGGTTTCAACCCCTTCTGCGACGATCTTCATGCCCAGCTCATGGCCTATCTCTATAGTCTTGCGCACGACTACCCTGGCGCTGTTCTGCACATGCATTTCCTGCACAAAAGATTTGTCTATTTTCAGCTCGGTGGCCGGCACATGGCGCAGCTGTTGCATCATCGCGTAGCCGGTGCCGAAATCGTCTATCGACAGATGCACGCGCTTCATGCGCAAGCGGGTCAGGATATCCAGCGCGCTCGCCAGCTCCTTGATCAGGCCGCTTTCGGTGATTTCCAGCACGACATTCTCGGGAGCCACGCCGTATTGCCTGGCCAGCGCAATAAAGGTGTCCGGCAGCCGCAGGTCGTGCAAGGATTGCGGCGACACATTCAAGGACAGCTTCAGCAAGGTGCCTTCCGGATTGACGAACTGCCTGATCTCGCTCAGCCCCAGGCGGGCGACATACCAGCCCAGCTCGTCGATCACGCCCAGCACCTCGGCCTGTGGAATAAAGTCATCGGGGAAGACCAGGCCGCGCTCGGGATGCTGCCAGCGCACCAGCGCCTCCACTCCCACCACCTGGCCGGTGGCGATCTCCAGTTGCGGCTGGTAGTGCAGGATAAATTCTTCGCGCACCATGGCGCGCTGCAATTCTTCCTTGGTCACGGTGCGGGACGCCTGGCGCGCCACCGGCGCCACGACATTCAGCAGCGCATAGCCTTTCAACAGCTTTTCCAGGTCCGGCAGCCGGAACGGCTTCTGCAGGTGCCCCGCCACTGAGAGACCCAGCGTCTGCGCCAATTCTTCAGCCGTCTCCAGCACCCGCTTGTCATAGCCGCTCATCAGTATCAGTGTGGTCTTGCACTTCTGCTGGCCCAGCAGCCGCAGCAATTCCACCCCATCCATGTCGGGCATCATCAGGTCCATCATGATCAGCGTCACGCTGTCATTCAGGGCATTCAGGAAATCACCGGCGTTGGTGGTGGCGGTATATTCGAAGCCCAGCGATTGGGCCACGATGCCGACAAATTCACCCACATCTCTTTCGTCGTCGATGATCAGCAGGTGAGGCAGTTCTTTGCTCTCGTCAATTTTAGTGGATGTCATAGGATGGTCGTCAAAGTCGATTTATTCGGCATATGAAACATCTCCTGCCCTCAGCGCGGCCATTTTCTACGTATGGCGCACAGTCAAGACAAATTCACTTCCTTGATAAGCTTGGTACGGCTGCTTGGTACGGCAGGACAACCACGTTCCCGTGCTGCCCGCGCAAGCGCATCACACGCTGCATACCATACTCGATACCCCACATCACACAGATGTGCAACTGGCATTTCTGACAGCTTGACTTGCCGGCTGACTCTCCCGCGAGCCCTCCCCGCTCAGCAAGTTTATTCTTTAACGCACAGAATCGGATTTTTCTTAGGCCGATGCGGTTTTTTTTCTGCAAAGGCGCACACAAATGGCGCACACAATGCCGCCAATCCGCGCCGGAAAACCGCAGGCTGAGGGCCGCACAGCGGCAGCTGGAGTCAAGTATCCGTGCCGACCCTGTCCCAGTCGTCCTCATCATCATAGCCTATCATCCAGTTCACGGCTTGATGCCATTCCTGAACCATCGCCGCATTCAGGTTGCCGGGTACCGGTTTGCCTATCAGGTGGGCGTGCCGCACCGCCCAGTGCAGGCGGTACAGCAAATCGGCCCAGCCCAGGATTTCGCGCTTGGAACGCAGTTTGATGGCGGCCAGCAAGGCGGCCGGCGTTTCAGTTTGCTGGGGGAATAGAGGCAGGATGGATTTCAGGCTGGAGGCCTGGCCCGGGAAATCAATGCGTTTGACCAGGCCGGTGCACCAGGCCAGGAAGTACAGGCTTTCCTGGCGCAATAAAAAGGCGGCGCGCTGTTGGTCGCCCGGAACACTTCCCTCCGCAGTAGCGAACAGGAAATCATGCTCGCCGGCAGACAGCCAGCCGGCGATGTCATTGTGCGTCACGTAATCGCGAAACCGGCCGAACTGGCCGGCGTCTGCGGAACCGGCCGCGCCGGACACGCACCATAAGGCAATCATGCGCTGCACGACCTGGTCGCCGGAGCGCAAACGCACTTCTTCGTCGCTCTCGGTCAGCGGTAGTTGCAGGTTGAGTCGTATGCCGCGTTTATGGAGTAGGGTTTCTGAATTGGTTTTACGGTTTTCTGGTGTCATGGTCCTGATGCAGATGCGGCTGATGTCCCGGATTATACATGCGGCGCCGGGCTCATCGATGCAGCCCACGCGCCGGCGCCGGGACAATACGCCCTAGCGGCAGCTCAATTCCAGCATCTCGTTTTCCGGCACCACGGCCCGCTCAGGAGGATTATCGCCGCAGCGATAGGTGACTTCCAGGACTTTGGGGCGATTCGGCGCCGGGTCGCCGCACAGCGCATTGCTTGCTGCGATCTCCATATGCCTGCGCGAGCCGGCGGCACGCTGTACCGCGTTGCGCGCATTGCAGCGGCCTTCGCGTGTGCCGTACACGGCCTCTTCTATGACAATCCGGCCTTCCTGGCCGCTCCGCTCATCGCGTCCATCGCGCAAGCCGCGGCTTTGCGCCTCCATCGCATCGCGATAGCCCTGGTCATAACCACGCCGGTATTCCTGGCTTTGCGCGTGCGCACCGACGGTAGTAACGGCAGCGGCTGACAATGCCAGCAGGCACAGGATTCGTTTGGCAGGAAATTTGGTATTCATTCTGGTTCTCCTCGCAGTTTAAGGGTCGGGGTTTATTTCACAGGCAAGTGTGATCCGAATGCCTTATTGTAAGCCTTTCGTTCACTCTTACACTGCGTTTGTGACAATTGCTTACCAACATGTATAGCGGCTGATAAACCTTCAAAAAACGGTAACAAAACTACTCAATCGTCACCGGCAGGTCGCGCCCGCTCTTCGCCACATTGCCGGCATAATCGGCGGCAAAAATCCTGACGATGTAGTCGCCGGCCGGCAGCTCTGCGGTGTGCCAGGCGCCGGTTTTGGCCAGCCCGTCGCGCACGGTATTGGTGACCACGTATAGGAAACGGGTTTCGGCGCTGCCGTGCACCGTAACGCCGCTGCTCTCGGCATAGGCTATCTTTACCGCGTCCCGGTCGCGCGGCAGGCGGTTGAACTCCAGGTTGACCAGCGGCCGCTCAAAGCCGCTCAGCGGTGAGCCATCCGCATGCAAAACCTGGTAACCCAGCTGGTACAGGCCCAGGCGGCGGCGCGCCAGGTTGTCATCCATCTGGTCATAGGCATCCACCACGATGCTGGCTCCGGCCGCGTCTTTGCGCACCAGCAGCCGGCCATTGCGTTTCTTGCTGTAGCGCTGGCCGGTCTGGTCGAACAATTGTATGCCGTCTATGTGCGGCGCGACGCTGTCGGCGAAGTCGATGAAGTGCAGGGCCAGCGGATTCTCGGCCGCGCCGTAGGGACTGAAGTCCAGGTGCACATGGAACATCCGGTTCACGGTGCCCAGCGGGTCGCCTGTCTTGAAACGGGTGCCGCGCTTGACGCGCACGCGTGCCGGGCGCCCCTTGTCGTCATCCAGGATCAGGAAACGCGCAGCATCCAGCGGCTTGCCCTTGATAGTGCGGCCGACCCGCATATGGATATAGCTGAGGCTGTCCAGGCTGATGCCTTCGCTCAGGCCGCCGAATCCCCAGTTGGGCAGCGGGCTGCTGACTTTTTCATCGGCCACCGCCAATACCGGCTCGCCCATGTCGGCCTGCACGTCGAGCCCGGCATGGAAATGATCGCGGCTCTCGCCGTCGTAGTTGCCGCGCACCTCGCCCATGGTGCCGACGATCTCATGCCAGGCGTTTTGCGGCTTGACCGGCCACAGGAAGGCGGCTTTCGTGCTTTTTTCCGCCGGCGCCGCCTGCCCGGGCGAGGCCGCCGATTTTTCTGCGGCCTGCATGGCCGCTTCCTGCACGGTTAATCCAGGCGCCGGGTGCGGACTGACCTGGCGCACCACGCGCCGTGCCGCGTCCGACACATACAGGCCTCCGGCGCGGTCAAGGGCGATGCCGGCAGGATTGCGCAGCCGTACTGTCGTATCCGTGCTGTAAGCCTGGTCGGCGCCCAGGTCTTGCAGGCTGGCCAACTCGCCGGCCGGTGACAGCTGCACCACCCGGCCGCGCGCGGCTTCGGCGACGTACAGGTAGCCGTCATGCGTCAGCGCCAGCGCCAGCGGCCTTCTCCATAGTTCGGTGCGCTCGTCGGTGGCGGCGCGCGCCAGCGTGCTCACCTGGCCGTCGCTGTTCAGTTTGCGTATCGCATTGTTTTTGGTGTCGGCAATATACAGTTCGCCTTTTTCATCCACCGCCAGCGCGCAAGGCGTATCGAACAGCGCGCCCAGGGCGGGCCCGTCCTGGTAGCCGGGGCCAGCGCCGCCGGCCAGCGTCTTCACCTGCCCGTCCACGGTAATCAGGCGTATGCGGTCGTTATAGGTGTCGGCCACATACACATTGCCCTGCCTATCCACGGCGACGCTTACCGGCCCGTTGAACTGTGCCTGGCCGGCTTCGCCGTCGCGGTAGCCGGCACGGCCGTTACCGGCCAGGGTAGTGACCAGGCCCTGCGCACTGATCTTGCGTATCGCATTATTGCCGGTGTCGGCCACATACACGTTGCCGGCGCCGTCTAGCGCCAGGCCGGACGGGGTATGAAAAGCCGCCGCCGCGCCCTGCCCATCGGCAAAGCCTTCGCGCGAACCGGCCAGGGTCGTAGTGAGGCCGTCCGGCGTGATCTTGCGGATGCGGTTATTGTCGCCGGCATCGGCCACGTACAGGTTGCCGAGCGGGTCGACGGCCAGGCCAAAGGGATCGGCAAAGCGCGCCTGCGGCGCCTTGCCGTCGGCGTAGCCTATGCCGCCATCGCCGGCGTAGGTAGTCACCAGCGCCGCCCAGCCCAGTACGGTAGGCTGGGGGCCGGCCTTGGGGGTCATATGCGTCAGCCAGCCCTGGGGCTTGGCCCCGGCGGCATCCTGCAGAGAAAAGGAATACGCCCATACGCCGGCGCCTGCTGCGGCGATGACTGCCAAGGCGGCCAGACTGAACTTGATAGAGCGTGGTAAGTATTGCGGCACGTTGTTTGATCCTGGTCGACGGAATGACGGAAGGCGCATCTTAAACGACTTTTATCGTCTTCCTCAAGCAATTGTGTCCATGTCAGGCATTGCGATGCCTGGCGCCTGCTCAATTGCATTGAAACCGATCTCAAAAAACAATATTCGACACTCGCGCCCAAGCCCTGTAGGATGCACAAATCGCCCAAAAGCGGAGTCCGTCATGACAGAGCGCTTGCCTTATACCCTGGCCCTCCCTGCCCTGCTGCTGGCAGCCTGCGTGACTACCGGCGGGCCGCCGGCCTCGTCCAGGGACAGCGCGGCGGCCCCCATAGCGTCAAGCCAGGCAGCCCAGCCCGCTGCCGACGCGCCGGCGATACCCGAACCGGTGCTGGATGGCGGCAAAGCCTCCCCGACCGCCGTGCTCAACGCCAGCTACTCCATCGACGGCATCATCTTGCCTACCGTGCGCGGCCAACAACTGATACAGACCCGCAGCGACATGCGCCGCACCGATGCGGTGATGAGCTTCGACAACCGTCTGCTCAACGCCTTCGCCGGCGACAGCCGCTCGGCCGACATCATACGGCTGGACAAAAAACTGGTCTGGACCCTGTACCCGGCCAAAAAAACCTACAGGGAATGCCCGCTGACCGGTTGCAGCAAGGGTGCAACGGCCACGCCGGAAAAAAACAAGCCAGAGCAAAAGCCTGCTCCGTCCGAACCCGGCTGCCCGCTGACGCTAAAGAAAAACGAGCTGAAAGTACTGGCCGGCGGCGAAAGAAAAACCATCAGCGGCTTCAATACCGAACGCATACAGCTGGACTGGACCGTAGAGCTGGAAGACAAGCAGAGCCGGCGTACCAGCAACCGGGTGCAGCTGGAGCTGTGGACCACGCCCGAGGTCGGCCAGATCAGGCAGGTGCAGGCGGTCAATGAGAGCTTCCAGAAGCGCTGGATGAGCGCGCTGGCAATGCCGGAGCACCCGTTTGGCAAATACCTGCCGCGCGAAGTGATGGTTTCCCTGGGCGGCGTGATGCGCGGCTTCAGCAACAAGGACGCCAAGGCCTTTGCGGTCTGGCGCAGCGAACTAAAAAAAGTGCACGGCTACCCGATCGCGATGAGCCTTTCCTGGAATGTCAGCGGCAATGCCTGCGGCGATGAGCAGGCGGCCGGCAGCGCGGCGCAGCGATCGGCTATCCCGCCCACCAGCGTCAGCGGCGTCTTCAGCAGCCTGCTGGGCGGCATGGTGGAAGACAAGGCAAAAGAGGCGGCCCGGGGTGCTGCCGCCAGCGGCGCCTTATTAAGCTACAACTATGAAGTCAAGACGATAGAGGTGAAATCTGTCAGCGACAGCGGCTTCAGTCCCGATCCTGCCTATCAGCGCGGGCAGTAGTACCAAGGCAGCCGGAAATGACGGTTCCAGGGGGTGCGGCTGGCGCCGGCGTTGTGGCCGGTGGCAACAATTTTCTACGCTTTTCTGTTCGAACTCTGCTACTCTTTTACGATGCGTTTTGGAGTTAAGGAAAGCGCAGTGGGAAAGGTGCCAGCCGGCTTCCGCCATTCTTGCGACGGCTGCAGGGAGCTAGCCGAACAAGGCACCCACACCAGAGAAGCAAAGCGTCTGATTCAGGCAGCTTTGATCCATGTATTTCGACCGACAAGGGAAAATAATGATGCAATACATTTGGATGTTCATCGTGGGTATCGTGGTCGGCGCCATTGCCCGCCTCATCGTTCCGGGCAGCGAGCATTTAGGCTTGCTGCTGACCGGCGTGCTCGGCATTGTGGGCTCGTTTGTCGGCGGCTTTATCGCCCGCATCTTCAACAAGCCGGCGGACGGCGCCCTGGTTCACCCGGCCGGCCTCATCTTGTCCGTGATCGGCGCCATCATCGTATTGGTCGCCTATAATCACTTCGTGCATTAATCGTACATCAAATCGCGCGGGATGACCGGGCCGGCAAGCACGCCGGCCCGGTCATGCCACAACGCGGGCAACTCGGCCGCAGCACTACACCTCAGGCGCATCCTTCGGCGTTTTCGCCATGACGTCCGGCGCCCACCAGGCCGGCAACAGCGCCCTGATCTCGGCGCGCCGGAACCTGTCGTCGATCAGATACACAAAACCCTGGTCCGACTGCGAACGTATTACCCGGCCGGCGGCCTGTACCACCTTTTGTATACCGGGATACAGATAGGTATACTCGTAGCCTTTGCCGAACACGGCGTTCATGCGCTGCATGATTTGCTCATTGACGGGATTCAATTGCGGCAGGCCCAGCGTGGCGATAAAGGCGCCTATCAGGCGGCTGCCCGGCAAGTCTATGCCCTCGGCAAACGCGCCACCCAGCACCGCAAAGCCTATACCCTGGCTGTCCAGTGTGAAGCGCGCCAGGAATTCCTCGCGCGCGGCTTCTTCCATGCCGCGCGACTGCTCCCAGGTCTGGATGTGCGGATAGCGTTCGCGGAACAGGGTGCTCACTTTTTGCAGATAATCAAAACTGCTGAAGAAGGCCAGGTAATTGCCGGGCCGGCGCTGGTATTGCGCCGCCATCAGCTCGCTGATCGGCGATAAGGAGTCGTCGCGATGCCGGTAACGGGTAGAGATATGGCTGGCTATCCGCACCTGCAACTGCTCGGCGCTGAAGGGCGACTCCACGTCTACCCACGGAGTATCCTGCGGCAAGCCCAGCATGTCGGTGTAAAAGTGCCAGGGGCTCAAGGTGGCGGAAAACAGCACGACGCAATGGGCTGCGGCAAAGCGCGGCGCCAGAAACGGTGCAGGCACGATATTCCGGATGCACAGCACGGCATTATTCCGATAGCCCGCGCCGGTGCCGCTGTCGACATCTTTGGTCACGTCAAACAATGCATGGTCGCCCATGGTCCCGGCCAATTCCGTAAACAGCAAGGCGTCGAAGTAAAAGCGCAGCAGCTTGCTGTCCTGGGCGATAACTTGCAGGGGCGCCGGCCCGCCGATTAAATCGGCTGGTTTGCCGCCGTCGGCAGCCTCGGCAACGTTGGCAACGTTGGCGGCAGCGCCGGCCATATAATCGCTGATCGCCGTGCTCGCCTGCTGCAAGGCCTGCACGAATTTTTCCGGGATATGCGGATGGACCTGGTAGCGCATGCCCTGCTCCTTGTGCAAGGCATTCCACTGCCGGCTGACCCTGTCCAGCGGCTTCTTCAGCGCGGCCGGGGCCGACCTGCGCATGATATTGAATTCGGCCTGGTCCAGCTCGGCGCTATACATCTTGCGGCCGCGCTCCACCATATTGTGCGCCTCATCCACCAGCACGCCGACCTGCCACTGGTTGAGTTGCGTCATCGCGTACAGCATCGCGCTGATGTCGAAATAATAGTTGTAGTCACCAACGATCACATCCGCCCAGCGCGCCAGGTCCTGGCTCAGGTAATAGGGGCAGACCTGGTGCCGGCGCGCGACTTCCCGCAGGCTGGCCTGGTCCAGCATGCCGGCTTCAGGGTTTGCCGTGGAGGCAGAGGCCAGTTGCACCGCCGCCAGCCGCGCCTGCGGCAGCCTGTCGTAAAAACCGCGCGCCAGCGGGCAAGACTCGCCGTGGCAAGCCTTGTCCGGGTGTTCGCACGCCTTGTCGCGCGCCACCAGCTCCAGCACCCGCAGCGGCAAGGGCTGCAGCTGACCGTCGCCATTTTTTTTCAGCGTACTCAGGGCATCCAGCGCCAGCTTGCGCCCAGGGGTCTTGGCCGACAGGAAGAAAATCTTGTCCAGTCCCTGCCGCGGCATTGCCCTCAATAGCGGGAACAAGCTGCCTATGGTCTTGCCTATGCCGGTGGGCGCCTGCAGCATCAGGCAGCGACCGGCGCTGCTGGTCTTGTACACCATTTCGGCCAGGTGGCGCTGGCCGGTACGAAATTGCGCATGCGGAAAAGCCAAGCCCTCCAGCGCCTGGTCGCGCGCGCTGCGATGCGCAAGCTCCTGCCCGGCCCAGGCCAGGAAGCGTTCGCACTGGTCTTCGAAATAGGCCTTCAGGCTGGCCGCCGTATACGGCTCGCTCAGCACGGTTTCTTTCTGGCTGGCGATGTCGTAATACACCAGCGCCAGCCGCACTTCGGTCAGCTCCATCTGCTTGCACAGCAAGTGGCCGTAGACTTTGACCTGGGCCCAGTGCAAGTGCCTGTGGTTGGCCGGCATCTTGTGCAGGTCGCCGCGATAGGTCTTGATTTCTTCCAGCTGATTTTTTACCGGGTCATAACCGTCGGCCCGACCGCGCACCAGCAGCTGCTTGTAGACGCCGGCCAGGCTGAGCTCGGCCAGGTAGCCGCCGGCGCGGCGCCCGGTCACGACGGCGTGCCCGGCGATGCCCTCCTGCGCACTGGGCGACGGCGTGAAGCGCAGGTCCAGGTCGCCCAGCTTGGCAGTGAACTCGCATAGCGCGCGCACGGCCACGGTGTACGTGGCCTGCTTCAGTTCGCACAAATCGCTCACATCGCTCAAGCTGCGCCCTCCTCCAGCCATTCCACATAACAGACGGCGACCGGGATATCGTGCGCGACACAATAGTCGAGCCAGCGCAGCTGGTTATCCTGCAAGCGGTCGCCCGGGCCTTTCACCTCGATCAGCTGGTAGCGCTGTTCCTGCGGCCAGAACTGGACCAGGTCGGGCAAGCCGGAGCGGTTGGCCTTGATGTCCTGCAGTATCCTGTCAAAGCAGCTTTTCAGGTGCCGCGCCGGGATGCAGGCCAAGGCCTGTTCCAGCAAGTCTTGGCTCAGGCTGCCCCAGGATACAAACGGCGACTGTATCCCGGCCTTGGCCGCAAAACACTGCCGTATCGTGTGCCGGTACTGGTCGCTGTCCAGCTGCGCCAGGCACAGCTGGAACTCGCGCTCGCGCCGGCGATAAAAGTCCGCGCTATGCAAATCCACCGGCCCGGTATGGAAAGGATGAAAAAACGCCCCCGGCAGCGAGACGAAGACCGCATCCCAGCACAGCAGCCCGAACAGCGAATTGATCAGCGTGTTCTCGACATAGTGCACCGAGGCGTCGGCATCGCTTTGCGCCAGGTGGTCCCTGACCACAGCCTCCACATAGAAATCCTGCTGCGGCCTGGGCAGGCGCAACTCCACGCTGCTCAAGCTCAAGGCGGCGCTGGCAGGCAGCCTGGGCTGCCCCAGCTTACGCCGCAGCCTGGGCAGCATGCGGGCCAGCTGCTGCTGTTCGGCCTCGCTCTCAGGCGCCTGCGCCGCGATTTCCGCCAGCTCAAACGCGGCGCCAAACTCTTGCAGGCGCTCCAGTACGCGGATCGCGCGTGCGCGGGAGCCCGGATGGCTGCATCCGCGGTAGATCGCCAGCGCGGGCTGCCAGTCCTGCAATTTCTCGTACTGCTGCGCGATCTGGAACAGGAGCTTGGAGCGCCGGCCTTCCAGCCAGGGATTGTCGAGCACCTCGCCCATGTCCGCCAAAATGTCCGGCAAAGGCTGTTCCAGCTGGAAGCGCTCGCGGCACTGCTGCAGATGCAGGTAAGTATCGACGTCGGCGCGCGTGCGGAAACCGCGCGAAGCCGCCGAAAATTCCACCTTCTCGTATTTGTAGATGCCCAGGTCGGCCAGCACAAACTCGGTCCAGTCCTGGTACAGGTTGCCGAAGAACATCAGGCGTAGGCGTTCGCATAGCGGGCCGATCAGCAGGTGATATACACAGTCGATGCAGTCGGCGCAGTCGCGGCCATCGCTGCCATCGGAATACCAGTGCTGCAGGCTGCGCGTCTGCTCGCCATAGCTGTCACGCAGCGCTTCCAGCTGCTGGGCTTTTTTTGCGGCGGCCAGGGCCGGCGGCAAAGCCAGTGCGCGGGCGATTTCATCTTTCTTCAACAGCACGAACAGGTGTTCCAGGTACAACAGCGGTTCGTCGTCCACCCAGCCCAGCGCCACCAGCGGCGCTGCCGCCAGCCGGGTATCGCCGATTTCGGCATAGTTCAACTTGCTGGCGCGGAACAGCTCGCCCTTGCGCATCACCATCCTGGCCAGCAGGGCCTGCGAGGCCTTGGGCAGGGCGGAAAACTGCCGGATGAAGTCGCGCTCCTGGTCCACCAGCAGGTCGTCGTAGCGCTCGGCAATCCAGTCCAGCACCGTATGGAAATTAGCCAGGTAATAGTAAGGGTTTTCCAGCGTGGGAATCATTGCGAGAGACACTGAGATGAAAGAGATGATCAATTAACTGTACATAAGCACAGTATATCATCAGCTTTCACACACCCATGGTTTTGCTGCCGGCCGGCCCCTTGCCCCTCCCGGCTGCACTCTCCAGTCCTGCGGCTTCTATTCCTGCAGGATGACGCCGTCATCCACCGTCTGGCCAGTCTGGAATATTCTCGCCAATGCTTCGCGCAACTCCCGCAGCTTGGGCGGCTTGCTGAGCACGCAGTCCACGTGCACGGGATTATCGCCGTCGCTGGCCAGGCGCTGGCCCCAGCCGGTGAGCAAGATCACCGGCGTGGACGGCGACATTTGCTTGATTGCGCTGGCGACCTTGCGCCCGTCTATATACGGCATGCCGAGGTCGCTAATGACGATGGAAAATTGCTCGCTTCCCGCTTGCGAGCTGCGGAACTTGTCGATGCCGGCCTGGCCGCCGTCGGCCGCGACGACCAGGTGGCCGTCGATTTCCAGGATGTCGCGCAAGGATTTAAGCACCATGGGATCGTCATCCACGACCAGTATGCGCAGATTGGTCGGGATGATATTGGCGGCCGCCGGCCGCGCGGCTTCTGCGCCGGAGAGCGGCACCAGGAAGCCGAGGCGCATCGTCGTGCCCTGGTTGGGCACGGTATCAATCTCAATATTCGCGCTGTGCCGCCCTATCATTCCGTACACCATGGCCAGCCCCAGTCCGGTTCCGCGCTCGCCCTTGGTCGTAAAAAACGGTTCCAGGCAGCGCCGCCGCGTATCCTCGCCCATGCCGACACCGGTGTCTCCCACCTCGATCTGCACCTGCTGCAATGCCGTCCCTTCCGCCCCTTCGCTTGTATCGGCGCCCTGCGCCAACTTGGTCCTCAGCGTCAGGGTGCCGCCGTCCGGCATCGCATCCACCGCGTTGAAAATGAGGTTGGTCAGCGCTTCCCGGATTTCGCCTTCCACCCCCATGATGGCCGGCAGGTCCGGCGCGAGCTCGGTCTGCAAAGTGATCACGATGCCGCGCTGCAGCGGCATATCGCTCCAGCGCGCCCGCGTCAGGTCAATCACCTGCTGGATCAGGCGATTAGCATTGACCGGCGCCAAGGTCAGCTGCGGCTCGCGCTGGCGGTAAAATTCCCGCATCCTGGCGACGGTCGCCGCCACGTCGTCAATGGCGCGCTTGATCACTTCCAGCCTGTCCCTGACATGCGGACTCAGGTTGCGCTCGGTCTCCAGCAGCGATTCGGTATACAGGGCGACCGGGGAGATGGCGTTGTTGATGTCGTGCGCGATGCCGCTCGCCATCTGGCCGAGCGCCCGCAAGCGTTCCTGCTGCATGACCGATTGCTGGGTCTGCCGTATGTCGTCGTAGGCTTGCTGCAAGGCGCCGTACAGCTGCGCCTGGTTGGCGGCCAGGGCAACGTGCTCGCTTAATTGCCGCAGAAACTCGCACTCGCCGCTGCTGAAGCTGTGATCTTGCATCCTGGCCACGACCAGAACCCCGAATATCGTGCTCTCGGCCAGCAAGGGCGCCATCACCAGCGCCCGCAGCCCGCCGCGCGCCAGCCGCCGCGGGAAGGGAAACAGCACTTCGCTGATATCGGCCTCGTACACCAACTGCCCGCGCACGCAGCGCGACAGGCCGTTCTCGTCGATAGGGATTTGAGAGTGCTCGGTCATCGAAAATTCCTGCGCCAGCGCTTCGCTCTGCAAGCCGACGCAGGTAACATCCAGCAGGTTTTGCGACTGGTCATACAGGCAGATGCAGCCAAAATCCACCGGCAGCTGGTCCTCCAGGCAGCGGATGACGACCTGGAAAATGCTGCGCAGATCCTGGCGCTCGCCTATCGAACGCGTGATTTGATGCAGCAGGTTCAAGCGCCCGAGCTGGGCATGGACCTTTTGTTCCGCCTGCTGGCGCACGATGATTTCAGTCTGCAAGGCTTCATTGGTCTTGACCAGTTCATCGCGCGAGACGGTGGTCCGCCTCAGCTTTTCCGTCATGCCGTCAAACGCAAGCGCCAGCTCGCCGATCTCATCCTTGCTGTTCATGCCCAGCGAAAAATCAAGATTGCCGGCCCCGACTATCGCCGTGCCTTCGCGCAGCTTTTCCAGTGGCCGGGTGACGCTCCTGAGCGTGATGAAGATGGTCGCCGCCACCACTAGCATCACGATGCCGCTGAAGCTGACCACGGCGATATTGGCCTGCTGCTGGGCATCCAGGACCCCTTTGCGGCTTTGCTCGGACAGGTTCAGCGCATCGGAAATCATGGATTGCGTCTTGTTGGTGATCTGCCCGGACAGCCTGGACTCCAGTTCTTCCAGCACCTCCCTCTTCTGCTTGTCGAGCAGCAGCTCCTGGTGGTTGTCCACCAGCAGGCCGAATAGCTTATCGACGCTTTGCTGGGTATGCTGCAGTCCGGCAATGATTTCCTGTTCCTCGGAGCCGGTGAATTTTGTGGTCGTCGCCAACAATTTGGACAGCGACGTGCTCCTGAGCTGCCACTGGGCCCGGGTGCGCTCTTCGTGGCGCAGCGCATATTCCAGCGTCAGGTATCTCAGCGCGGTCACTGCCTGCAACACTTCGCCGGCTTCCTCGTTCTTGGAGAGCTCGCGCCGCATCTGCAGCGTGGTCGACAGCAACACGCCGACGATGATCGCGACTATCACGAAGGAAAACAATTCGGCAAGCTTGAGTCGGGTCGAAATTTTCACTTTGGCTCTCTATTACCGGATCCGGGTTTAATGAATAATTGTCACCGCCGACGGCATCACCGCCTCCATCCCATCCAGATAGATATAGTTGAGATAGTTCGGCATATCGGTCCTGGTTGCCAGCTTGTTCTTGATGGCCCAGCGCGCCTCGTCCTCCAGCGCCAGTATCAGGCCCTGGTCCAGCACGATATCGAAGCGGTAAGACGGCCAGGCCGCCTTCAGCTTCGCCGCATCGAGCTTGATGCCGGCAGCAATCAGCATCCCCGCCGCATCAGGCGAGTTGCTGCAAAAGTCCTCGCCGCGGGCCAGCGCGCGCAAGATCTTCCGGACGGTTTCGGGATGGCGCACGATATAGTCGCGCATCCCGACCACGCTATACAGGCTTTCGTAGACGTCCTGGCCATAGAAGGCCACGCCATTGCCGCCGAGTTCGGTCAGCGCCGTTTCCAGGAAGGGTTCCCAGCTTGCAATGGCGTCGACCTCGCCCTGCGCCAGCGCCAAGGGAAGCTCCTCCGGCTTGTAGTTACGCATCGTCACTTCCTTGCCCGACAACTTTTGCAGGTTAAGGAAGGCATCGAGGGTGAAGTGGCCGGAAGTATTCAGCGTGACGCCTATGCGTTTCCCCTTCAGGCTCCCGGGTGCGGCCACGCCCTTGTCCCGGCGCCCGACTATCCCGTGGTCTTTCTCTGTCTTGAAGATGGTGGCGATAACGGCGATGGGTCGATTCACCATCCCGGCAAACATGATGGGGATGTCGGCGACGGTCCCTAAATTGGCCTGCCCCTGCAGCACCGCCTCCATGGAGGCCTTGCCGCTAGAGTGGGGTTGAACGACGGCGTGTATTCCCTCGCTCGCGAAATAGCCCTTATCGCGCGCTGCGATGATAGGACAGGTGCCTACATATTCGGTCGTTGCAATGGTGATTTCTTCCAGCGGTCCCGCCCTGGGTGCCGGTGCTGCCCGAGTGAGCCAGGCGTAGCCCGCGCCCAGCGAACCTGCCACGATCAGCAAGCCTGCAATCAGGGATAGGCTAGCCCTGCCATAGGATCGTCCGTCCGACTTGCCGGTCATCGTGAATCTCCCTTCTAGCTCTCAGCGCCACTGTCATGGACAAGGGTGCCGCCGCCAGCATTACAACACTACAAAGTCGCCGAAAGTTAAGATACGGGCCCTTGATGCAGGTTTCCCACAAGACGGAACAAAAAAGACTCAGGTTCCAATTGCGGGAGCAGATTTCCAAATTGGGGAAGGCTTGCGTTTTATTCTAGTTCTTTTAGCAATTTCAGACAAGCAAATGCGGCTTTATTATCAAGATCTTTTTCTTCATGCCAGGCAGAAACAGAAATGGCGACGATGTTCTTGCCCCGCAGGGATTGGAACAGTGCAGCGATTTCTGCATAGCTAGGGCCCTGTTTCACATGGTATTTGAGAGCCGGCATTTCCGTTTCGGCGTCTATCACGTCGGTATCGAAATGCAGGTACAGGCTTTCGCCCGGCACCAGGTGGCGCGAAATATCCGAAACGGGACAGATCAGCACCTTGGAAGCCAGGATAGCCTCCCTTTCGCCGGGATCGAGGTCGCGCGCATCCGACAAGATCACTTGTTGTTCCGGATAGGGCTGGACCCCAATTTCTGCCACGAAAGACGCGACGGCGTCGCGGCTTTCCATGCGCCGGTCGCCGCGCCCTACCAGCATGGCCAGCGGCATGCCGCCGAGATATTTCGTTTGGGTAGTCTGCCAGGTATGGAAATCGCCGTGCGCGTCCAGCCACAGTATGCGGTCCGGCGCTTTCCCTGCCTTTTGCAAGCCGCCCAGTACCCCCAGCGTAGAAACACAGTCGCCCGCGATACTCACCGGCACCTGGCCCTGGTTCACCGCGTCTTGTACGGCGTCGGAAAGCAGCGCATAGATCCTGCCCATCCTGCGCAATTTTTCATTCGCGTCGGCGATTCTTGTTTCGGTGAAATCGGCAACCGTCAAGACTTCCCAGGGGTGCGCATCTATATCACGGACACGCGCCAGCCCCTGGCGTCGCTGTCCCATCAAAAACGGCACCAGCAGGCGCTTTTTAATAGTCATAGCCAGGTCTCGGGATTCATTTCATACCCCAGCATTTCCATCATGGCGCCGACCTCTTTCCTCTTTCCCATGGCCAGCAACTGGCCCTCGCGTTTTTTCCAGCGCCGTAGTCCCGGCGCTTCGGTCGCCATCATCACGGGCAGCGACGGCGGTAATTTCATTTCCGGCAAACCGAGATACTGCGTCAGCTTGCCGGTTGCCGTCATCGGGTCGAGCAGGAAATCTTCGAAAGAAATCCGCAAGGCATGCACTCCGCTCGCCAGAATCGCCCTATGGGTAGAAAGCCACTGGTTGAGGCAAACATCGTCCAGGCTGGCGCTGACGAATTCCCTCCAGTTCGGCGGCAGGTCAAATTTCCACCAGCTCCTGCCAAATTTGACAAAATCGGAATACCCCCTGATATCCAGATGCAAACCGACCCGTCTCAGGTCATGCGAGAAAAACCCCACCGGCGACAGCCAGCCATCCATCAGCCCGTTCACGGTTTGCGCATAGCCCCGGGTCAAGTGCAGGTAACGGATATCGGCATTGGGGAACAGTTGCTCATACATGCCGATGCGATACGCATCGGGTGGCGTCTTGAACAGCAGCGTCTTATGTTCCGCATCATGCTCGCTGAACTGCCTCCGGTAGTGCCTGGGGACGACAAAAGGCGGCTCTTCGATTTTCAAGGATTCGTCGAAACAACGGCTCGCGCCCGATGCCGGTTTCCCATCGTAATAGTGCATTCGCCATGGTTCATTCCTGAACACTTTCGACAGGATGCAAGCCTGCAACTGGCTTTCTTCCCGAATGCGGCAGGCGCTGACTTCCTCCATCGCCTCATCCAGCGACTGCAACAGCCTCATGTGCCCAGCTTTTTCGGAGAACAGGTTTGGGAATTGCAGCAAGACCCTTTTTTCCCAGCGCTTCTTCAGCTGCGCCAGCGGAGGAAACTCCGCGGTAGGCACGGTCAGGTCGTCGAAGATATTATCGGCCAAGTCGTTTTTGTTGGCCAGCACGCCGATTGCATCGCTGTCGGAGTTGTAACCGAAGCCATTTCTTGTCAGTGCAAGAAATGGCTCTATTTCTCCATCCAGCGATGCAATGGCGGGGTGTGCGGCGAGGATGCTTTTCAGCAGGCTTGATCCCGACCTCGGACTGCCCAGGATAACCACCACACGTTTGACCAGCGAACTCATTTCGGTGCGCGATACATTGCGCATCATGTTCACGGTGTGAATGAGATCGCTCATGGGGAGGCCGGCTAGGCTCGCTTCATGAGAAAGGCAGTGAATTTCTTTGTTTCCGCCTTTCCTGAAACTTCGGTTCCAACCGCCTTGACCGAAAAGCCTGCCGCCTTGGCCAGTTTTTTGATCTCATCGGTTTCCCCGAAATTGGATTGCACAAAGTAGATGCGTCCGTCCGGTTTCAGGTAATTTCCCACTTCCTGGAAAAACTTCGTGTTGGTTTTGAAATCGGTATCCCATTGCGAGCGGGCGACCACGTCAGGCGCGGGTTTATTGCGGAAAGGAATATTCGCGGTAATCACGTCAAACTGTTCCGGGCCGACGTTGTCGAAGAGGTTGGAGCGTTTGACTTTCATGATCTTGTCGAAACCGTGCTGCTTGGCATTATGCTTCGCGCTCTTGATCGCCGCCGGGTTGATATCCACCGCCACCACCCTGCCGGCCCCCGAGTAGCAAGAGAAGATGGCGATGACGCCCGACCCGGTTCCCACGTCCAGCACGCTTTCCCCGCTCTTGATACGGAAATTCTTGACCAGCGGCTGGCTATCCGTGAACGGCCAAAAAGTATTCGGGTAGACCAGGAATTCCTTGCCCAGGTATTTGATTTTTTTCCCGGCGGCGGGGACCGACTTGAAAAGCTTCTGCCGGTCTTTCTGCCAACGGTCTATCTGGGAAATGTCTGTAGCGGTCATGTTCGTCATTTGATTCACCTATTAGAAAGAAATAAATCACCTAAGAACGGAATTGTCAGTCCCGCGAAATTTGGCATGTTCAAAAGCCAAATGCAACATTTCACATCTTGTTGCAAGCAAGCTTGCGCCCTACTCCTTGTGCTTGTTTGCTTCACACCCCAGCGCGCTATCGACCGCTTCGGTAAAGGTATTGATGTCGATGGGCTTGGTGAGATAACGGAAAAAACCGGCCGCCATGCCTTTTTTGACGTCGCTGGGCATGGCGCCGGCGGTGATCGCGATGACCGGGATGCCCGCGGTTTTCGGATCGTCGCGCAGCTTGCGCGTGGCTTCGATGCCGTCCATGCCAGGCAGGTTGATATCCATCAGTATCACGTGTGGCATATGCAGGCGGGCCAGTTCGATGCCGTGATAGGCATTGCCGGCGGACAGCAAATCCAGGTCGGCGCGCAGGCGTATCAGTTCGGCCACCAGCTTCAGGTTGGCCGGATTATCTTCCACATACAGCAGGGTTTTCCGTGACAGCTGCTTTTGCACCGCATGCACCCTGGGTTTGATTTTGTCTGCGTAGCCGAGCAACTGCGGCTCGATAGGATCGCAGGCGGCCAGCTCTATCGTAAAAGTGCTGCCGACCCCGAGCGTGCTGGCGACGTCGATTCCCCCCTGCATTTCTTCCACCAGACGCTTGGTCAGCGCCAGGCCGATGCCGGTGCCCTCTTCATCGAAGGCTTCCTGCCCCAGGCGGTTAAAGGGCTGGAAGATCGCCTCCAGCTGCTTGGCGTCGAGGCCCACGCCGGTGTCCTGCACGGCGATGCGAACACGCCCGGCCTCCGCCGGTTCGCACTCCACGCTGACCTTGCCGTGCTCGCGGTTGTATTTGATCGCGTTCGACAGCAGGTTGATCAAGACCTGCTTCAGGCGGGTCCGGTCGGCCAGCAGGTGTATGCCGGTATGTTCCGCAAACCGCACCTGGATGCCGCGCTTGTTCGCCAGCGGTTCTATCATCGTGCCGCATTCCTGGAACACCTCATCCAGCGCCACCGCTTCCATCGACAGCGTCATGGTGCCCGACTCGACCTTGGCCAGATCGAGAATCTCGTTGATCAGCGTCAGCAGATGGGTGCCGGCGCGCATGATGTCGGTGGCGTATTCCTTTTTCTCTGCCAAGGTCGAGGGCAAGGTGTCCGAGGTCAGGATTTGCGAAAAACCGAGGATGGCGTTGAGCGGCGTGCGCAATTCATGGCTCATATTGGACAGGAAGGTCGACTTGGCGCGATTGGCGCTCTCCGCCTGTTTCCTGGCCAGGTCCAGGTCCTTGTTCACGGCGTCGAGTTCGACGGCGTGCTCGCGCAGCCTTTGTTCCAGCTTGGCGTTTTCCAGGCGCAGTTGCCGCGTCTCCAGCGCCCGCGACAGCACCGGCAGGATGGCGGAAACCTTGAACGGCTTGATGATATAGTCCAGCGCGCCGACCTTCATCGCCCGCACTGCGGTGGTGATCGAGCCTTCGCCGGTCATGATGATGCAGGCCAGGTCCGGATCAATATTGCGCGCCGCCTGCACCAGCGTAATGCCGTCTATCTCCGGCATCATCAGATCGGTGAGCAAGAGGTCGAAGCTCGCCGTGCTCTCGCCAGCCAACGCGGCCAATGCAGCCAGCGCAGCGTCACCAGAGACGAAACCGGTGGTGTCATAGTCGTGATCGCGCAGGGTATCGCATAGTGCTCGCATGTGCGCCGCCTCGTCGTCAACGATCAGGATGCGGGGGTGCATTGCGGCAGTTGTCATGCGAACTCCTTGCGGCTGATATAACACATACTAGTGCAATAAATGCACAAAAAACAAGTTTTATATGTTACTAGCGTGCTGAATTCCCATCAACGGGCAATCGCAGTACCGTCTACGCCAAGCGTACATGCGGCCGGGCCCCCTGGCCCGACACCATGCCCCCTACGGTCCATTCCCCAACGGCAATATTTTGTGCGGTTTCAGCGGCCTCGCGTCTTGGCAAATGCCGCGGGGTGCTCCCTTAAAATCCCAGCGCCAGGCCGGAATTGCGGCGCGGATCATTGGCGCCGTAAAACTGGTTGGCGCCGCGCGCCTTGCCGCCGACTGAGGGCGTGCCCACCAGGATCGCGGCAATATGGTTGGCCGGCTGCGGCGCGCCCAGGTTGTGGCCCATGGACACCAGGATCTTGCGGGTGTCCGGGCTCAGTCCATTGGTCTCCACATTGGTGACGTCCGGCAGCCATTGCTGGTGGAAGCGCGGCGCATCGACCGCTTCCTGGATGTTCATGCCGTAGTCGATCACGTTCAGTATCGTATGCACCACGGCCGTGATGATGCGGCTGCCGCCCGGCGTGCCGACCACCATGAAGGGTTTGCCGTCGCGCGTGACGATGGTCGGCGCCATTGAGCTCAGGGGCCGCTTGCCCGGCGCGATCGCATTGGCTTCGCCCTGCACCAGTCCATACATGTTCGGCACGCCTATCTTGGAGGTGAAGTCGTCCATCTCATCGTTCAGCAAGACGCCGGTCTGGGCCGCCGTCACCTTGGCCCCGAACCAGTCGTTGATTGTATAGGTCACCGATACGGCATTGCCGGCCTGGTCGACGATGGAATAATGCGTGGTATTGCTGCCTTCATGCGGCGCCACTCCGGGCTTGATGTCTTTCGAGACGCCGGCCTTGGCCGGGTCTATCGCGGCCCGTATCTTGGCCGCGTAATTCTTGTCCAGCAGCCGGTCCAGCGGATTTTTCACAAAATCGGGGTCGCCCAGGTAGCTATTGCGGTCGACGTAGGCGTGCCGCATCGCTTCTATCTGGTAGTGCACGCCCTGCGCCGAACCGTAGCCGAGCTCCTTCAGCGGATAGGCTTCCACCACGTTCAGGATCTCGCAGATGACCACGCCGCCGGAACTGGGCGGCGGCGCCGATACGATATGGTAGCCGCGGTAATCGCACTCGACCGGGGCCAGCTCCCTGACCTGGTATTGGTCCAGGTCGGCCTGCGCCAGTATGCCCTTGCCGCCCTGGCTGGCGGCGACGATCGCCTTGGCGACCGGCCCCTTGTAAAACCCGTCTGCGCCGTTGCGGCTGATCTGCTGCAGGGTCCTGGCCAGGTCTTTTTGCACCAACGTTTGTCCCGGTTTATACGGTTCGCCCTTGTTCAGGAAGATCGCGGCCGAAGGCGCGTCCTTGCGGAAGTCTTCGGTGGCCGTCAACAGCATGTCGACGTCGCCCTCATCCAGCGTGAAGCCATGCTGCGCATAGCGGATGGCCGGCGCGATCACTGCAGGCCGTTTCATCGTGCCGTATTTGGCCAGCGCGTATTCCATGCCGGCCACGCTGCCCGGCACGCCGACCGCCAGGTAGCCGTTGCTGGACAGGCCCTTGATCACATTGCCATTGGCGTCCAGGTACATATTGGCGGTCGCCGCCAGCGGCGCTTTTTCGCGAAAATCGAGGAAGGTCTTGCGGCCGTCGGCCAGCTGTATCGTCATGAAGCCGCCGCCGCCCAGGTTACCGGCCGCCGGATACACCACGGCCAGCGCATAGCCGACCGCCACCGCGGCGTCTATCGCATTGCCGCCCTTCTTCAAGACGTCTACCCCGACCTTGGTCGCCAGGTGCTGGGCTGTCACTACCATGCCGTGCTCGGCCGCCACCGGCGCCTGCGAGGCGGCATAAGCCGAACCAGAAAAGATCGCTGCGATAGAAACGGCCAGGATTTGACGAGTAAGGATGTTTTGCATTTTTAGGCGCTCCTGAAGGTTGGGGGCAACTCCCTCTCCCGCGCGCGGGAGAGGGTTGGGGTGAGGGTGATTAAACTGATGCAGAAATTTTACTGGCGAACGGCCAAACGAAAACCTATATGACGCAAATGATGATTTACCTCGTTTTGCCTTTTCCGCTAATGAATTCCCTACATTCATTTAGCCTCCCTCACCCTAGCCCTCTCCCGCATGCGGGAGAGGGAACTCAAGCATAGCCGGCTTGCTGAAGCAATGATATCTTATTATCAAAACACCAAACCGGGTAAGTCTTTTGTTGCAAGCTGTTTCAGGGCAGGCCAGAGGGCCTCAATCGCGCCACACCTGTTGCGCCACCCGCATCATATTGCCGCCCATCACCAGGGCCGCCTGCTCCGCGCTCATGCCTACTTTGGCCAGCGCAGCCGGCAGCAGTGTCCAGGTCTCTACTGGAGTAAAACTGGGAGCTTTTTGCTGGTCGTAACCGGCCGAACGCGGCCACCAGTAGTCAGGGTCGAAGTCGCCGGGCGGCGTGTCGTCCAGCCCCTCTTCCCGGAAACAGATGTCCAGGCCGACGCCGGCATATTCTATGCCGACCAGGTCGGCGACATAGGCCGCGTGCCGCGCCACGTCGTCGGCGGTCGGCTGCTCGCTGCCCAGGAAAAAAGACAGGCCGGATACGCAGACCACGCCGCCGGTGGCGGCGCAGGCCCGGATTTGCGCATCGCTGATATTGCGCCCATGCTCCACCAGCGCCAGCGGATTGGCGTGGCTGAAGATGACCGGCTGGCTGGATGCGGCCATGATGTCCAGGCTGCAGCGCCGCCCGCTGTGCGAGCAATCCATCAGCATGCCGGCCGCATTGACCGCCTGCACCATACGATGGCCCAGCGCAGTCAAGCCGCGCTCGCTGTCGTGGCAGCCGTCGGCCACGCTATTGTTGCGGTTATAGGCAAAATGGATTTGCCGCACGCCCAGTTGGTGATACAGCGCGACCATCTCCGGCTGCTCCATCAGCGGCATGGCGCCTTCCAGGTCAAAGCCGACAGCGATCTTGTTTTCCGCGGCCGCCCGCCGGATATCGGCCACAGTCGACGCCAGCACGTAACGCTGGGGCTGCGCGGCCAGCGTGGCGCGGAAGCCGGCGATCACCGCCATCACCTGCGCTACCGGGTTCATGTCGGCGCCGACATTGACGGACACGTAGTTGACGCCCGCCGCCTGCAAGGCGGCGAGAGGCGCAAAGCTGGCTTGCGGGTGGATGGGCAGGCAGGCGTGGGCATCCCAACGTATCATGGTGGAACTTTCGCATCAGGTCTGGACAGGTTTTCGACTATAGCCGATTCCTTGCCCCGCCGCCTCAGCGCAAGGGATTTTTCTTGATGCTCAGTACCCCATCCTTGAAGCTCAGTAGCTGCCCGCCTACATCGAGGCCACTTTCCAGTTTGCTCTTTTCGCGCGCGGCTAGGTCTTCCGACGGCTGCGTGACATGGTAGTTGCGATGGTCGCGGATGATCTTTTTCTTGCCGGCGACGGCGGTCTTGGGCTTCTTGCGGTCAAATAGCATGCTCTGGCCTTGGTTATGGTTTCGCCGTAGATGATAGCAATTCGGCAAATTGCAAGTAACCACAAAAAGGCCGGCGTCCGCATTGCGGGGCCGGCCCTATGCCTCCATGCACTCGCGGTGCAAAACACTGGCTAACTGGAGTTCTTGTCCGCCGCCCCGCGCTTCAACGCAGCCGCGACGCCGGCGCCATACAGCGGGTCGGCCTTGCTGCAATTGGAGACATGGCGCAGCTGCACTTCGCGCGAGGCCTCGCCCAGGGAGCGTGCGGTATTGTCGAACAAAACCTGTTGCTGGGCCGAGGTCATCAGCCGGAACAGATTGCCGGGCTGCGAATAATAATCTTCATCCTCACGGTGGTTCCAGTGGGCCGCGGCGCCTTCTATGGCCAGCGGCGGCTCAGCAAAGTCCGGCTGCTGCTGCCATTTTCCATAGCTGTTGGGCTCATAACCGAGGGTGGCGCCCTGGTTGCCGTCGACCCGCATCGCGCCGTCGCGGTGGTAGCTGTTGACCGGGCACTTGGGCGCATTGACCGGAATCTGGTGGTGGTTCACGCCCAGCCGGTAACGCTGCGCATCGCCGTAAGAAAACAGCCGCGACTGCAGCATCTTGTCCGGCGAGAAGCTGATGCCGGGCACCACATTGGCCGGCGAAAAAGCCAGTTGCTCGACCTCGGCGAAATAGTTTTCAGGATTACGGTTCAGCTCCAGCGTGCCGACTTCTATCAGCGGATAATCCGCGTGCGGCCAGACCTTGGTCAGGTCGAAAGGATTCAGGTAATAGCTGCCGGCCTCTTTTTCCGGCATGACCTGGATCAGCATGGTCCAGCGCGGAAAGTCCTTGTTCTCTATGCTGTTGAACAGGTCGCGCTGCGCGCTCTCGCGGTCACGGCCAACCAGCTCGGTGGCTTCGGCATCGCTCAGGTTCTGTATGCCCTGCTCGGTGCGGAAATGGAACTTGACCCAGTAACGCTCGTTGCGGGGGCTGATAAAGCTGAAAGTATGGCTGCCAAAGCCGTGCATATGGCGGTAGGAACGCGGGATGCCGCGGTCGCTCATCACGATGGTGACCTGGTGCAGCGCCTCCGGCAAATTGGTCCAGAAGTCCCAGTTATTATTCGCACTGCGCAAATTGGTCTTGGGGTCGCGCTTGACCGCATGGTTCAGGTCGGGGAACTTGAGCGGGTCGCGCAGGAAGAACACCGGCGTATTATTGCCGACCAGGTCCCAGTTGCCCTCTTCGGTATACATCTTGATCGCAAAGCCGCGTATATCGCGCTCCGCATCGGCCGCGCCGCGCTCGCCGGCCACCGTGGAAAAGCGCACGATCAGCTCGGTCTTCTTGCCGACCTGCGAAAATAGCTTGGCCTTGGTGTATTGGCTGATGTCATGGGTGACGGTGAACGTGCCATACGCCGCCGAGCCCTTGGCGTGCATGCGGCGCTCCGGTATGACTTCCCGGTCGAAATGCGCCAGTTTTTCCAGGTGCCATACGTCTTGCAGTAGCGCCGGCCCGCGCGGCCCCGCGGTTTGGGTATTCTGGTTGTCGACGACCGGCGCGCCCGCCGCAGTAGTAAGTTTATTCATCATTCATCCTTTTACGAGAGAAATCAGACTAAGGGCCGGTCGACCAACAAGCATGGCGCTTTATTTACCGCCGCCCCACCACAGACCGGCTTGCCTGCGCGCCGGCATACCGACGCACCCGACCAGCCATCTGCAGCACCCGCCTCGTCAGGGGCGGCAGGCGCCGCCATCGGCAAAACAGGTGGGCTTATTATGCTTGATTTTTCAGCAAGGCACCGGATGCCGACCTGCAAAAAATTTATTCATTGCTAACCAGAAATAATATTTTTTGCAGCAGTTCGCACTTAATAAATCATGATCGGCGATAATGTCGGTCTGAGCTGCATCATCGGCTGAAACACATGCTGAACAACACCCGGCAAGGCTTCCAGTGGAAGCAGCCATCATTTTTTGGAAATAAAGTATTTTGAGCACAAGAACCAAACGCTGGACCGGCAAAATCGACACCTTCACACCGGATTACCTGAAAAACGTCGTTGAAAAAATGGACGCCTACGGCGACCGCGTACAGTTTGCACTGACCGGCACCGGCATCGGCCCCAACTACCAGACCATCAACGCCTCCGAAAAGCGCATGACCTTCGACAGCAATAATCGCCTGGTCACGCCCAAGGACGGCGAATTCGGCGTCGGCAATGTGTCCGGCATCTTCACCCTGGACCAGATCAAGACCGTGCTGGCCGGCGGCGTGGTCAAGACCGGCAGCGGCACCCGGGTCACCCGCTCCAGCGGCGGCGCCACCCGCAACACCACGGCGGCAGTCAAGGCCCAGGACCTGGTCGACGCTGCCAAGTATGATTACTTCAAGAATAACCGCCAGAACCTGCCGCCTAGCATAGGCGAACATTCAGCCGAAATCACCGGCCTGATGAAAAAGGGCATGTCGGCCGAAGCGGCATTTGCCGACGTCGTCAAACGTTACTTCTGAAGCATTACTTCTGCTACTTATCTACTACTTAAGCAGACAGCACGAGGCGGGCAAGCATGCCCGCCTTTTCTTTTTACCTTCACTCACCGTATGCCGCTCTTGCCCTATTTTCGCCCAGTTGCAAGGGGATCAGCAGCGACACCATCAAGCCTCCGCCATCGCGATTCGACAATGTGAGCCTCCCGCCCAGCGAGACGATCAACTGCTGCACGATAGCCAAGCCCAGGCCGCTACCGCCGGTTTCCCGGTTGCGCGAATTTTCTATACGGTAAAAAGGCTGCAGCACGGCGCTTAGCTGATCCTGCGGTATGCCGGGCCCGCGATCCAGCACCGCAATCGATACCTGGCCGGCGGCAGCTTTGACCTGGATTTCCACCTCTCGCCCGAATTTGAGCGCATTGTCGACCAGGTTGCTCAGGATGCGCCGCAAGGTTTGCGGCCTGCTGGTGAAGGGCTGCCCCAGTTGCCCATCCAGGGCCACCGTCTGCCCCGCATCCTGGTAGTCATACACCAGGCTGCGCAGCAAGGCATCCAGGTCGATGCGGCAAGGCGCCTCGTCGGGGGCCTGGGCCTGGCTTTGCGATCTGGCATAGGCTATCCCCTGCTCCACCAGCATTTGCATCGCCGTCAGGTCGCCCAGCATTTTGTCGCGCTGCACCTCGTCGTCCAGCATGTCGGCGCGCAGGCGCAGGCGGGTAATCGGCGTTTGCAGATCGTGCGACACCGCCGCCAGGATCTGTACCCGTTCGGCCAGGTAGGCGCTGATACGGCGTTGCATGGCATTGAAGGCGGCGGCGGCCCGCGCCACCTCCAGCGGCCCGTCCTCCGGCAGCGGAGCGGTTTGCATGTCGGGCGTCAGCATGTCGGCGGCGTGCGCCAGTTGCGCCAACGGGCGGGCCGCGACCCGCACCGCCAGCCAGGTAAACAGCGCCAGGATCGCCAGCTGTATCGTCAGGATCACCGGCACCCACGGCGAAATCGCCATATCGGGTGGGCTCAGCACCACCGTCACCGGCGTGCCGTCGACCAGCGCCAGGTGCAGGTTCAGTTGCGGCCCTTGCAAAGCATCGTCCTTCGCCGTGGTGTTTATGGCGTACTGGTGGCCGATGGCGGCAGAGACCACCTCGACGATTTCCTTGCAAAGCGGCGACTGGTAAGGCTTCCCCTGGGGACCGGGGCCCAGCACATAGTAGTAGCGGTTGCGCGCCAGCTTGTCCAGCCAGCTGGCGCGCTCCGCCGCAGGCACCCGTTCCAGGATGGCGATAGAGCTGGCGACGTCCTTGCCCAGGTAATAGATCATCATCGCCTTGGAAGACTGCGCCTTTTCATACAGGATCAGCCCAAAGGACAGCGTGTGCGCCGCCACCAGGCCTACGCACAGGATCAGGGTCAGGCGGCCAAACAGGGTGTATGGCCACCAATGGCTACGGATCGTTGCCAGTTTCATGCCATGCCCCCGGATACCGCTGCCGGTGCGGATGCTGCAGGGGCTACCGTAGGGGCTACTGCGGGCGTTACCGCCGCAGCAAACACATAGCCCTCGTTACGCACGGTCTTGATATAACGCGGCTCGCGCGCGTCATCCAGCAGGTGCTGGCGCAGGCGGCTGACCAGCAGGTCGATCGAGCGGTCAAACAATTCCGCATCGCGGCCCTGGGTCAGGTTCAGCAACTGGTCGCGGCTCAGCACCCGTTGCGGATGTTCGACAAACACCTGCAGCAGGCGGTATTCGGCCCCGCTCAGCATCACCATGGTGCCGCTGCTATCCAGCAAATGGCGCGCTACCGTATCCAGCCGCCAGTCGCCAAAGGCCAGCACGGGCGTGGCCTCATTGGCGCTGCCGGCGCGCATGTTCGGCGGCAGCATGCGAGTGCGCCGCAGCACCGCCTTGATGCGCGCCACCAGTTCGCGCGAGGCAAAGGGCTTGCCCAGGTAATCATCGGCCCCCATCTCCAGGCCCACGATGCGGTCGGTTTCTTCAGTGCGCGCGGTCAGCATCAGGATGGGGACGGCCCTGTGCTCGCCCGCGCGCAAGTCGCGGCACAGCACCAGCCCATCCTCACCCGGCAACATCAGGTCCAGCACGATCAGGTCGACAGGCCCAAGCTCCAGCGCCGCGCGCATCTGCCGGCCATTGGCGGCGGCGCTGACCTTGAAACCATTCTTTTGCAAATAGGTGCTCAGCAATTCGCGGATGTCGCGGTCGTCGTCGACGACCAGGATGTGGTCAGCTTGTTCCATCGGAAATGATCAATAATCGGTAAAGGTTGAGCGCGCACGCCATATCTGAAGAAAACACTGTAAAGCTAGGTTTATATCTGATTTTCCCCTACCCTGCCGGGGTTTTGTATCCCAATGTATCTGGAGTCGAGATAGATACATAAAATTGCAAAACCAGGGTGCCAGAACACATAGCGGATACAACGCGGCGGTGTAATCCTGCTATCCGCTCAGTCGCCCCCCATCGTGCAACTGGCAGCGGCTCACCAAAGGAGTAGCAAATGAATGCCAAACAATCGATCGCCGCACTTACCCTGAGCCTGGGTGCCGCCGCGGCTCCCTGGCTGGCCGGCACGGCCGCGGCAGCAGATTTCAGCTCATCCAGGACTCGCGCCGAAGTCATCGCGGAATTAAAACAGGCGCAGACTGACGGCAGCTATGTGGTCGGCGGCGAAGAGTTCCCCGGCCAGCTGCTGGGCAACAGGCAGTTGGCCCAGGCCGCAGCGGCGCAGAGCGGCCTATGGCTGACCCAAAGCGGCAACCTGGAAGTGGAAATTGCCCCCTGCGGCCAGGCGCTGTGCGGCACCGTAGTGCGCGCCATCAGCAACCAGGCTATGAGCCCCAATAGCAGCAGTAGCAGTAGCGGCCCTAGCCAGGCCGCCGACACCCGCCCGGCCCAGGGCATGACGATCTTGCTGGACTTCAGGCAAACCAGCGCAAAAGAATGGAAGGGCCATATCTACAACCGCCAAAACGGCGAAACCTATGACTGCCAGATGACGCTGGCCGGCCCCGACCAGCTCCAGCTGCGCATCTACAAGGGGGACCCGCAAGCCGGCCAGACCCAGCTCTGGACCCGCGTTGCCGCCGGCGCCGGCCATAGTACCGACAAGGTCGCCGGCAAGGCCGCGCCCTGAGCAATTCGCCCCTGCCCCCTGCCTTGCTAATCCGCGCATTAAGGAACTGGGCACGCTGCTCTATCCCGGCAAACGGCATAGAGCAGCCATGAGGACAAGGACTTGGTGGCGACAAGCCCATGCGCTACCGAATTAGCCTTCGAACGGCAGGCAGCCGGCAAGCGAACCAAGGGGATTTGGATATAAAAAGATGGGTAGCGCAGATCCGCACACTGCCATTGAAGAGCGTATGCGCACGGGAGTGCTTGCTTTGTACAAGTTAGCGCTGATGTGGCTTGTCTAATTCGACCGGCAGTTATCGCC
>JAZJYH010000016.1:0-78160 GCA_040390485.1 Pseudomonadota bacterium
TTTATGAACGACATTACATCACCCGAATTGCGAATATCAATAGCTGAAATGGTAGAGCTCATCTCAAAAAGATACAGAGTGCGGACGATTTCTTTGGGATGGGTTTTTGCGGCCTTTAGCAATGGCCGCTAGCGCTTGCTAGTTCGAAACGGGTAGCAATTTCATAATAAAGTGAGGAGAGAGGAACAAAATGTTATTTCTGGAGAAGTTTTTTAAACTGAAGGATCATGGGACCGACGTACGCACCGAGCTGCTCGCCGGTCTCACCACCTTCCTGACGATGGCTTATATCATCTTCGTTAACCCGTCCATCCTCGGCGATGCGGGTATGCCCAAGGATTCGGTGTTCGTCGCCACCTGCGTCGCCGCGGCACTCGGCACGCTGATCATGGGCCTGTACGCCAACTACCCTATCGCGCTGGCGCCCGGCATGGGCCTGAACGCCTACTTCGCCTACGTGGTGGTGAAGGGCATGGGCTTGTCCTGGGAAATCGCGCTGGGTTCGGTGTTTATCTCAGGCTGCCTGTTCCTGTTCGTCAGTATCTTCAAGATACGCGAACTGATCATCAACGGCATCCCGCATTCCATCCGCACCGCCATTACGGTGGGGATAGGCTTGTTCCTCGGTATCATCTCGCTGAAGAGTGCCGGTATCGTGGTTGCCAACCCCGCCACCTATGTCACCCTGGGCAATTTGCATGAGATCGGCCCCATCCTGGCGATCGCCGGCTTTTTCCTGATCGTGGCGCTGGACAAGCTGAAGGTGCGCGGCGCGATCCTGATCGGCATCCTGGCCGTGACCGTCGCCAGCTTCGTCTTCGGCGGCAATAAATTCATGGGCATCGCCTCCGCCCCGCCCTCGCTGGCGCCGACCCTGTTCAAGCTGGACATCATGGGCGCCCTGTCGGTCGGTATCCTGAACGTGGTGCTGGTGTTCTTCCTGGTCGAGCTGTTCGACGCCACCGGTACCCTGATGGGCGTGGCCAATCGCGCCGGCCTGCTGAAGTCGGGCAAGCTGGACCGCATGAACAAGGCCCTGCTGGCTGACAGCACCGCCATCGCGGTCGGTTCCTTCCTCGGCACTTCCAGCACTACCGCCTATATAGAGAGCGCCGCCGGCGTGCAGGCGGGCGGCCGCACCGGCCTGACCGCGGTCACGGTGGCCGTGCTGTTCCTGGCCTGCCTGTTCATCTCGCCGTTGGCCGGCACGGTGCCGGCCTATGCAACGGCGCCTGCGCTGTTCTACGTCGCCTGCCTGATGCTGCGCGAACTGACGGAAATTGACTGGGAAGACACCACCGAGAGCGTGCCCGCCGCGGTCACCGCCCTGCTGATGCCATTCACCTACTCGATCGCCAACGGCGTGGCCTTCGGCTTCATCACCTATGTGGCGCTGAAGCTGATGACTGGCAAGGTCAAGCAAGTGTCGGCCATCGCCGGGGTCATCTCCAGCGTGTTCCTGTTCAAGTTCATCTATCTGGGCGCCGGCTAAGTAAGTTAAGCCAAGTCGGCAAGCAGTAGTCGAACCTAACATCTGCATGTAAAAACGGGAGCCTCGGCTCCCGTTTTTTATGTCCAGCTAAATTGCGGCGATGAAATTATTCCAGTTTCCAGACGAAATCCACCTTGGACCACAATTGATCAGGCTTGCCGTCCTTGCTGCCCGGCTTGAATTTGCACTGGCTGAAGGCGCCCAGGGCGGCCTTGTCCAGGCTCTTGGAGCCGCTGGATTTTTCAACCTTGGATTCGACCACCTTGCCGTCGGTGCCAACCAGGAAACCCATGCTGACCGTACCGGTTTCTTCGTTCATCAACGCGGCTTTAGGGTATTTCGGGGCGTCGCAGGATTTGCTGTCCAGCACAGGGGCGGAATCGGCAGCCAGTGCAGAACCTGCAGCGGCCAGCAATACGGTGGAAACCAGGGTGGAAAGCGTGGAGAAGCGGGCATTCATAGTCATACTCTTTTCAAATTATTTTATAAACTTTACGGTCAGCTTGCGCCGACCGCATTCCTTCTTTGCGACCAATTGACCAATTTACCTGGTCAATTTCTTCATTCATTAAAATTCAACCCATTCGTCGCTGCTATTGGCGCTCTTGCTGGACGAAGACGCAATCTTGCGGGCGCCCCTGGCGGCGACCGCCGGCTTGGCCGCGATTGCCCTGGTCCTGGATTTCAGCGGAATAGGCTTCAAACCCGGCTTCAAACTCGGCTGTACTTCGGCGCGCTGCATTGCAACTGCCTGCGCCGCCACGTTGTTCACGCTGTACTGGTCATTCGCGCTCAGCCTGAAGATGCTGACCACTTTGGCCAGTTCCGCGGCCTGGTCTTGCAGGCTTTGCGCAGCGGCGGCGGCTTCTTCCACCAACGCGGCATTTTGCTGGGTCACGCCGTCCATTTCTATGATCGCGTGATTCACCTCTTCGATGCCCACGCTCTGTTCCTGGCTGGCGGCGCTGATTTCGGCAATGATATCGGTCACGTGCTTCACGCTGGTGACCACCTGGTCTATCGTGATGCCGGCCTGGCCGACCAGCTTGCTGCCGACTTCGACTTTTTCGACAGAGTCGCCGATCAGGGTCTTGATTTCCTTGGCCGCTGCGGCGCTGCGCTGCGCCAGGTTGCGCACCTCGGCCGCCACCACCGCAAAACCGCGGCCCTGCTCACCGGCGCGTGCCGCTTCTACCGCCGCATTCAGGGCCAGGATATTGGTCTGGAAGGCAATCCCGTCGATCACGCTGATGATGTCGACGATCTTCTTGGCCGATTCATTGATGGAGCCCATGGTATCCACCACCTGCGCCACCACCACGCCGCCCTGGCGCGCCACTTCCGAGGCGGACGCCGCCAACTGGTTGGCCTCGCGCGCATTGTCGGCATTTTGCTTGACCGTGACCGTCAATTCCTTCATCGACGAGGTGGTTTTTTCCAACGAGCCGGCTTGCTGCTCGGTACGGGAAGACAGGTCCAGGTTGCCGGTGGCGATTTCGCTGGATGCGGTGGCGATGGTGTCGGTACCGATCCGCACCTGGCCGACGATATTGACCAGGCTGTCGCGCATCGCCTTCATTTCCGCCAGCAGGCTGGAATTGTCGCCGGCCTTGGTATTGATGGCGGCCGACAAGTCGCCGGCAGCGATCTGGCTGGCGATCCTGGCTGCATAGTCGGGTTCGCCGCCCAGCTGTTTCAACAGGCTGCGGGTGATCGCCCAGGCCGCGGCGATGCCGGCCAGCACGGCCAGCACGCCCAGGATCAGCATCATGCTGCTGGCGGCGGCAAAAGAAGACTTGGCGTCGGCGGCGATCTCCGCATTCAATTTATCTTCCAGCGCCACCATTTCATCCAGCGCATCGAGCCATTTCTTTTGCACCGGGCGGATTTTCTTGATCAGGGTGATGGTGGCCGCTTCCGGATCATTCTTCAAACCCAGCTCCTGGGCTTTGGCCGGCAAGCCGGCGGAGGCGTTTTCCTGCTCTTTCAGCTTGGCCAGCAAGGCCTTTTCTTCGGCCGAGGTGCTGGATTCGCCGCCGAACATCTCGGCCAGCTTGCTTTCCGCCTCGGCGTACTTCCTGGACTGTTCCTTGATCTTGGCCAGTTCCGGCTCCATATCGCCGGCATCGCTCAACAGCGTCAGATTGCGCAGGGAAACCATGCGGTCGTACACGATGGCGCGCATGTCCATGACCAGGCGGTTTTCCACATTGCTGACACCGATCACTCTTTCCAGGCGATTCTGGACTTGCGACATGCGCGCAATGCCGAGTACCGTGACGGCAACCAGGAGCGCCAGCACCAGTGCGAAGCCGAGGCCCAGACGCTTGCCTACCTTCATTTTTGCTAAGTTCATTTAGTTTCTTTTAATAAGTATTGTAAGAAATGGAAGCATGTGCCTGCTCATCGACCCAAAAGGCCCATCGTTTCGCGACATTCATGCAGCGGCAAGAGTGCAATTATCAATAAAGGGGTTGATTCCCATTCTTCTCCCGCAATTGAAGTGCCAATAAAGATGGTATGGGTCAACACCATCGACCAAGAATATACTCGATTTTTTCCGTATAGCAAGGCTTTCCCCAGGAAAATTCAGAGGGAAAAACCTAGTAAAGTCGCCAAAAAACGAAAACAGTTTTCATTAATTTATGCTGTTTAAAATGCACAAAAAATGTGCAAACGAACTATTGCAGCAATTTAACAATTGAACAGAATTTTCTTCGCCGCAGCCTTGAAATGTCCTGACATTGATATTGCGCATCATTATTCTGATATGGTCATTTTCTACATGGGTGTTAATCTCAAACTGTAGGAAGGGATTGCGCCGGCCTCGTTCTTTTATGCAACATTCGTGCCCATAGGTGTGCTATTGGTGCCAATTAACAACACAGCGCAAAACCTTCCATAGCGGGATACCGGCCATGCGCAGTGCGACAGGCGGTCCCCTGGGAAAAATGATGATGGAGAATTCATGTCGGAACCGATACGTTTTTACTACCGCGGCAGCACCCATAGCGTAGACCGCTCAGCGACTACGCAGACCGTCTTGCAGCATTTGCGCGAAGACCTGCATTGCACCGGCACCAAGGAAGGTTGCGCCGAGGGCGATTGCGGCGCCTGCACCGTCGTCATCGGCGAGCTGCAGGATGGCCAGGTACAGATGAAATCGGTCAATGCCTGTATACAAATGCTGCCCACGCTGGACGGCAAGGCCTTGTTTACGGTGGAAGACCTGAAGAACCAGGACACCCTGCACCCGGTGCAGCAGGCGATGGTGGAGTGCCACGGCTCGCAATGCGGTTTTTGCACCCCCGGTTTCGTGATGTCGCTGTGGGACCTGTACCTGAAAAACGAAGATTCCGCCACCGCGCCGCCGCGCAAGGAAATTGACGACGCCCTGTCCGGCAACCTGTGCCGCTGTACCGGCTATCGCCCCATCATAGAGGCCGCCCAGCGCATGTGCGAATTGCCAAGGCAAAAATTCGACCGCGCTGCTGTAACTGCCGCGCTGCAATCCTTGCAGCGCCAGGAATCCTTCAGCTACAGCCATCAGGGCCAGAGCTTCCACGCGCCGCGCACCTTGGCCGAGCTGCTGGCGCTACGCGCCGCCCGCCCGGGCGCCGTGATCCTGGCCGGCTCTACCGACGTCGGCCTGTGGGTCACCAAGCAGATGCGCGAGCTGAACGACATCATCTACCTGGGTCAGGTCAAGGAATTGCAGCAGATGAAGATACGCGATGGCATGCTGGAAATCGGCGCCGGGGTCACGCTGAACGAGGCCTACGCCGCCATTTGCGAGCACTATCCGGAACAACTGACCGAGATCTGGAAGCGTTTCGCCTCACTGCCCATCCGCAATGCCGGCACCCTCGGTGGCAATGTCGCCAACGGCTCGCCCATCGGCGACTCCTCGCCCTGGCTGATCGCCCTGGGCGCCGAAGTGGTATTGAACGGCGGCCGCGGACGCTTGACCATGCCTTTGGAAAAGCTGTACCTGGCCTACCAGAAGAAAGACATGCAGGCCGACGAGATCGTGGAAGCGGTGCGCGTGCCCTTGCCGCGCCAGAACCGCATCTTCCGCACCTACAAGCTGGCCAAACGCTACGACCAGGATATTTCTGCCGTGTGCGCGGCGTTTTCCGCCACCCTGGTCGGCAATACCATAAGCGAGGTGCGGATCGCCTACGGCGGCATGGCCGCCACCTCGAAGCGCGCCGACAAGGCAGAGGCGCTGCTGGAAGGCCGGGCCTGGGACCAGGCCAACCTGGATGCCGCGGTAGAAGCGCTGGCGCAAGACTATGCGCCGCTGTCCGACATGCGCGCCTCCAGTGAATACCGGATGAAGACTGCGCAAAACCTGTTGCGCCGCTTCTGGCTGGAAACCCGGCCGGACGCGCCCCTGTCCAACATGGACGTCAACGCCTTTGCGCACGCCTAATCGCTACACGGAGTAAAGTATGAACAAGCAAGCTGATCCGTTCCTGATTGCGGAAGCCAACCAGGCCGCAGGACCCGCCGGCCCCATTCACTGGGCCGAAGTCGGCCAGTCGCACCCGCATGAATCCGCCATCCTGCACGTGCTGGGCGAAGCCACCTATACCGACGACTTGCCGGAATTGCACGGCACCGTGCATGCGGCGCTGGGCCTGTCGCAGAAAGCGCACGCCAGGATCGTCTCCATCAATTTCGATGCGGTGCGCAGCGCCGCCGGCGTGGTGGCGGTGTATACCGCAGCCGATTTCCCCGGCGCCAATGAATGCGGCCCCATCGTGCATGACGACCCTATCCTGGCCGACGGCCTGGTCGAATACGTGGGCCAGCCCATCTTTGTGGTGGCGGCCGAGAGCCATGACCTGGCCCGGCGCGCGGTGCGCAAGGTGCAGGTCGTGTATGAAGAACTGCCGGCCATCCTGAGCCCGGTGGCGGCGCGGGATGCGCAATCCTTCGTGATCCCGCCCATGAACCTGAAGCGCGGCGACGCCCGGCAGGCGCTGGCCAATGCGCCGCACCACGTGCGCGGCCAGTTGGACGTGGGCGGCCAGGAACAGTTTTACCTGGAAGGCCAGATTTCTTACGCGGTGCCGAAGGAAGGGCGCGGCATGCACGTGTATTGCTCCACCCAGCACCCGAGCGAGATGCAGCACATCATCGCCCACGCGCTGGACGTGCCTTCGCATAATGTGCAGGTCGAATGCCGCCGCATGGGCGGCGGCTTCGGCGGCAAGGAGTCGCAATCGGGCCTGTGGGCCGCAGTCGCCTCAATGTGCGCGCTGCACCTTAAGCGCCCGGTCAAGCTGCGCGCCGACCGCGACGACGACATGATGGTCACCGGCAAGCGCCATGAATTCCACTATGAATACGAAGTCGGCTATGACGAGCAGGGCCTGATCCTGGGCGCCAGGGTAGAGATGGTGTCGCGCGCCGGCTTCTCGGCCGACTTGTCGGGCCCGGTGGCGACCCGCGCGGTATGCCATTTCGACAATACCTACTACCTGTCGGACGTCGAGATCAAGGCCATGTGCGGCAAGACCAATACCCAGTCGAACACCGCCTTCCGCGGTTTCGGCGGGCCACAGGGCGCGATCGCGATCGAATACATCGTCGATGAAATTGCCCGTAATCTGGGCAAGGATGCACTGGATGTGCGCAAACTGAATTTTTACGGGCGCAACGACGCCGAAGGCCGCAACGTGACCCAGTACGGCCAGAAAGTGGTCGACAATGTGATCCACGAGCTGGTAGCCGAACTCGAACGCGACAGCGAATACCGTAAGCGCCGCGCCGAAGTGACCGCCTTCAATGCCAGGAGTCCGGTCTTGAAGAAGGGCCTGGCGCTGACCCCGCATAAATTCGGCATCGCCTTCAACGTCACCCACCTGAACCAGGCCGGCGCGCTGGTGCACGTGTATGTGGACGGCTCGGTGCTGGTCAACCACGGCGGCACCGAAATGGGCCAGGGCATCAATACCAAGGTGGCCCAGGTGGTCGCGCATGAGCTGGGCGTGTCGCTAGGTTCGGTGCGCGTCACCGCCACCGACACCAGCAAGATCGCCAATACCTCGGCTACCGCCGCCTCTACCGGCGCCGACCTGAACGGCAAGGCCGCCCAGGACGCGGCGCGCCAGGTGCGCGACCGGCTGGCGGAATTCGCAGCCAAGACCTACGGCACGGCAACCACAACAGCGGCCGACGTCCAGTTCTATGCGCAACTGGTGCAGGTCAACGGCCAGACCATCCCGTTTGCCGACCTGGTGGGCAAGGCCTACCTGGCCCGCGTGCAATTGTGGTCGGACGGCTTCTATGCCACCCCGCACCTGCACTGGGACAGCAAGAGCATGACCGGCAGCCCCTTCTCTTATTACGCCTACGGGGCGGCGGTATCTGAAGTCATCGTCGATACGCTGACCGGTGAATGGAAGCTGCTGCGCGCCGACGCGCTGTACGACGCCGGCAATTCGCTGAACCCGGCCATCGACATCGGCCAGGTGGAAGGCGCCTTCATCCAGGGCATGGGCTGGCTGACCACCGAAGAACTGTGGTGGAACCAGGCCGGCAAGCTGATGACGCACGCTCCGTCCACCTACAAGATACCAGCCATTTCGGATTGCCCGCAGGATTTGCGCATCAAGCTGTTCAAGAACCGCAACGTGGCCGACAGCATACACCGCTCGAAAGCGGTCGGCGAACCGCCACTGCTGCTGCCGTTCTCGGTCTTCTTTGCGATCCGCGACGCGGTCGCCAGCGTGGCCGATTACAAGAAGAACCCGCCGCTGCAGGCGCCGGCCACCGGCGAAGCGATCTTGAAGGCGGTAGAGGCGATCTCGGCCTAGTTTCCGCCTTAAGTTTTCATGCTTTATCGCTAGGGCGGGCAAGGCCCGCCCACGGCCCTGCCCTGCCCGCCTTATAATTTGCTATCCCAACAAAGATTCATTATGTCCACCACCAACACCATGCAAGCCTACCGCGCCAGCCTGCTGCACTTTACCGACGACCCGCTGCACAACGAGCAAGCGCTGCAATGGCATGAAGACGGCTTGCTGCTCATCCAGGACGGCCGCGTGCATGCCGCCGGCGACTACGCCCGCCTGAAAGACAGCCTGCCGGCCGGCGTGGCGGTGACGCACTTCCCCGGCAAGATCATCATGCCGGGCTTGATCGACACCCATATCCACTATCCGCAGACCGACATGATCGCCTCGCCGGCGCCCGGCCTGCTGCCCTGGCTGGAGAAATACACCTTCCCTACCGAGCGCCAGTTCCAGGACCCGCAGCACGCGGCCGAAGTGGCCTCCTTCTTCGTCGACGAATTGCTACGCTGCGGCACCACCACCGCGATGGTGTATTGCACCGTGCACCCGGAATCGGTGGACGCCTTTTTCGGCGAGAGCGAAAAACGCAATCTGCGCATGGTGGCCGGCAAGGTGCTGATGGACAGGAATTGCCCGGAGTTCCTGCGCGATACCGCCGAAAGCGGCGCCCGCGACACCGAAACGCTGATCCAGCGCTGGCATAAGCGCGGCCGCCAGCTGTATGCGATCACGCCGCGCTTCGCGCCGACTTCCAGCGAGGCGCAATTGCAACTGGCCGGCGAGCTGGCGCAGAAATATCCCGACACCTTCGTGCAAACCCACGTCGCCGAAAACCGCGACGAGTGCAAGTGGGCCAGGGAGCTATTCCCGCAGGCGCGCAGCTACCTCGACATCTACGACCGCTACGGCTTGCTGCGGGCGCGCTCCAATTACGCCCACTGCATCTGGCTGGACGACAATGACCGCGCCCGCATGGCGGAGACCCAGGCGGCGGTCTCGATCTGCCCGACCTCCAACCTGTTCCTGGGCAGCGGCCTGTTCGATTTCCCGGCCGCCGACAAGGCCGGTGTGCCGCTGTCGCTGGCGACCGACGTCGGCGGCGGCACTTCCTTCTCCATGCTGCAAACCATGAACGAGACCTACAAGGTGGCGCGCATGGGCGGCACCTACCTGCCGGCTGCGCGCATGTTCTACCTGGCCACGCTGGGCAATGCGCGCAGCATGCAGCTGCAGGGCACCATAGGCAATTTCGCGGCCGGCGCCGAAGCCGACTTCATCGTGCTCGACCCGCAGGCGACGCCGCTGCTGGCGCGCCGCACCGCGCGCACCGATAGCCTGGAAGAGTTATTATTTGCGCTGGCCCTGCTGGGCGACGACAGGACCATACAGGCGACCTATGCAGCGGGTAAATTGGTGCACGAGCGCCGATGAACTTATTTTGCAATCCGGATAGCGCATAAGCTAGATCGGGATTGCATACAGCAATAACATTGTCCACGAAAAACACAAAAAACACGAACGAGTCAAAACAAGAAAATTAGTCGTACTGGAATTCATCTGAAGGCCTTGGTAATCGTTTTTTCTTTTTCTTTTTTTCGTGTTTTTCGTGTTTTTGGTGGACAAATTTCAGTGACAAGGAAATCAAAGCAATACGCAATGAACTCCATGACCCAAATTGAATGGCAAACCCGCGTAGACTTGGCGGCCTGCTACCGGCTGTGCGCGCTGAACGGCTGGGATGATCTGGTCTACACACATATCTCGGCCGCAGTGCCGGACGAACCGGGGCACTTTTTGCTGAACCCCTTTGGCCTGCGCTTTGACGAAGTGTGCGCCTCCAACCTGGTCAAGATAGACCTGCAAGGGAATATCCTCGGCCGCAGCGCGCATCAAGTCAACGTTACCGGCTTCGCCATCCACGGCGCGGTGCACGCGGCGCGGCATGACGCGGTCTGCGTGATGCACCTGCACAATAGCAACGGCATCGCGGTCGGCATCCAGCAGCAGGGCTTGCTGCCGCTGTCGCAGCACGCGCTGCGCTTCTACGGCGAACTGGCCTATCACGATTACGAGGGCCTGGCCCTGTCGCCGCAAGAGCAAGGCCGGCTGATCGCCGCCCTGGGCCAGGACCGCGCGGCGCTATTGCGCAACCATGGCACGCTGGTATGCGGCCGCAGCGTCGCCGAAGCCTATGTGCTGATGGATACCCTGGACAAGGCCTGCGCGATCCAGCTGAAGGCCCAGGCCGGCGGCGGGCCGCTGCGCATGCCGGCCCCGGAGATTTGCGAAAAAACCCATCAGGAACTGCTGGGCGACGGCGCGCCTGAAGGTATACTGGAGTGGCCGGCGCTGCTGCGCCAACTGGACCAGCTCAGCCCAACTTACCGAACCTAAGGAAACCCCATGCCTACCATTAATGTACAGATGTTTGAAGGCCGCACACTGGAACAAAAGCGCGCCTTTGTCAAAGCCGTCACCGAAGCCGCCTGCAGCACCCTGGGCTCGTCGCCGGAATCGGTGGACGTGATCATCACCGACATCAAGAAGCAGGACTGGGCCACCGGCGGCGTGCTGTGGGAAGATAAGAAATAGGCCATCTAAGCCTACAGGTAGGGCGCCAATAGCGTAGCGTATTGCGCCGCATGGAATGCCACATCCTATGCACATGCACACGCGCATATACCTTGCCATGCCTGTATCCCCACTGCGGGAATAAAAGCTCAATATGCTTTGAGGTCACTTACGGCGCAATACGCTACGCTATTGGCGCCCTACCAAGCGATACTGAGCTAAGCCAGCTCCCCCACCCCTATCCTGCGCGACATCCTTTCGGCGATCTGCGACACCAGCATCGCCGCCGCCAGCAAGACCGCGCCGACGATGGACAGTTCGCCCAAATGGCCGGCACTGATCATCGCACCGCCGGTCAGCGCGCCGAGCGCCTGCCCCAGGTAGATCGCCGATGAATTCAGCGACACCGAAGCCGGCGCCAGCTCGGGCGCCATCGCCACCAGACGCGCCTGCTGCACGCCGTTCAGCGCAAAACAACCCAGCCCCCACAGCAGCACCAGCGCGGTGGTAATGCCCGGCGAGCCGCGCGTCAGCGGCCAGAACAGCAGCGCCAGGCACATGCAGCCCATCGCATACAGCCCCACCTGGGTGGTGCCCAACCGGTCCATGTAGCGGCTGGCCAGCAAATTGCCGATCACCCCGGTCACGCCGAAGCAGGCGAACAGCACGCTGATCGTGGTCGGCGTCGCCTGGATGAATTCGCGCAGCACCGCGGCGATATACGAAAACAGGGTGAACTGGCCCACGCCCTGGATCGCGGTGACCGATACCGCCAGCAGCAAAGGCTTGTTGGCAAACAGCGACTTCCAGGCCGCCTTGTCCATCGCCTGCACATACAGCCGGGCCGGGATTTGCAGCCACACCCACAGCGCAAACAGCGCCGACAAGCCGCCCACCAAGGCGATGGTCAGCCGCCAGCCTATGTGCGCACCGAGGTAAGCGCCGGCCGGCACGCCGACCACCGCCGCGATCGACCAACCCAGGAACACCAGGCCTATCGCCTTGCCGCGCTGCTCGGCCGGCACCAGCAAGCCGGCGGTAGCAGCGGCCTGCGCAGTAAACAGCGCCGCCCCTACCGCGGTCACCACCCGGATCGCCATCAGGCTCAGGTAATCGGGCGCAAACGCCGCCACGATATGCATGACCGCATACAGTAAGAGCGCCCCGGTCAATAACTTACGCCGCTCTATCGCACTGGTCCAGCCGGCCAGGAAGGGCCCACCCAGGCAGATCGTCATCGCAAAGGCCGAGATGATCAAGCCTATCGCGGCCGGCGTCGCCACCAGGTCGGCCGACAATTCATTCAGCATGCCGGGCACGATCAGCGCACCGGTGCCTATCGCGAAATTACCGAGTGTCAGCGACCATAATTTGGTTTTCATAGGGCAGTAGGCAAAGAAATGCCAATTTGACAAAGACCTTACATACTATACTGTTAACGGTTTGCAGGTTTTTTCACCAGCTATTTGAAATGCCGCAAAGTAAAATCGTCATGGTATTTATTTCGTAGAGGTCTACAGAGCATGCTGCAACAAGGATGGAAAGCGTTTGCCGTTTACTACGGGCGACGCAAAATGATGAAGGGCCTATGCCTGGCAGCAGCATGGGTATGCTCTGCACTCCCGCTTGCTGCGAGCGCGCAGTCCCCCGCTGCTCAAGCCGGAAGCGCGAATGTGGAGCAGCAGTATAAAAACTGCGCGAATGGATATTACACGGGGCCGCGTCCGGGACGCATCAGATTCACCAAAGACACGTGGCTATGGGTAGTCACACCGGAGTTCGCGAAGAAATTTTGCATGCCGGCTGAATTTATCAGTGAAGAACTGAAAGGTGCCGAAGCCATCGCATTCAAGGTGGATGAAGATCCGAATGAAGAGGTATGCGGGTGGGCGGATAACGCTGCTGTATGTGGCCGAGAAAAAAACTTGCGGTTTGAAATCTATATGAAGGCCTCAGTAAATCTACCGAAAAAACGAGACCTTCCTTATTACAACCCAGCCACTTTACCTAGTAAATTCCTGATAGCGAAAACAGACATTGAACACCAAGCATCCCAACGAACTGCGAAAAGCAATCCCAAGACGGGTGCATTAGGCGTATTCGAATCTCAACAAGTCGGGCTGCAAGGCATCAAAGACGGCAAGATCGTCTGGCCGATTACAACATTATATTCCGAACTCTATTTTAAAGAAGTATTTGAGGGCATAGACTTCATGGCTTTTCACGGACAAACAGGTAGATTTAAGAACCCACGCATGGAAAAGCAGGATATTCAACGATTCGTGATTTCATTCAGTCAATTAGGTGACGTCAGTTCAACCGACAAGGGAAAGACATTTAAGGATTTTGCTCATGTGATTGAACTTCCCAAGTCGTTTTCCGACAAGATTCGCGCCCGTGACAAAGAGCCTGGGATGAGTGTGGAAGATCTCGCTAAGCGCGCGTTCGGTGTGGTTACCAAATGACTTACACAAAGCCGTATTGGCGTAAATTCAGTTGGCTCCTTATCGGCGTGACGACCGCCTTACTTACGGCTTGTGCGACTGGGCCGCAAGTCGTCAGTCATTCATTTAGTTATGACGCACTTGAAGAAAGTCCGGATGTAGAAGTATTGGACTATAGATATGGCGACGATTATGTGATGACGCGCGCACCCGAGTGGAGAAAAATTCAAGGGAATGTCAAACAAGGCGAACATATCACCGCTACTTTTCCGAGAGGCGCGTACCTTTTTGTCAAATGGCGCATCAAGGCCACAGGCGAAGAATTTCAGGACACCGTCGATCTTAGGCATCGCCTACCTGCCAATATTAAAGATCACAGAATCCATTTTGTAATCAAGGGGCCGCAGCTATACGTATATTTGGTTTCTCCGGAGCGACGTAGATCTGATGAACCCAAAAATGGACCGTCAACTTACGGCCATCTTAAAGTTATCACTATCTATCCGGACCCGGAAAAATCTTAAGAGGTCTGCCACACTCGGCTTGCCCATTTCACGGACAAGCTGAAGACCATTATTTCGCCGGCGTCGCCAAAGCCTGCCCCTTCTCTACCACATACACCCCCACCAGTTTCATGGGCACGCCGCCGGTATTTTTGGCGTCATGGATTTTTCCTGCGGGGATCACGAAGGCGTCGCCGGCTTTCAGCTTGCGCGGGGCTTCGCCGTCTATCAGCAGTTCGCCCTCGCCTTCCAGCACATAGCTGATTTCATCGCCGGGGTGGGTATGGCGGCCGGCGACTACGCCGGGTTCCAGCTCCACCTTGGCCACCACGGCTTCGCGATTCGGGACCGAGACATCGGCTTTTTGCACTACGGTGCGCTTGATGCCGCTGGCTTGCGCCCAGGCGCTGGACGACAGGCTCAATACAGACAGGAAAATAGCGGAGGAACAGGCGTGCAGCTTCATGGCTATCCTTTCAGGATGCAGGCACTTCGGGCAAGGGAAGTCAACTGGCTCGGGCGGCGGGCAAGCACAGCGCCGGTCGCAAGCGTGTTGCCATTAAAGCACTGCGCAGCATTGCACGCAAGCGCCGCAACAATATGTGTCATTGCCTATCGACACTGGACATATGCCGACGCGAATACTTCAATAGACACAAAAAATCTTGCGTTCCCGGAACATGTTGGCTCCTGGTTACTGTGTATAATTTGCATTATTAACAACGTTGGTGGATAGCAATAATGTCTCTCCTTAATCAGAAGATGCGTGCAGCGGCGCTGGGCTTCGTGGCTGCTCTGAGTTTGCCGGTGTTCGCCGATACTCCTGCGTCGCTTACCCTTGATGAAGCATTAAATCCGGCAGGCATTGCGTCCGCAAGGCTATCGCCTGACGGCAAGCAGATTGCCGCCATCATATTTACGGGCACAAATCATGGCCTGGTACTGATCGATAGCGAAACCCTGAGCGCTAAGGTCATCATTGAAGGTTATCACGCCGTCGAAGGCTACTGGAGTTTCAAAAAGGAGCCGCACTCTGCCACCTGGGTAACCAATGATCTCATTGCGGTTGATTATGGAATAGAAGCTGAATCGGTCGATTTGAAGGGCAAGAAAGTGGCCGACATTGGCCAGTACGTTATTCGTAAAGCGAACCAGAATCAGCCGGACTCGCCGATGCTTATCGTATATACCGACGTCGAGGATCATGATCTCGCGATAGCGAATGCCCGCACCGGCCAATTGACAAAATTGAGATTCCCCATGAGGGGCAAACCGATTGGATGGGCGTTCGACCAGCGGGGTACATTGCGTGCGCTTACCCTGATCAATTCAGTGTTCTGGAAAGACGCAACAACGGTCACAAACTGGTATAGGCCCGACGCAACATCCGAATGGGAGAAACTGGAGGAATCCAAGATCACCGACGATTACTGGACCCCGATGTCCGTTCCAGAGCAAGACAATACCTTGGTTATTTTCTCGCGCGCCGGCCGCGACACCTATGCGGTATTCAGCTACGACACCAAGAAGCGCCAGATCGGCGAAATGATGGCAGGCCATCCGACCCAGGACATCCTGGCGGTAAAGGGTATCGACGAGCCGACCTTCGAGGGCGTACAGACCAGCGGGATGATTCCGCAGCAAGTGTGGTTTGAACCCGCATGGATCCGATTGCAAAAGGCAATCGATCACGCGCTACCAAATCGGGTAAACCGGATTTCCGGGGATCCCGCAAAGCGCATCCTGGTCTTTTCCTATGCCGATGTCGACCCCGGCATCTGGTACGTGATGGACACGGCTACAATGACACTGACCCCCATCGGGCGCGCCAAGCCTTCGATTGACCCCTCTCGTATGCGCAGCATGGAAACAATCAACTATAAGGCAAAGGATGGATTGAATATTCCTGCTTTTCTCACCAGGCCAGCCGAGGTCAGCGGGCCGGCGCCAACAGTCGTGATGATCCATGGCGGCCCCACAGTACGCGACACCTGGTATTGGGATGAGCATACCCAGTTGCTGGCAGCCCACGGCTATGTGGTATTCCAACCGCAATTTCGGGGCTCTAGCGGTTTTGGCCGCAAATTTGAAGAAGCCGGCTTTGGTCAATGGGGCCTGGCCATGCAAGACGACGTCACGGCAGGCGTCGAATCCCTGATTGCCAAGGGTATTGCCGATCCCAAGCGCATATGCATTTACGGTGCCAGCTATGGCGGCTACGCCGCTCTGTGGGGATTGGTCAAGACACCGGAGTTGTATCGTTGCGGAATAAGTTTTGCCGGCGTGTCGGACCTGGAATATATGTTCAATGATTCATCTGACGTTAACTCAAGCAAGATCGGCCGGGAAATAAGGCGTTCCCACATCGGCGACATCGCGCTCAACAAGGAAAAGTTCGATCTGGTATCGCCGCTCAAACACGCCGATAAAATCACTGCCCCCGTTCTTCTGATGCACGGCGAAGAAGATGAACGCGTCCCTATCTCACATGGCAAGAAAATGAAACGGGCCCTGGAAGAACAACACAAAACTGTCGAGTGGAAGACCTTTGAAAAGGAAGGTCACGGACTGAAGTACGTCAGTAGCCAAGAAACGTATTTCAAGACCCTGCTCGCCTTTCTCAACAAATACATTGGGCCCCCCGAACAGAAATCGCCCCCTCCCGCCCCCGAGTAGCTGATACCTGAATTACAGCTGCTCAAGGGTCGAGGTCACGCCCGTGAAGGCCAAAGCTTACGCTCAGGCTATCTGCTGCCCGGCCTTCCACACGCCCATCACTACCGGGATGCCCTGCACTACCCTGACCCGCAGGTAATCGGCGCGCAAGCCGGGGGCGATTTCGCCGCGGTCGCTCAGGCCTACCATTTGGGCTGGGTTGCGGGTCACGGTGGCGATCGCCCTGGGCAGATCATAGCCTTGGTTCAACAGCAGGAAGGCGGCGTGCAGCAAGCTGGCCGGAACGTAATCGGACGACAGCACGTCCAGCAGGCCGGCGCGCGCCAGTTCGGCGGCCGACACATTGCCGGAATGCGAGCCGCCCCTGACCATGTTCGGCGCGCCCATGATGATGCCCAGCTGGTGTTCGCGCGCGGCCCTGGCGGCCAGCAGGGTGGTCGGGAATTCGGAGATGGAGACGCCGTCCAGCACGCCCTCTTTCACGTGTTCCAGGGTGGTGTCGTCATGGGTGGCCAGCGGTATCGGGTGGCTGCGCCGGTTGCACAGGTCTATCACCTCGCGCCGGTTGGCGGCGGCATACCTCTGCTGCCTTTCCAGCAAGCCGGCCAGCATGCCGTCCACCTTGTCTTCGCTCCAGCCGCGCTTGCCGCTGACGTACACGCGGTAGTGGCTGATGTCGGTCCACTGGCGCTGGCCCGGGGTATGGTCCATCAGCGACACCAGCTTCAGGCTGTCGTCGTGCACATAGGGTTCGAACCAGCCCAGCAGGTTTTGTTCGGCCAGCTCCAGCCGCAGGTGCAGGAAATGGTCGGCGCGCAGGATATCGGCGGCGGCGGCCTGCTTCAGGCCGTCTATGCAAGAGATCAGGGTCTGGGTGCGCAGGCTGTCGGCATCCAGGTCGCCGACCGAGATCGCATCCAGCACGGTAGTGATGCCGGAGGCCGCGATTTGCGCGTCATGCGCGACGATAGCCGGCAACACCGGCCAGCTGACCTTGGGGCGCGGCATCAGGTGTTTTTCCAGGTTGTCGGTATGCAGCTCCACCATGCCGGGCAGCAGATAGTCGCCCTGCCAGTCTTCGCCGGCCAGCCCGAACAGGCCGCTATTGCCGCGCGCCGCTTCGCCGAACAAACCGCCGTCTATCGCCAGCGAGCCGGTAAATTCGCTGTCGGCGGTGACGATGCGGGCATTGCGTATGGTTTTTATCATGATGCGCTAATCAGTTGTACGGTAGGAATCTTAAAGGTCCTGGTCGCCAGCGCCTGGCGCACATACTCATCGTGGAAAATCCCGACGATGGCCGCGCCACGCTCGCGTGCTGCATTGATCATGTCGATCACGGTATCACGATTGCCCTCATCCAGAGAAGCGGTAGGCTCATCCAGCAGCAAAACCGGGAAATCGCTGATCATGGTACGCGCTATGTTAACACGCTGCTGTTCGCCGCCAGAGAAAGTTGCCGGCGGCACATGCCACAGCCTTTCCGGGATGCGCAACAGGGACAGCAAGGCCGCCGCCCGCTCCCTGGCCTCGTCCCCGGCCACCCCGCGTGCTATCAGCGGCTCCGCCACCAGTTCCAAGGCCGCCACCCGCGGGATCACCCGCAAAAACTGGGTCACAAAACCCAAGGTAGCTTGCCGTATCTCGTGGATCTGCTGCGGCACGGCGGTCACCAGGTCGGTCCATTGCTGCTCATGCAAGATCCTGACGCTGCCGCTACTGGCGCGGTAATTGGCGTACAGGCAACGCAGCAAGGTACTCTTGCCAGCCCCGGAAGGCGCGTGGATCACCACACACTCGCCAGCGTCGACCTGCATGTTAATGCCGGACAAGATAGGCAGCTGCAAGCCGTCTTGCAGGTGCAAGGTGAAGCTCTTGGATAGGTTTTCTACTTGTATGCGCGCTGTCATGGTGATGTTTTAGTAAGCACTATCAAAGAACCAATTAGTTCTGCTGACGTAAAAACCAGAGATACTGGTTGCCTTTGTTTTTGACTCTGCTGTTGACCCTCAATCCGCTGGGGATGCAGCATTTTGTGCTTTACAGAAAATGGATCAGAAACGAACGTTGTTTGAGCGCAGCGAGTTTCGTTCGTTTCCCATTTTTTGTAATGCACAAAATGTGATGGCGCTTTTGCGCCATCACCCGTAGGGCAAGTCTGCGGCCGCCTTTTGTTTGCTTACTTTATTTTGGCGGAGCAAAATAAAGTAAGTAGCCGCCGGGCTACCCCCGGCCTGTAACCACGAAGTGCAATCTAATTATCAAGAACAGGATGAAATTAGGAATAAAAGTAACCACTACCCTCACGCCTGCAACACCGAAGAAACCAGCAACTGCGTATAAGCATGCTGCGGATCATCCAGCACCTGGTCGGTCAAGCCCTGCTCCACCACCCGCCCCTCTTTCATCACCATCAGGCGATGCGCCAGCAACCGCGCCACCGCCAGGTCATGCGTCACGATCACCGCCGCCACCTGCAACTGCGACACCAGCTGCCGCAACAAGTCCAGCAGGCGCGCCTGCACCGACACGTCCAGGCTGGCGGTGGGCTCATCCATGAAGATCAGCCTGGGCCGGGTCACCAGGTTGCGCGCGATCTGCAGGCGCTGCTGCATGCCGCCGGAAAAGTCGCGCGGCAAGTCGTCTATCCTGCTGCCGTCTATCTCCACCCGCTGCAGCCAGTCCAGCGCCTCGGCCCGGATCTGGCCATAGTGACGGGCGCCGACCGCCATCAGGCGCTCACCGACATTGGCGCCGGCCGACACATTGCTGCGCAAGCCGTCCCTGGCGCTCTGGTGCACAAAACCCCAGTCGGTGCGCGACAGCAGGCGCCGCCGCGCTTCGCTGATCGTATACAGGTCCAGCTCGCCGTCGTGCCGGCTGCTGAAGCAAACCCGGCCCTGGTCCGGCGGCAGCTGGCCTGCCAAACATTTCAGCAGGGTGCTCTTGCCGGAGCCGGATTCGCCGACTATGCCCAGCACCTCGCCCGGATACAGCTCCAGGCTGATGTCGTCGCAAGCCAGGTGGCTGCCGAAACGCTTGCTCAGTTGATGGGCGGCCAGCAAGGATTGCTTGATCGGCTTTGTCATGCCGCATCCTTCACGTCTTGTGCGGCCAGCACACAGGCCGGCGCCTGCTGCCTATGCTGGCAATAATCGGTATCGCTGCAGACGTAGACGCGCTGGCCGGCGTCGTCGACGATCATCTCGTCCAGGAAGCTGTCATGGGAGCCGCACAGGCTGCAAGCCTGCTCCCAGCGTTCTATCTCGAACGGGTGGTCGTCAAAGTCCAGGCTCTTCACCGGGGTATACGGCGGCACCGCGTACAGGCGCTTTTCACGGCCGGCGCCGAATAATTGCAGGGCCGGGCTCATATCCAGCTTGGGATTGTCGAACTTGGGGATAGGCGAAGGCCGCATCAGGTAGCGCCCGTTGACGATCACCGGGTAGTCATAGGTGGTGGCGATCTTGCCCAGCCGCGCGATGTCTTCGTACAGCTCGACGCTGATCAGGCCGTAGTCGGCGGTCGCGTGCAGCTTCCTGGTTTGCTCTTCGCTCGGCTCCAGCCAGCGCAGCGGCTCGGAGATGGGCACCTGGTAGACCATGATCTGGCCGTTGTGCAGCGGCGTTTCGGGGATACGGTGGCGGGTCTGTATCAGCGTCGCCTCGGTGGTCCTGTCGGTGGTGGCGACGCCGGTGGTGCGCTTGAAGAAACGCCGTATGTTCACCGCATTGGTGGTGTCGTCCGAACCCTGGTCGATCACCTTCAGCACATCCTGCGGGCCGATCACGGCGGCGGTGAGCTGGATGCCGCCCGTGCCCCAGCCGTAGGGCAGGGGCATCTCGCGGCCGCCGAACGGCACCTGGTAGCCGGGAATCGCCACCGCCTTCAGCAGCGCGCGGCGCAGCATGCGCTTGGTCTGCTCGTCCAGGTAGGCGAAGTTGTAGCCGGGCTCCCGGCCATTGTCCTGGTGTTCCATCATGCCACCCTGACGGAAAGAGTTGGTGCGGCGGCGGCTTCGCTTGCCTCCAGCTGCTGACTGGCTTGCTGACTGGCTTGCTGACTGGCTTGCTGCTCGGCTTGCTCGGCGTGTTGCTCGGCATGCCGTCGGCGCAGGCTGCGGATCAGGTTCAGCTCGGACTGGAAGTCCACATAGTGCGGCAGCTTCAGGTGCTGCACGAAACCGGAGGCTTCCACATTGTCCGAGTGGTACAGCACGAACTCCGCCATCTGCGCCGGCGCCGTGATTTCCTCGCCCAGCTCTTGCGCGCGCAGCGCCCTGTCCATCAAGCCCATCGCCATCGCCTTGCGCTCGCCGTGGCCGAAGGACAAGCCGTAGCCACGCGTGAAGCGCGCCGCCTCGGTATGCGAACCGGAAAACTGGTTCACCATCTGACATTCGGTGACGGCGATCTCGCCTATCTGGATCGCAAAACCCAGTTCTTCCGGCACCACCTCCACCGCCAGCTTGCCGTAGCGGATTTCGCCGGCGAACGGGTGGTTGTTGGCGTAGCCGCGCTGGGTCGAGTAGGCCATCGCCAGCAGGAAGCCTTCATCGGCCCTGGCCAGGTTTTGCAGCCTGGCGTCGCGCGGCGCCGGAAACTCCAGCGGCTCGCGGGTCAGGTCGCTGGGCGCGGGGTCATGGGCGGCCGCCTGCTCGGCTTCTATCAGACCTTCCGCATTCAGGAAATCCAGCACCCTGGGGCAAAACGTGTCGGCCGCGGCTTGCGCCGGCGCCGCCACAGTTGCAGCAGCGGCAAGGTCCGCCGCCGCATACTGGGCCTCGGCCGCCAGCGAAAAATCCAGCAGGCGCTGGGTGTAGTCATAGGTGGCGCCCAGCACCTGGCCGCCCGGCACGTCCTTGAAGGTGGCCGAAATGCGGCGCGCTATCTGCATTGTTGCGGTATCGATCGGCAGCGTCGAGATCAGCCTGGGCAAGGTGGTGCGGTAGGCGCGCAGCAGGAAGATCGCTTCCACCAGGTCGCCGCTGGCCTGCTTGATGGCCAGGGCAGCCAGGTCGGGGTCGTACAGCGAACCTTCGCTCATCACGCGCGCCACCGCCAGCGACATCTGCTCGCGGATTTGCACCACGCTCAGTTCCGGTACGGCGGGGTCGCCGCGCCGCATGCCGGCCAGGGCATCATAGGATGCCTGTATCGCTTTTTCACCGCCCTTGACTGCCACGTACATACTTAGTCCTTGCTGAATTGGCTGCTGCGCGGCAGACCGAGTATCTGCCGGCCGCAACAGAATACGATGTCCACGCCCAGCGGGAATTGCGCCGCATTCTGGCGCCAGCCGTCCTCGAAACCGGCCGGCAAACCCGCGATGGCGATGCTGCGCGTGCCCGCTATGCCGGGGCCGCGCAATATCCTTTGCTCGCCATCGCTCAACGAGTCCACTTGCAGCAGCAAGGTCGCCGAGCGGTCGGGATAGGCCAGCTCGCCCTGGGAAAATTCGCTCATGTTTAAGCCATCCTGCGGATCGGCGATCACCGCAAAGGCCGCCTGCGCGCGCTGCTCGACGATGGGTGCGCCGCAGTGAAAGCGCAGGTAGCCGGCCACGGCTGGACTGCCGGCCCGTTGATCGAGCCACACCGGGGTCTCAAAATCCAGCAGGCTCAGGCACAGCGCGGTGGTGGCCGCATGCAACGGTGGTGGCGACGGCGGCGCCAGCGGCAGCTCGATGACCAGGCCGGGTTCGGACAGGGCTTTCAACACGCAGCGGAACACCGCCTGCGCATCGTGCACGGAATCATTCCAGGCCGGCAATAGCGTTGCGTTATCGGTGACGGCATTCATGCGTTTTCTCCGCGCACCATGGTCATGAATTCCACCCTGGTCGCTTGGGCGGCGGCCTGCGCTGCGGCCTGTGCCGCGTCCAGTGCCTGCTGCAAAGGCGCCAGCACCAGCTGCCTTACCCGCTGTCCTTGCGCCGGCGATTGCAGCAGCGCGTCGAAGATCGCCGCCAGTTCGGCGTGCCGGCTGTCGCGGCCGGCGACGTAGGCCACCCCCATCTCGCCGCTGGGCAGGCGCAAGGCGCAACGGGTCAGGCTCATCTCGCCCAGGTTGAATTGCGCCCCGCTGCCGCCGGCGCGCGCCCTGACCATGGCCAGGCCGGTTTCGGGCCGGCGCAGCCACAGGTAGGCAGGCAGCTCGCCGTAGCGGGTGGCGGCGTCGCGCAGCAGCGGCGCCGGGGTTTTGGCCAGCAGGGATATCCAGGCCGCCCGGTCGGGCGCGGGCGCAGTAACGACCGGCGGTGCGGGCGGGGTGCCATAGTGTGTTTCCATGGCCATGATTGGAGCACGGCCAGATGAAATCTTGATGACAGGCCCGGATTGCCGGCCCGATGTCAAGCTGCAGTCATATTTCGGGCTTAGGATGTTTGCACTTTCGCCATATCCATCTCTACCCATATTCACCAAAATTCACCAAAATTCAGGCCCAGGATGCACACCCATCTACTGATACAGAACGGCAATGCGCTGACCCATATCGCCGGCGCCAGGCCAGAATGCAGCCATAGCGACATCCTGCTTGAGCATGGGCGCATAGAGCGCATCGGCGCCAATCTGGCCGTGCCGCAAGACATGGACGTCGCCGTGTTCGACGCCAGCCGGCTGTTTGTGCTGCCCGGCATCGTGGACCTGCACGGCGATGCGTTCGAGCGCCAGATACAGCCGCGGCCGGAAGCCGTGTTCAGCCATGAGATCGCGCTGGCCGACACCGACCGCCAATTGATCTCGAACGGCATCACCACTGCCTGCCATGCGATGACCTATTCCTGGGAAGGCGGCCTGCGCGGCAAGGAAGCCGCCATCGCCTTGCTGCACATGATCAAGCTGCGCGGGCACTTCCTGGCCGAGCACCGGGTCCACCTGCGTTTTGAAACCCACCATGTGGACGGCTTGCAGGATGCGCTGGACTGGATACAGCAGGGCTGGGTCGATTTCTTTTCCTTCAACGACCACCTGCCGTCCATCGCCAGGAAATCGCATCTGCCGGAAAAACTGGCCACCTATGCCGAGCGCAGCCGCTGCAGCCCGGCGGCCTTCAGGCAAAGGCTGCAGCAGGCGCAAGCCAATAGCGAGCAGGTGGAGCAGCTGATACAGGCGCTGGCGCATGCCTGCCGCGCACACCGGGTGCCGATGGCCTCGCACGACGACGAAACAGCGCAAGACAGGGAGCGCTTCCAGGCCATGGGAGTGCGCATCAGCGAATTTCCGCGCACGCAGGAGGCGCTGGATGCCTCGCTGGCCTTGCATAACCCGGTGATCATGGGCGCGCCCAACGTGCTGCTGGGCGGCAGCCATTGCGGCAGCATCTCGGCGGCGGAAGCGATACGCGCCGGCGCCTGCGACATTTTGACCTCGGACTACTACTATCCGGCGCTGCTGGCGGCGCCGTTCCAGCTGGCGCACCAGGGCGTATGCAGCTTGCCGCAAGCCTGGCAACTGGTGTCCGCCAATCCGGCCCAGGCGCTGGGCCTGGGCAACCGCGGCCGGCTGACCAGTGGCTACCGGGCCGACCTGTTGCTGGCCGAATCCTTGCCGAGCGGCAAGGTCAAACTGGTGGCGACCATCGCCGCCGGAAAATTGGTCTATTGCAATGAGGCCGAGCGCCTTACAATACGCAAAGGCCGACCTGCGCTTGCAACCGCCGACTATATCGCCGCAGCCTAAGCCGGAGCATGCCAACCTATGAATCGCTATCTGCGCCCCACCCCACCGAGCCCGAGCTGATATGAGCCATATGAGCCATATGAACCGTTACGCCCTCTACTACGCGCCCGACCAGAATTCCCCGTGGTGGGCCGCCGGTTGCCGCTGGCTGGGGCGCGATCCGCAGAGCGGGCAAGACTTGCAGCAACCGCCGGTGGACGGCATCCCGCCGCTGGTGTTGCAGCAGCTGAGCAGCGATGCGCGCCGTTACGGCTTTCATGCGACCCTGAAAGCGCCGTTCAGGCTGGCCGAGGGTTTCCGGGAACAGCACCTGCTGCATACGCTGGCGGCTTTTTGCGCCGCCCAGACCCGGATCACGGTCGCCGCGCCGACGGTGCTGCCCATGGGCGACTTCCTGGCCTTGCGCACCGGCGAGGAAGCGCGCGAAATCAATGCGCTGGCCATGCGCTGCGTCAGCTATTTTGATTTCCTGCGGGCCCCGCCCGGCGACGCCGAACTGAGCAAGCGCCGCAGCAACCAGCTGAGCCAGAGGCAGGAGCAATTGCTGCAGCGCTGGGGCTACCCGTATACCGAAGAAGAATACCGCTTCCACCTGACCCTGACCGACCGCCTGACCGGGGTCGGCCCCGACATCGCCTACAGCCTGCGCAAGGCCGCCGAAGCCTTTTTCGAGCTGGACGCGCCCTTGCTGATCAACGGCATCGCCCTGTTCAAGGAAGAGGCGCCAGGCGCGCCGTTTGCGCTGCTGCGCCGTTTCGAATTCGGTCTACAGGATCAGCGGCATCACCGGCACCAGTTGCCGGCGGCCGGCCGCCTGTTCTTTGTGGTCGGCCCTTCCGGCTCCGGCAAGGACAGCCTGCTGTCCTGGGTCAGGCAAAACCTGCCGCCGCGGAGCGAGGTCTATTTTGCCCGACGCACCATCACGCGCCCGGCCCACGCCTCGGAAGAGCATGAAAGCATTTCCCCTGAACAATTTTGGCAACAGGCGGCGGCCGGCCACTTTGCCATGAGCTGGCAATCGCACGACTTGTGCTACGGGATACGGCGTGGTTTTGAAGCCGAGCTGAAGGCCGGCCGCGACGTGGTCATCAACGGTTCCAGGGAATTCGTGCCGCAGCTGCTGCAAGCCTACCCGGAGGCGCAAGTGATCTGGATCGAGGCCGACCATGCGCTGCTGCGGCAGCGCATGGAAGAGCGTCAGCGCGAAAGCGGCGCCGCATTGCTGAAACGCGTGCAAAGAATCGCCCAGTTCAGCCCGCCGGAACAGCCGGAGGTGATCAAGCTGGACAATACCGGCGCGCTGGAGGTCGCCGGACGGCGCCTGCTGGATATTTTGACAACAAGCTGAAGCCTTCCCGGCCCCGCCCAATGGGGCCCCGGATGATGCTTATTAGATAAGCGCAAACGTTTGGCTGCCGCAGCTAGTGTGGCGGCTTTACATCACTTCCCGCCCCGCGCCGACTGTGGGGACCATAAGATACACCGAATCTTTTTCAAATTTCAACACCGGAAATCATTTTTTTCTGTTGTGTTGTTTTCCTCGTCTCGCCCCCCTCTAATCAAATTGCATACTTTTATTGGAAATGTTTTGATACATGTGTCACAGATATTGTATAGACAATTTACATGTCTGAAGATGTGCCGTCAGTTTTGACGTGCCACCTATTTGATGCGCCACTACACACAGTGACTCTCACACATTTTTGATAAATTTGACCCAAAAGAGGTAAGCAATGATGATGGAAACAGTGTTATCCCGATCCCTGCGCCTGATGTTTTCAGGCGGTATAGCGGTCGGTCTTGGTCTGATGGCGCACACCGCAATGGCTCAGGAAGCCAGCGATGCAAAAACCCAAAGGGTAGAAATTACCGGTTCCTCGATCAAGCGTATCGCCGCGGAAACCGCGGCGCCTTTGACCGTGATCAAGGCCGAAGAATTCGTCAAGCAGGGCTTGACCACGGCAGCCGAGGTACTGAGCAAGCTGCCATCCAACCAGTCCACGATGGGCGTGGGCAATGCGGTAGGCGGCAATACCAGCGGCTTGCCTACCGGCGGCCAGGCCAGCGCCGACTTGCGCAGCCTGGGCAGCGACAAGACCCTGGTCTTGCTGAACGGCCGCAGGCTGGCCAACCATCCGTATGACGGCGCCAGCGTCGACCTGAACATCATCCCTATCACGGCCCTGGACCGTGTCGAAGTGCTGCGTGACGGCGCCTCGGCGATCTACGGTACCGACGCCATCGGCGGCGTCATCAACTTCATCACCAAGCGTTCGGTCACCGGCGTCACCGTCACCGGCGAAATCGTCAAACCGAAATTGCACGGCGGCGACGAAAAACGTTTCAATATCGTCGGCGGCGTCGGCAACCTGGACCAGGACGGCTACAATGTGTTCGGCGTGGTCGACTATCACAAGCAAGACCTGATCACTTCGCAAGACCGGGAATTCTCCAAGACCGGCATCATTCCTAGCCGCGGCCTGAACCTGACCAGCGGCACCACCTTCCCCGGCAATTATTTCGACCCGACTTCCGGCGCGACCGGCAATCCGGGCTTTGCCGCCGGTTGTAATCCGCCGTTTTCCGTACCGCGGGCCAGCAACGGCACTTGCCGCCAGGATTACACCCGCCTGATCGACGATTTGCCGAATAGCGAACAAACCGCGTTCTTCGGCAAGGCTGCGATGAAACTGGGTACCGAGCATACCGGCTCTATCGAATACCTGCACTCCGAAAGCAAGGTCAATTCACGCACTGCACCGCCGCCGCAAACCGGGCTGATCCTGCCTAAATCCAGTCCTTACTATCCCGGCAATTCCGGCGGCGTTCCTGCGCAACCTGGCCTGTCCGGCGATCCGCTGTCGGTCAACTGGCGTCCTCTGGAAGCCGGCCAGCGCCAGATCGACTCCAAGGGCACGGCAGACCGCGTAGTATTGGCGCTGGAAGGCGCGTTGGCAGGCTGGGACTATAAAACCGGCCTGACTTACTCGGTCAGCAAATCCTCCGAAACTTTTGTCGGCGGTTATGTGCAGGATGCCTCGTTTGCGGCCGGTGTCGCCAGCGGCGTGTTGAATCCTTTCGGCCTGCAAAACACAGCCGGCAAAGCTTACCTGGACAGCACTGCCTTGCGCGGCGAAGTCCAAAACGCCAAGGTCACCACTACCGGCCTGGACTTCAAGGCCAGCCGTGAGCTGATGGCCATGGCCGGCGGTCCGCTGGCGCTGGCGATCGGCGCTGAACTGCGCCAGGAAAAAGCCGACTTCATCGTCAACCGTGATATCGCTTCGCAAGCGTCCAGCTCCGGCCTGTCGGGTTCCCTCTCGACCAACGGCAAGCGCGATATCGAAGCGCTGTTTACCGAGCTGAATGTCCCCCTGATCAAGGACCTGGAAATCCAGTTGGCGGCCCGCGTCGATAACTATAGCGACGTCGGCAGCACGGTCAATCCCAAGATTGCAGTGCGCTACCAGCCGACCAAGGAAATCTTGTTGCGCGGTTCGGCCAGCACCGGTTTCCGTGCCCCTACGCTGTTTGAAAAAAATGCGCCGCTGTCCAGGAACGACACCAACGATTCCTATAGCGATCCTATCCTGTGCCCAGGCGGCGTACCGCAACCGGGCGCCAACCCGCTGCGCGATTGCGACCTGCAACAGTTCAAGCTGCAGGGCGGTAATGCCAACCTGAAGCCTGAGAAATCCAAGACCTTCTCGTTTGGTATCGTGCTGGAACCGATCAAGGACGTCACCGTAGCGCTGGATTACTGGAACATCCACCTGAAGGACAAGATAGGCGCCTTGCCTGAACAGTCCATCTTCGGCAATTACGCCAAGTACAAGGACCTGTTCCTGCGCTTCCCTGACGGCTCGCCGAACGCGATCCTGGATCTGAAGGAAAACCTGGGCGAAGTCAAAACCCAGGGTATCGATCTGAGCTTGTCGGCGCGCATGCCTAAGACCGCTTTCGGCGTGTTCACCTTCACGCTGGACGGCACTTATGTCATGAAGTACGACTACCAGAACGAGCGCAACGGTCCTTTCCTGACCGCCGTCGGCGTGTATTCGGACAACAATCCGGTATTCCGCTGGAGGCATAATGCGGCGCTGAACTGGAGCAACGGCCCTTGGGGTGCAACCCTGGCCCAGTCCTACAATGCCGGCTACCACGATCAAAACCAGGTGGACGACCAGTTCAAGCAGGACGTGTCTTCGTACTCCTTGTGGAATGTATCCGCCAGCTACAGCGGCTTCAAGAACCTGACGCTGACTGCCGGCGTCAAGAACTTGCTGAATACGGATCCACCGTTCTCCAACCAGGGTACGCTGTTCCAGAAAGGCTATGATCCACGCTACACGGATCCGGTCGGCCGTGCCTATTTCGTCCGTGGCAGCTACACTTTCTAAGACCGTGTCATCCTGACCAGAACCGATCCAGACCAGGCCCGGGAAGAGCAATCTTCCCGGGCTTTTTTTATGGTTCCAGCCTTATCGCATCGGCGCGGCGGCGCTCAAATAAAAATCTTGCGCAACTGCGAAGACAGCACGTCGATCAGGCTGACGCTGAGCACGATCATCAGCAACACGGTACAGGTCTGCGCATACTGGAAGCCGCGTATCACTTCCCACAGGATCACGCCTATGCCGCCGGCGCCGACCATGCCGACCACGGTGGCCGAGCGCACATTGGATTCGAAGCGGTATAGCGCGAACGAGATCCACAGCGGCATCACCTGCGGCAATACCCCATACACGATCTCTTCCAGCACATGGGCGCCGGTGGCGCGTATGCCTTCCACCGGCTGCGGGTCTATCGCTTCCACCGCTTCCGAAAACAGCTTGGCCAGGATGCCGGTGGTGTGCACGAACAGCGCCAGCACGCCGGCAAACGGCCCCAGGCCGACCGCCACCACGAACAGCATGGCAAACACCATTTCATTGATGGCGCGCGCCGCATCCATCAGGCGGCGCATAGGCTGGCTGATCCACAGCGGCGCGATATTGGCGGAACACAGCAAGCCGCAGGGTATCGCGCAGATCACCGCCAGCACCGTGCCCCACAGGGCAATTTGCAGGGTGACCAGCAATTCTTGCAGGTAGATGCGCCAGTCCGTGAAGTCGGGCGGAAAGAAGCTGGCGGCATACTTGCCCATATTGCCGCTATCCTTCAGCAGCTCCAGCGGCCGCATGTCGGCGCCCTTCCAGGATGACGCCAGCAAGGCCAGCAACAGCGCCCAGATCAAGAGGCGGCTCCAGTCCTGGCCGGGGGCAGGCGGGAGCCGGGCTGAATCGGACGGGCGGGCGGCAGTATGCATGGGCGGCTGGCTATTTATTATAGGTATGGCTTAAGACTTGGCAATGTCGGACAATTTGCGTGCAATCTCGGCTAATTTGGCTTTTTTCTCGTCATCCTTCATGGCCGTGTCGGCTTCCACCTTGATTTTTTCCTTATACAGTTCCAGCTGGCGTATCGGCTTCAATTGCGCATTGCTGGAATCCTGGAAGCCGCCCAAGGTCAGCTTGGCTAGCAGGGATTTTTCACGCGCACTATCAGCGCCGCCGTTGCCACTCTGCCCGTAAGTCAGGAAGAAATCTTTCAGTTTCTTTTTCAGCTCAGGCGACAGGTCCTTGCGCCAGACCAGCGGGTCGGAGGCGATCAGCGGCGACTTCCAGATGGTGCGCAGCTGGCTGGCGGTCTCCGGCTGGCGGGCGGCGATGCGGTCATAGGTGTCGGAGGCAAAGACTGCGGCATCCACCTGCTTGTTGGCCACCGCCAGGATATTGGCTTCATGGTTGGAGCCGCGTATGGTCTTGAAGGCGGTCTTGGGATTCATATTGTGTTGCGCGAACACATAGTAGCTGGGCACCAGGAAGCCCGAGGTTGAATTGGGGTCGCCAATCCCGAAAGTCAGGTTTTTGGCATTGCCCAGCAGCTCATCCAGCGACTTGATGGCGCTGTCCTTGTGCACCGCGATCATGCTGTAATAGCCGAAAGAGCCGTCGGCATTGATGGTTTGCGCAAAGATTTCGCCGTTGGCGCGGTCTACCGCTTCCAGCGCCGATTTATTGCCCATCCAGGCGACCTGCACCTTGTTGAAGCGCATCGCTTCTATCACGCCGGCATAGTCGGGCGCAAAGAAGGCGTTCACTTTCACGCCCAGCTTTTTGCTCATGTCTTCGATGATAGGCTGCCAGTCCTGCCTCAAGTTTTGCGAAGACTCGGTGGAAATAAAGCCGAAATTGACTGCGGCGACCTCTTGCGCATGCAGGGGCTGGCTCAGCGTGAAGGCGGCTGCGGCCAGGGTCATGGACGTGGCGGCGAGTAGTTTCTGGAACATGATGGCTCCGATCTCTGGATAGTGGGGATAGTGGGGATGCTCAGGCGGCGGCTGCCAGGGCCTGAATGGCGGGGGACAAAGGGTGCAATGGGGCCGTCGTCGGCTCGGCTGGCGACCTGTCCGGCGGCGCGGCCAGTATCTCTTGCGCTTCGGCGCCGTACAGCTCGCCCAGCATGGCCGGCGTCAGCGCGCTGGAGGGCCCGTCATAGACTACCCGCCCGCTGCGCATCGCGATCGTGCGCGGGCAAAAACGCAGGGCCATGTCCACCTGGTGCAACGAGACCAGCACGGTAGTGCCGTCCTGCCGGTTGAGGTCGGCCAGGGTCTGCATCACGCGCCGCGCCGACTCCGGATCGAGCGAGGCGATAGGTTCGTCGGCCAGGATGATCCTGGCCTTTTGCACGATGGTGCGGGCTATCGCCGCCCTTTGCTGCTGGCCGCCGGACAGGGCCGAGGCGCGCTTGTAGGCGTGTTCGGCGATGCCTACCCGCGCCAGCGCTTCCAGGCCCAGCTGTTTCTCGGCCCCGGTGAAATAGCGCAGGCAGCTGCGCCACAGGGGGATGCGCGACAAACCGCCGGTCAGTACATTGGTCAGCACCGGCAAGCGATCCACCAGGTTGAATTGCTGGAACACAAAGCCGACATGGGCGCGTACGGCGCGCACCCGCCTATGGATGGCGCCCTTATCCTGCACCGTGACGTCGCCGATGACAATATGGCTATCCTGGCCGCCGGCGTCGCCGCTCATCAGGCCGGAGATGTGGCGCAGCAAGGTCGACTTACCGGAGCCGGACGCGCCTATCAGCGCCACCATCTCGCCCGGCATCAGGGACAGGGACACCTGGTCCAGGGCCCGGTGCCCGCCTTTGAAGGTCTTGCTGAGATTGCTGATCTGGATGCGCATCGCCCCACCCTGCAGAGGATTTAATCCGGCAAGTATCGGACGCAAATATGTCTGCAGTGTGAAAACTGGATGACAACTGGATGACATTTGGAAAATTGCCAGGCCGCACTATGGCGCGAGCACGCTATGTGGCATGGCAAGCAGCCTGGCCTACTGGGTTTCCTTGATGGAGTCTTCGCCATTCTTCTCAGGCTGCATCAGCGGACCATAGAGCGAGTTGAAGCTGCTGCCCCATGCCCGCTTGCCCAGCAAGTCGACAATCGCCTTGAACCCGCCGCGCGCAGCGATCCAGGCGCCAACCTCCTCGCTGGCCTGGCAGTAGGTATTGACCAGAGTCTTTCCGTCACGGTTCGTATGCACGGACCATTTCTCGGCGCTATCGAGCTCGGTCAAGGTGTCGACGCTTTTCATCCCAGCTTGACAGACTTGCTCTTTGCCTACGTAGGTCGCGACACCTTCATTAAACCACGCCGGAACCGAGGCGCCGGTCAAGCGCGCGCTAAACTCAATGTGGGAAAGTTCATGTGTCAGCGTTTCGACCGCGCGAATATCGACCGGGGCGCGAACTCGCGCCGGCCGGGTGAATACGATCGTGGAACGCCAGAACACATGCTGTGCTCCGATTCTATGGAATCCCTTGCCGGGCGTTGCAAACGAGCGGCCGCTCGTGCCGGCAAAGTAGGTGACGCATGCATTCATCTTGCACCAGATGACCTCTGGCATATCAGCCTTCTGCTCGCCATAGACCGCCACAATATTAGCGCGTGCCTGCGCCAGGTTTCTTATCGCCTCGTCCTGCTCATCCGGGGTCATAGCGGGGTCGAGCAAGAGCTTGCCGGCAATCAGCATAGGGCCCTGGTCGCCGTACGCCGGTGCGGCAGACGAGATGGCGCACCCGGTGTACATCGCTAGCGCTACGAAGCTTCGAATGAGGTGTTTCATTTCTACCCTGATATTCGCGGTTTCATCGACAAAGTTTGCACGGCAGGGAATGGTGACTCGGCTAGCCTTCCAGCAGGCGGTCTACTTCGGGATGGGGGAACTGGCCGGCAATAAAGTTCACAAAATTCCTGACCTTGGCCGACAACAGGCGCCGGCTGGGGTAGACCATGGAGATCGATACTGTGCCTAGGTGGAAATCCGGGAACAGGCGCACCAGCCGGCCGCAGCTGAGGTCGTCGCCCAGCGTAAACGAGGGCCGCAGCACCAGGCCCATGCCGGCCACCGCGCACTCCCTCAGCACATCGGAATTATTCGAGATGACGCGGCTATGTATCGGTACCTGTATCGGCGCCGAGGGCTTGTCGCGCGTTCCTTGCACGGTCCAGTAATTGCGCATGAAGTCCCAGCCGAAATTCAGGCAGTGATGCTTGGATACGTCTTGCGGGGTGCGCGGCTCGCCGTATTGCCGGATATAGTCGGGCGCCGCGCATAGCAGCACTTCCGAGGTAGCCAGCTTGCGCGTGATCATGCTCGCGTCGACCTTTTGCAGGTCGATGAAGAAGCCGATGTCGAAGCCGTCCTCGACCAGGTCGACGGTGCGGTCGGACACCGTCACGTCCAGCACCACGTCCGGATATTCCTTGGCGAAATGCGGCAACATGGTGGCCAGCTGCCATTTGCTGAAACCCAGGTGGGAATAGATGCGCAGGGTGCCGCTGGGCTTGCGCGCCGAATACGAGGCGATGGCGTCGGCGTCGTCGACGTCGGCCAGGATCTGCCTGACACGTTCCAGGTACATCTGGCCGGTTTCGGTCAGCGACAGTTTGCGGGTGGTGCGATTCAGCAGCCGGGTGCCGAGATGGGTCTCGAGGTCGGCCACATAGCGGGTGACCACCGCATTCGACATGTCGAGGATTTCCGCGGCGCGGGCAAAACTGCCCTGCTCGACCACCTTGGCGAAGATGCGCATAGATTGCAGGCGATCCATAGTGCTAGCCGCTCCTGGTTCTGGTTGGAACTGATTTCAGCCGCGGCCGCACAGCGCGCCGCGGATTGTTCCGCATACTGCAATAGTATATTCCGTTTGGACATCTTTTTTGTGCACCGCAAAAAGCATACACTGCATGCATCGTTAAGCAAGACAGCAATGCCGGCTTAAAGAGGCCGAACCCGACGGTTCAGTCTAGTTCGTATTAGAAGTAAGCACCAACCAACAAGGCTTACTTCTCATGCGAATTGGACTAACTTTCCGCCGAGCCCGGAATATTTCCACAACTTTGTCGAAAGAAAAAAATGAACGCGAAACAATTATTTGTAGCTGTTACCTTGATCGCTGCCGGCACCGGCGCTGCCTTTGCAGCAGAAACCGGCAAGACCCGCGCCGAAGTGCAAGCCGAACTGGCCCAGGCCCGCGCCAACAATGCCTACGTAGTCGGCGGTTCGGAATATGTTGCTTTTACCAATATTCCTAGCGCTTCCAGCAAGACCCGCGCAGAAGTCCAGGCCGAATTGAAACAAGCCCGCGACCAGGGCCTGCTGGCAAGCCATGAGGCCGATTACCCGGTCCAGGCAACTGTCCAGACAGCGCGCAGCCGTAGCGACGTCAAGGCAGAAGCGGTACAGGCAGCCAAAAACAGAAGCGCCGACTACGACATCGGCGGCTAATCGCCAAACCGGGAGCGCCATGGCGAACCCAGCTAGTGCCCTGTTCCGTGTGTTCGTTGCATAATAAAAGTGGCGAAATCGGACCGAGACAAGGAAAAAAACACAGCAAGGGTGGTTCCCTTGCGAGTATTTTTGACGCAGTATTCGGTTCGATTCTCGCCATCTTTTATGCTGCGAATTTACGGAACAGGGCACTAATATAGCCAAAGCCACCGTGAGGTGGCTTTTTTCATGGGGCCGGCCCTTGCAGGCGGCGCCTGGCCCCCGGGCAAACCCCGGTTTAGAGTGCGCCACCTATCCAATATTTTCCAGATGGCGCGGCCTTTGTGTATTCTTCGTGACATCACATTCCGGCTAGGCGCTCCATGACACCCCAATCTTATCCCCACCTGCTGGCCCCGCTGGACCTGGGCTTTACCACTTTACGCAACCGCACCATCATGGGTTCCATGCATACCGGGCTGGAGGACAGGTTTTATCATTATTCCAAGCTGGCCGAATATTTCCGCGAACGCGCGCGCGGCGGCGCCGGCCTGATCGTGACCGGCGGCATCTCGCCCAACCGGCGCGGCTGGCTATTGCCCTTCGGCGGCACCCTGAACAGCCTGGGCGACATCTGGAACCACAAAAAGGTGACCGCCGCCGTGCACCAGGAAGGCGGCAAGATCCTGATGCAGATCCTGCACTCGGGGCGCTACGGCTACCAGCCCTTCGTGGTCTCGGCTTCGGCCAAAAAATCGCCGATCTCCATGTTCAAGCCCAAGGCCCTCTCCGAAGCCGGCATCCTGGGCACGATACGCGACTATGTACGCTGCGCCCGCCTGGCCCAGAAGGCCGGCTACGATGGCGTGGAAATCATGGGCAGCGAAGGCTATCTGCTGAACCAGTTCCTGTGCGCTCGCACCAACCAGCGCCAGGACCGCTGGGGCGGCTCCATAGAAAACCGCATGCGCCTGCCGCTGGAGATCGTCAAACAGGTGCGCGCTGCGGTGGGCCGGGATTTCATCCTCATGTACCGCCATTCGATACTGGACCTGGTGGAGGGCGGCAATAGCTGGGATGAGGTGGTGGCGGTGGCGCAGGCGCTGGAGCAGGCCGGGGTCACCATCCTGAATACCGGCATAGGCTGGCACGAGGCCAGGGTGCCGACCATCGTCACCTCGGTGCCGCGCGCCGCCTTCCGCAGCGTGGTGGCCAGGCTGAAACAGGTGGTGAGCATCCCGGTGGTGGCGTCCAACCGCATCAATATGCCGGACCAGGCCGAAGACATCATCGCCAGCGGCGACGCCGACCTGGTCTCCATGGCCCGCCCTTTCCTGGCCGACCCCGAATTTGTCAACAAGGCCGCCAGCGGCCGGAGCGACGAGATCAATACCTGCATCGCCTGCAACCAGGCTTGCCTGGACCATACCTTTGCCAACCAGCGCGCTTCCTGCCTGGTCAATCCGCGCGCCGCGCATGAGACCGAGCTGAAGTTCCGGAAGACAGCCAGGGCCAGACGGGTCGCAGTGATCGGCGCCGGCCCGGCCGGCTTGTCGGCCGCCACCGTCGCCGCGGAATGCGGCCACGAGGTCAGCCTGTTCGACAGCAGCGACCGGATAGGCGGCCAGTTCAATATCGCCATGCAAATCCCCGGCAAGGAAGAATTTGCCGAAACCCTGCGCTATTTTGCCCGCCGCCTGGAGATCACCGGGGTCAAGCTGCATTTGCAGACCAGGGTCAGCCGCGAGCAATTGCTGGCGCAGGGCTATGACCACGTCATCCTGGCCACCGGCATCGTGCCGCGCACCCCGCAGATAGCTGGCGTGGACCATCCCAAGGTCTTGTCCTATCTGGACGTGCTGAAGCACAAGAAACCGGTAGGCAAGAAGGTGGCCATCATCGGCGCCGGCGGCATAGGCTTCGATGTCGGCGAATACCTGCTGCACGACCCGGCGATCAGCCTGCCGATACCAGTCAAACACTGGATGGCCGAATGGGGGGTAGACCCGCAAGCCGTCAGCAATGGCGGTCTGGTGCCGGCCGCTGCGGCGCAGCCCACCCGGGAAATCTACCTGTTGCAGCGCAAGAGCAGCAAGGTAGGCGCGGGCCTGGGCAAGACCTCGGGCTGGGTGCACCGGGCGGCGCTGCTCAGGAATGGGGTGGAAATGCTGGCCGGGGTCGAATACCTGAAGATCGACGACCAGGGCCTGCATATCAGCGTCAACGGCAGCCCGCGGCTGCTGGAGGTGGACCACGTGATCCTGTGCGCCGGCCAGGATTCGCTGACCGAGCTGATGCCGCCGCAGCCCAGCGAAACCGGTCCGCGCTTCCACCGCATAGGTGGCGCGGCGCTGGCGGCCGAACTCGATGCGAAGCGGGCGATACGCGAGGGGGCGGTGCTGGCGGCCAGCCTGTAAGGCCCGCCGGTCCTAGCTACGGGCGTAAAAAAAGCCAGTCTGACGACTGGCTTTTTTGCTTTCCCGCAGAGGGGATTACTTGACCGAGGCGGCTGCTTCAGCGGAAGCCGCAGCTACTGGGGCCACGGCTGCCTTGACTTCAGGTTCCTTGAACTTGGCGCCGCTGGCATTGGCCATGTAGACCACTGCCCTTGCCACTTCGACGTCGTCCAGGTCGGGATTGCCGCCCTTGGCAGGCATCGCCTTCAAGCCGCCTATCGCATGCGCGATGACCTTGTCATAGCCCTGGGCAATGCGGGCTGCCCATTGGCCGGCATCGCCAAACTTGGGAGCGCCGGCGGCGCCGCTACCGTGGCAGGCAACGCAAGTCGCCTGGTACACCGCTTCGCCGGTTTGCAATTGCTTAGGAGCATTCGCATCCTTCAGCGTGAAGCCGTCCGCCGCGACCGGGCTGATGCGGGTGGCGATGGCTTCCGGGGTCAGCGCGGAAGAACCGGCGCCGACCTTGCTTTCGGCGGTAACGAATTGCACTAACAGCACAATCGCGATGATAGGGACGATAAACCCTGCCGCAACAGCAACAATGAGTTGCTTCGGTGTCTTAATCGCTGATTCGTGTTCGTCGTGTGCGTCGCTCATGGTTTCCTCGGTGCAATTCTAAGATAGCTAAGATAATTGGAGCTGCTGCTGGCGAACTACTCTGCTGGCTTGTTGTAGAGCATCACCGCATCAAACCCTTGATTATAGAGCTAAAGCAAGTAGTTTGGAACGGGAATTTGGTGCAGACGGGGGCGAAATCATACAAATCAAGACGACAAGGAATGGCCTGAAAGGCAATATTTATCCCTTTTTGCGTATTCTCTGCGGCAAGAGAGTGCAGATAGACTGTCGGTAAAGCGCCACAATAGGTTAAAATATCTGACTATTCATGCAATCCCCAAAACATCCGGGGACTGGCCATGCAAAGCGACCGTCTTCCAACGGATAGGATACGGGCCTCCGAAGCCCGCAATACAGGTTCGATTCCTGTCGGTCGCACCATCATTCTCGCCATCGGCAGCCGGCTAGCAAGTCCCGGGCTGCCCTTCAATTGATCAATACGGTCGCCTTATAGGCAGTCTCGGGCGTCTGGATATGCACCCGGGGAACCGGTTCCACTGCCGCCAGGCTAAAGCGCAGGCCCTGTACCAGTACCGCCGGTTTGCCGCTGGTGATCTGAAACTGTTCCGACTTTCCGGCCACGTTCAAGGTAAACGCCAGCACGGCCTCGCCCGCCGCGATGCAGTGCGCACCTATCGGGCAGCGGCTGTCGCTGACCAGTTTGTCAAAACGCAGGGTCTGCAATGGGCCGATCTCCAGCTGCTGCTGAAACGAGATACTCACAGCGCGGCCGGCCGCTGCGGAAGAGGATGCCGTCGTCTGCTGGTCCGATGCCATGCTGGTGCCCGCCATAATATTGTTACTACAGCCACAAAGTAAGCTCGCGCAGAGCAGGAGTGCAGCAAACCCCGTATTCCCCGGATGTGGATGAGCGGATGGCATGCGAGGCCTCATATCGATGATGCGGCGTTGCGGTGGTGATAAAAAGGGCATGCTAATCCTCCGTCATCCAGAAAAAGACCGCGGTCAACCGCTTGTCGCTATCCTCCGATCCAAAATAACCGGTGGCGCTGTGCACCAGGTTGGCCTTGTAGATGATCATCCTATTATAGACATTCATTTGGCGGCTATCTTCCTGCCAGGCTTGCAAAGGCAAGCTGCGTACCTGCAAGGCGTCCACCAGGTTTTTGTGCGGAGCCGGGCACAGGTTGCCGCTCAGGCTGCCGTCCGGGTAACGCAGGCGAAAAAAGCTGGTGCCGCCGTCTGGCGGCGCCCCGGGGCTTAAATACAATACGGCGGCATACCGGCATAGCGCGCGGCTATCGGTATGCGGCCTCAGCCCGCCCTCTTGCGCCCCGACCAGCTGGGCAACATTATGATCGAGCCTGGCGCCGCCGGCGGTGCTCTGTACCCACAGTTTTTGGATGCCGGTCAGGCCCGCTACCCGGCTCTCTATAGCGTGCATTTCTTCTGGCGTGAACGCCTGGTGGACGCGCTTGCCGGGCCAGCTTTCCGGCGCGTGCGGATATCCCAATTGCCAGTCCTGGCGCGCCAGGATACGGGCGCGCACGGCATCGGGATGCTCCAGCAGATTGTCGATGATCCAGAAATCACGGCCCTGCTCCAGCTGCACATAGGGTAAGGCGGGGCGCGGACGAAGGGAGGATGTCAGCATAGCGGCCTGCATGAAGAAAGATGAAATGGATGGAATGGGCGGGCATTTGTGATGCCCGCCCACCACTATTTACAGACTAGCTCAGTTGACGGTAGCCAGCAGCGAAGTGGAAGTCACTTTCGCATACGCGCTCACCAGTACGTAGTAAGTGCCGGCCGTCGGTGCAGTAACGGTGATCGTCTCGGCGTTGGTGGAACCGATGGAGCGCTTGAGGTAGGAAGACGTAGTCGGCGCCGATCCCAGCTTCACATACAGATCGCCGTCGCCGGTGCCGCCCGACAGTTTCAAGACCAAGCTGGTCTTGCCGGCCGGGACCACGATCGAGTACAGCTTACTGGCACTGGTCGCCAGCGAAATGCCGCTGACCGTCACGCCGCTGGTCAGCGGTGTCGCCGCCGTGGTGCCGGCACAGCTTACCCCTACCGCACTGAAAGCCGCGGTGACGTCAGCCTTGGCATAACCGCGATTGGTCGCCGCCGTTTCTACGCCGCAAGCACCCTGGTTAAAAGTGCTGTTGGAAGTCCAGTATAAATGGTTGGCGTCGGCCATGACTTCAAACGCCTTGCGCGTGCTCCAGCCGGCAGTCGTCGCCAGCAGGTAGAAGGCCTTGTTATACACGCCGCTGGTATAGTGCACGTCCAGGCTGCTCGAATACTGGCTGGCGTTGTCGATGGAGCCGCCGTCCAGGGGCGGGTTGTACATGTAGCGCAAGGCGCCGGCCGCCTTGAAAATCTCCGGCCCGACCTGGAAGTCGTTGCTGCCCTTCATGTAATTCTCGGTGGCCTCGCCAGCCATGTCCGAGAAGGCCTCGTTCATGCCGCCCGACATGCCGGAATACACCAGGTTCGAGTTTTGTTCGGTAAAGCCGTGGCTGACCTCATGCCCCGCCACGTCCACCGAGACCAGCGGATAAAAGGTGGAAGCGCCATCACCGAAGTTCATCGTGCTGCCGTCCCAGAATGCATTTTCATAGCTGTTGCCGTAGTGGACGCGCATCAGCAGCTTTTGACTGATGGGGCGCAGACCGAGCCAGGCCTGGTACATATTGAAGACGACATTGCCGAAATAAAAGGCGTCGTTGATAGGCGAGAACGCGCCATTCACTTGCTTGAAGGTATTGCGCGGGCAGGTGAATTGATAAGGCGTGGTGCTGGTAGTGCCGTTATTCAAATTGACCGCAGCTACATTGGTGCCGTCCATCGTGCAATTGGAGGTCACGACCAGCGGGCCGTAGTTGGTGCCGTATTCATATTGGCCGGTCTTGGTATTGCCGCCCGGACCGGTCGCGTCAAGGTTAGTCAGGCCTTCCCATTGCTGCAACACTGCGCCAGTATTGGCATTGATGATGAAATGGGGGCGGCTAGGCTTGCTCGCGCCCTTCACCAGGAAAGACACGGCATAGATCAGGTAGGCAGCGCCCTGCTCGTCCTGTTTGATATACAGCTTGGCCTGTTCATTTTCAGTAGAAAAAACCCTGGCCTTGGTTTTTGCCAGATCGAGTATCTGGGCGGCCGAATAGGTCGGCTTGACGCTGGGCAGATCATTGCTCAAGCCGCGCAGCATTGCGCCTTGCACGGCGCTTGCGGCCAGCGCCACGCCGCGGTGTTCCACGATACCCTCGCCCCAGACCGGCACGCCTTGATGCAGCTGCTGGTGGCGGGTGACCGTCAAACCACTGGGATAAGTCTTGCTGCGCAATGCCTGCAATTCTTCCGGCTGCAAACCTAGATGGCTGGATAAGCTGGTTTGCGCGGAAAAGCTCGATGCAGGAGCCGCCAGCGCGCGTAAATCTGCAGTCTTTTCCACCCCGAGTTCAACCCGTTCTGCTGCCATTGCATTACAAGCGCCTGCTACCAAAACACCGAGCAGGATAGGACGTACACCATGAAATGATTGTTTCATTTTATTAACGCCTTATATATCAAAAAAATGGGGATCATTCCCCAAATTGGTCACGGATTGCTTTTGGCAATCGGTGACCTCCCTTCCAAGCGTCAATGGACTCCCCCTACTCGATTAATCGACGTTAATCTTGATAGATCCCATTGACACCTTGAACTTGTATGATCAGACCGCGATCCGCTGGAGAGGCATTAGATAAGACGTGCAATCAAATCAGGGGGAGCCGTAACCCGCCCGCCGATTCATGCATGGTGAAACGCCGCACAGCACTATTATTTTTGTTGCATGTAACGAAGTGTGTGGCAATGTATCATTGAATATCAGTCTTACATGTCTTTCTTACAAATAAAAACAATTTAGTTGGCCATACGCAACAAAGTCTTATTTGTAACTAATTGCAACCAAAATACCGTTAACTTCTGGCAATTTTGCAAACGGATGTGCTTATTTTTGCCGTGTTTACGGCAATTTAACGGTGAATTTTGGCTTGATTACTGCTGGAAATGGGGTTTGGCCCGCGACTCCAGGTAGCCGACATCTGTCGTCCGGCGAACCGGCGCAGACACGGAAAACTATACTGGCAGGTGCCAGACTTTAGCCGTCGATTAAGCTATGCTGGCATCGGTCTTGTTTTACTTTTGGCAATGCTGTTTCCCTTAGTTTTATCACCCCAACACTTGATTACCTTGGCCGCCATGAAACCATCCCGCTTCAAGTTATTTACATTGAGCCTGTCTCTCACGCTGGCGCTCGCCGCGCTTGAAAGGCAGCCCGCGCATGCGGCCGACGCCGCGGACGCCGGCGCCCGCGCGGCCAGCACTGCCCCGCTACAGCTGCCGCCCGGCATCAGGCTGATACGCAGCGTCGAGGGGGTCGACGAATACCAGTTGCGCAACGGCCTGAAGCTGCTGCTGGTGCCGGACGCCAGCAAGCCGACCACCACCGTCAACATCACCTACCGGGTCGGCTCGCGGCATGAGAACTACGGCGAAACCGGCATGGCGCACTTGCTCGAACACTTGATGTTCAAGGGCAGCAAGGCCCATCCGCGCCTGTGGGAAGAGCTGGCGCAGCGCGGCGTCAACTTCAACGGCAGCACCTGGCTGGACCGCACCAACTACTATGAGACCTTTGCCGCCAGCCCGGGTACGCTGGCCTGGGCCATCGCCATGGAGGCGGACCGCATGGTGAATTCGCGCATTTCCGGCGACGACTTGAAGACCGAGTTTTCCGTAGTGCGCAACGAGATGGAAAAAAATGAGAACTCGCCGAACGCGACGCTGATCGCGCACGTGACGGCCGCCGCCTTCCAGTGGCACAACTATGGCAAGGCCACGATAGGCGCACGCACCGACGTCGAAAACGTCAGCATCCCGCGGCTGCAAGCGTTCTGGCGCAAATACTATCAGCCCGATAACGCCACCCTGATTATTGCCGGCTCGTTTGACAGCCGCCAGGCCTTGTCGCTGGTGGCGCAGCATTTCGGCAAGCTGGCGCGCCCCAGGCGCGTGCTGGAAACCACGTATACGCTGGACCCGGCGCAGGATGGCGAGCGCGACGTGACCGTGCGCCGGGTCGGCGAATCGCAGGGCATCGCGGCGCTCTACCACACGCTACCGGCGGCCCATCCCGACTACGTCGCGACCGAGGTGCTGGCGCTGATCCTGGGCGATTCGCCGAATGGCCGCCTGTACAAGGCCCTGGTGGAAACCCACAAGGCGGCCGAGGTCTATCCCTGGGCCGCCAACATGGAAGAGCCCGGCTTCCTGCTGCTGGGCGCGAACCTGCGTAGCGAGCAAAACCTGGCGGAAGCCAAGCAGATCATGCTGGACGTGATCGAGGGCTTTGCCGCCCAGCCGGTGACCGAAGAAGAGCTGGAACGGGCCAAGGCCAAACTGGAATCCGACCTGGCCCAGGTCTACAATGACCCGGAAAAATTCGGCGTGTCGCTGTCGGACAGCATAGGCAATGGCGACTGGCGCCTGTTTTTCATGTTCCGTGACCGCGTGAAAGCGCTGAAACTGGAAGACGTGCAAAGGGTGGCGAGCACCTGGCTGAAGTCCAGTAATCGCACCAGCGGCAGCTTTATCCCCGACCCGCAACCCGACCGCGCGCCCAGCCCGGCCAAGGTGAACGTGGCGGAGCAGGTCAAGACCTTCGTGCCCGGCGTCGCCATGGCGCAGGCCGAGAATTTTATCGCCACTCCGGAAAATATCGACAAGCGCACCCAGCTGGGCCGCCTGAAGAACGGCATGAAGTATGCGCTGCTGCCCAAGACCACGCGCGGCGGCACGGTGGTGATGAGTTTCGTATTGAACCTGGGCGACCAGGACAATTTGAAGGGCAAGGCCGGCGCCGCAGAACTGGCGGCCGCGATGCTGGCGCGCGGCACCCAGGAACTGAGCCACCAGAAATTCACCGAAGAACTGGACAAGCTGAAAACCAAGCTGCAAATCGAGGGCACGGCCACCACCGTCAATATCTCGGTGGAAACCGTCAGGGACAGCGTGCCGCGGGTACTGGAACTGGTGCATGACGCCTTGCGCCGGCCAGCCTTTGACCAGGCCGAGTTCCACCAGCTGATAGACCAAGACCTGGCGCAGCTGGAAGAATCGCGCAAGGACCCGCAAGCGGTCGCGGTGGATATCGCGCGCAAGCAATTGAATACCTGGTCCAGCGACGACCCGCGCTACTACCGCAGCACCGAAGAGCGCATCGCCGAATTGAAGGCGGCCAGGCTGGAAGGTGCGAAAAAATTCTGGGAAGAGTACTACGGCGCCAATGATGCCGAGGTCGCCATCGTCGGCGATGTCGACGCCGCGGCGGTCGAAGCCAGCCTGCTCGGCAAGTTTGGCGACTGGAATGCCAGGCAGGTTTACCGGCGCGTGTCCAGGCCGTATCAGCAAACCCAGCCCCAGAACCTGACCCGGATTACGCCGGACAAGGCGAATGCCTTCTTCTTTGGCACCATGGCCATGCCGCTGGGCGACCGCCATCCCGACTTTGCCGCGCTCAGCCTGGGCAATTACCTGCTGGGCGGCAGCACCAACTCGCGCATCCTGGAACGCATCCGCCAGAAAGACGGGGTCAGCTACGGCGGCGGCTCTTACCTGAATCCGTCCCCGGTGGATGAGGCCGCCAATTTTGTGGTGGTGGCCATCTTTGCACCACAAAACCGCCAGAAGCTGGAAACCGGCATCCGCGAAGAAATAGCACGCGTAGTGCGGGATGGCTTTAGCGCCGCCGAGATAGAAGACGGCAAGCGCAGCCTGTTGCAGCAGCTGCAACTGGCGCGCAGCCAGGACAATGAACTGGCGGCCGAGCTCAGCCGGAATTTGCACCTGGGCCGCAGCATGCAATTCGACGCCGATTTTGAACGTAAATTGGCAGCGCTGAGCGCGGCCGAGGTCAAGGCGGCGATGATCAAGTACCTGGACTACGACAAGCTGATCAAGGTCGCTGCCGGCGACTTCAAATAGACGCCTGGGGCGCAGCCAGCCGGCTGCCCTCCCCCCTGTGTACGATGGCGTACAGACCCCTGCGCGTGAATCCCCTAACTTGAGACCAGCGCTTGCCGTCGCTGGCTAGACACCGGCTTCCCGCTATCGCTACACGCGAATCCGCAGCAATGCAGGTGTCGGGGTGTCAGAGTGCCACCATCACAAGGAGTCTATATGAACTATAAAGTTATCGTTTCCGCCATCATGGCGATGTCGCTGGGTGTGGGGAATATCGCTTACGCGCAAAACAACGATCGCCAGTATGAGCGCGACCGCAACGGCCAGGACCATGGGAATGACCGGAACGACCGCAATGACAGAAATGACCGCCACGACAGGAATGATCGCAACGACCGTTACTGGCACGACAATCGCAACTACCAGGCGCGCGGCTATGACGAGGGACGCCATAACGACCGCAACGACGGCGAGAGGCATCGCTTCCAAAGAGGCGACCGCCTGCCTAGCGAATACCGCGGCAGGCAATACGTAGTGGAAGACTGGCGCGGTCATCGCCTCAGTGCGCCGCCGCGCGGCTACCACTGGGTGCAATCGGGCGGCGACTATGTGTTGGCCGCGGTCGCAACCGGCATCATCTTGGAGGTATTGCTAAATAATTAGGCGTCAATCGCCGAACTTCGCGACAGGGGCGGCTGGATCTGATCTGGCCGCCCCTGTCGGCTTACAGCGAGGCCTGCTGCAGCCAGCCCAGTCCCTCCACGGTGCCCTTGGCGGGCCGGTATTCGCAGCCGACCCAGCCCTGGTAGCCCAGCTGGTCCATCAGCTGGAACAAATAGGGGTAGTTGAGTTCGCCGCTGTCCGGCTCATGCCTGTCGGGCACCCCGGCGACCTGTATATGCCCTATATGCGGCAGATACTGGCGCAGCTTCATTGCGATATCGCCTTCCATGATTTGTACATGGTAAAAATCCATCTGCACCTGCAGGTTGGCGGCGCCCGCCTGCTCACGCAGCGCATGCGCCTGGGCCTGGGTGGTCAGGAAATAGCCGGGCATGTCGCGGGTATTGATAGGCTCTATCAGGCACTGGATGCTGGCTTTGGCGGCCTCGCTGCAGGCATGGCGCAGGTTGTCCAGGTAGACCGCCTGGCATTGTTGCTGCTCAGCCGCGGCCGGCACCAGGCCGGCCATCACGTGCAGGCGCGGCGTGCCCAGCACCCGCGCATACTCCAGTGCCTGCTGCACGCTGGCGCGGAAATCCTGCTGCCGGCCGGGCAGGCAGGCCATGCCGCGCTCGCCGGCTGCCCAGTCACCGGCGGATAGATTGAACAGCACATTCTGCAGATCGTATTGCCGCAATTGCTCGGCAATCTCTTGCGCCGCAAAGTCATACGGGAACAGAAACTCTACCGCCTGGAAGCCGGCCTCGGCCGCGGCCCGAAAGCGTTGCATGAACGGGACTTCATTGAATTGCATGGTCAGGTTGGCAGCAAATTTAGGCATGGCTTGGCGGTCTCACACTATGTGGTCATCAAATCGTTAGCGCATAGGCACGCTATCCGACAAAAGCAACAAAAATTAACATTCAGGATAAATGCAATAAGGAAACATATCGACTTTTATATTACACTCAATTCCCTGTTTCGCCTTACGGCCTCACATCCCCTTCCCGTGCCCGATCTACCCCGATACACCGAAATGAGTCGATACCGCCCTGCCCTGCTGGCAATAGCAGCCGTGCTCTTGATGCAAGGAAGCCTTCCCGTCCACGCCGCGGGAAAAATCATGCGCCTGGCCAGCCTGGAATGGTCGCCCTATGTCGGCTCGCACATGCCGGACGGCGGCCTGACCGCAGCCGCGGCCAAGGCCGTCGCCAGTGCCGCCGGCTACCAGACCAGGATAGATTACCTGCCCTGGAGCCGGGCCATGCAAGCCGGCAGCGACGATCCCGGTTATGCCGGCTACTTCCCGGCCTACTATTTGCCGGAACGCGAGAAGCATTGCTATTTTTCCAGCGCCTTGGGAAACAGCAGCAATGGCTTTGCCTATTTGAAGAGCCGGCCGCTGCAATGGAGCACGCTGACCGACCTGAAGGATATCAAGATAGGCACGGTGCAGGACTATGCGAACGACAGGTATTTTGATGCCCTGGTCAGGCAGGGCGACCTGCACACCGACGTTGCGCCCAGCGACATCAGCAATGTCAGGAAATTACTGGCCGGCCGGGTGCAGGCGATCGTGATAGACAAGGCCGTGTTGCGCAACCTGCTGATCAATGAAGCCTCGCTGCAGGCCGGCAAGGAGCAGATCGCCTTCCATGAACGCGAACTGACTAGTTTTACTTTGCACATCTGCTTTCAACGCAATGCCAAGGGCCGCGCCATGCAGTTGGCCTTCAATGGCGCGATGACCAAAGTGAAGCTGAAGCAGCTGGAAAACGATTATTACCAAAGCCTGGCAACGCCGCTGCAAGCCAGATAAAGCGTACTGGAACCGGTTCAAGCGCAGCGCGGCATTTATCCGGATGCCGGGCAAATTTAACAAAGCATGGAAAGAATTTGCATTACACTCAACATCGCTTCGCCTCGATTTCTGCTCCTTTGCCCTTGACCACAATATGACTAAAAGTCGTCTCGGCTTGATTGCCATACTCGCTACTTTGCTGCAGTGGACCGGCTGTGCCGGCGCAGCCGACAAAATCCTGCGGCTGGCCACGCTGGAATGGCCGCCCTATGTCGGCTCGCATTTGCTGCATGAAGGCGTCACCACCTACATCGTCAAAAATACCGCGGCACAAATCGGCTACCAGGTAAAAAACGACTACTTCCCGTGGAGCCGCGCGATGCAGATCGGTGACAACGATCCCGACTTCTCAGGATATTTTCCGACCTATTTTTCGACCGAGCGCAACAATCAATGCTATCTGTCCAATTCGCTGGGCAATAGCAGCATAGGCTTTGCCTACCTGAAAAGCACGGCCTTCGACTGGAAGGAATTCCCCGAATTAGTCCAGCAACAGGTACGCATAGGCATAGTGCACAACTACCAGAATGGCGAAGCGTTTGATGCGCTGAACAGGGCCAAAAAATTAAATACCGATGTCGCCCCTTCGGACATCAGCAATCTCAGGAAACTGCTGGCGCACCGGGTGCAGGTGGCGGTGATCGATAAGGCGGTACTGCGCCATTTGCTGGCGACCGAGCCCAGCCTGAAACCCAGTCAGGAGCAGATCTTGTTTCACGACAAGGAACTGGCCAGCCTGTCGCTGCATATCTGCTTCCACCGCAATCCGGAAGGCCGGCTCATGCAGGCCGAATTTAATGCCGCGCTCAGCAAGCTCAATCTGCCCAGGCTGGAGAACCTCTACTTTAGCGAACTGGAAGGCAAATAGCCGGCGCCTTTAAAACAGGCTACTTTGCATCCGATCGGGATCCGGTTTGACATGCAATCAAACCAGAATAGAAAGAGCTTCAGTGCATTTCTTTATTTGAAATCACCACCGTCTTATGTGGCTCACTACCAGTAAATCTCTACAGCACAATTGGATTATTATTCAAACAGGATGCCCTGATTTACCTGGCTTTCATGGCCAGCCTCGCCTTCCTTCACCAGGGCATTTGCCCTGACGCCCAATAGGCGAAATCTTTTTTCCAGCGGTACTCTACGAAGGCATTCTCCGGCAGCCCTTCTTATCACGGCGGGATCTGCCGTTGCTGCGGGAAGGGTGATGTCGCGTGTAGAAATCCGGAAATCCGTGTAACGAATCTTGATGCCCACCGTCTTGCAACGATATCCCTTCGCCGTCAAATCCTTCGCTAAGCGATAGCAGAGATCAGTGAAAATGCTGCTTAGTGTCGCTCTGTCGTGGACAGCATGTAAGTCGCGATCAAACGTGGTCTCTCTGCTGATCACCTTTGGTTCTGAAGCCGTTGAAATCTCCCTGTCGTCAATTCCACGAGCGACGTTGCAGAGCCAACCGGCGTAGTTACTGCCGAAGGCATTCTGCAGAAGACCCGGATCTGCATGCGCCAGCTCGCCAACCGTCGTTATACCCAAAGTTGCCAGGCGCTCAGTCGATTTGGGGCCAATTCCATTCACCTTTTTAACGGATAGTGGCCATATGCGTAGCGGCACGTCCTCCATGGACAAGATGGTCAAGCCATTCGGCTTCTCTAAATCAGACCCAATTTTGGCTAGTAGCTTATTTGGTGCGACGCAAATGGAGCAAGTCAGGCCGGTGGCCTCAAAGACTGCGTGTTTCAAACTTGCCGCCAGGGCCAGAGTTTCTTGAGGCTGGTCCGTAAGATCAATATAGATCTCATCGATGCCTCGATTCTCAATTTTGGGGGCAATCTTGGCGACCGCCTCTTTAAAAAGTCGGGAGTAACGGCGATATGAATCAAAATCGGTCGGAAGCAAGTAAACATCGGGCGCCAGCTTCGCCGCTTTCATGATTCCCATCGCGGAAAATATGCCGAGCGCCCGGGCCTCATAGGTCGAAGTAGTCGCGACGCCGCGCCCGACATAGTCCTTTATTCTTGAAAATGCATGCCTGCCATCGGCTTTTAAAATTGGGCGATAGGAAGAGCCTCCGCCAATTAATACCGGCTGGCCACGAAGTTCCGGGTACTTCAATAGCTCTACCGATGCATAAAACGCATCCATATCCAGATGCGCGATACGTTTCGGTGCGGAATTATTGTTCTGTTCCATGAAAATGCATAGCTAATTCTGTTGTAGCGAAACTGCTCTTGTTATAGCACGGCCCCGGAATCCATTCTTTAATCTCATCCGCGCCGCCAGTGGCTTGTCGCGTAGGCACCGGTCATCCCGCACCTCTATCGCGGCATAGAAGCAGTCGCAAGGGATGATTTTTCGTAGAGGTGGATTCACAGCCAGGCTCACGGCAGGTGCAAAAATGAGGTCCAGCCCCTATTTTAACGCGGCTAGCCAATAAATACTGTATATATGATCAGTCTGCGCCTATGCTGAATTTCCGTGCTGAATTCCGTGCCAAATTTTCATGCTAAAGTTATCCCCATGTCATTTACCGATAGGGGGATCCGCCATGCTATTCAGCACCCTGCTGCTATTTTGCATTTCGTCGATTGCGCTGGCGGTGACGCCCGGCCCCACCATGCTGCTGGCCCTGTCCAACGGCATCAGCTCCGGCACCCGGGTGGCGGCGTTCGGCATCGCCGGCGCCACTGCCGCCAGCGTCTGCATGATCAGCGCGGTGGCGATAGGCCTGGGCTCGCTGCTGCTGGCCTCGGAAACCCTGTTCAATTTGTTGCGCATACTGGGCGTACTGTATTTGTGCTGGCTGGCCTATAAATTGTGGCGCAGCGAACCGGCGGCCATCAATACCGGCGTGATGGGCAGGGGTGTCGCCCCGGTCAGCCCGCAAAAAGCCTTTGTGCGCTGCGCCACGGTTGCCTTGTCCAATCCCAAGACCATCCTGTTCTTTTCTGCTTTCCTGCCGCAATTTATTGATGCAAGCCAGCCCCTGGCCATGCAATACCTTATCCTGGGCGCAGTGTTCCTGAGCATAGACGCGCTGGTCATGCTGGCCTATGCGCTGGCAGGCAAGCGCGCCGCCCGTCTGTTGTCCGCCGCCGGCCTGAAGCTGATCAACCGCGGCTGCGCGCTCGTGATGGCGCTGCTGGCAATGGCATTGGCGACCTTCCGGCGGGCCTGAGCAGCCGGCCCTAGCATATCCACAGTGGAAACCTGGCCCGGTTTCCACTTCACTGCCCCGACATGGAAAAATTCCCCGAACTGAATACCCCACGACTGCTATTGCGCGAGCTCGGCGCCGCCGATGCCGACGCCTTGTTTGCGATCCATTCGGATGCCGAGGCCATGCAATGGTTCGGCACCGACACCATGACCGAGCGCCGCCAGGCCGAGCAGCTGATCGCCAGCTTTGCCAGCTGGCGCCTGGCCGCCAATCCCGGCACGCGCTGGGGCATACAGCGGCAGGACAGCGGGCAGCTGATAGGCAGCTGCGGCCTGTTCAAATGGAATCGCAACTGGCGCAGCTGCAGTCTGGGCTGTGAACTGGCGCGTAGCGCCTGGGGCCAAGGTTTCATGCAGGAAGCGCTGCACGCCATCATTGCCTGGGGATTTGCTAAAATGCAATTGAACCGCATAGAGGCACAGATCAACCCGGAAAACCATGCCTCCTGGCGCATGGCCGAAAAGCTCGGTTTCCGGCAAGAGGGCACACTGCTGGAGGCCGGCTACTGGAATGACAAATTCCACGATTTGCGCCAGTATGCGCTATTGAAAAGAATATATTATCCTCACCAGTAATCCCGTTTTAATCCTGTCTATTTGAAAGTGAAGCATGAAAAAATTATTCAGCCTGGGCCTGGCCTTGTTTACCTCTGCCTGTCTGGCGGCGGGCGCGCTGCCCTATGATGACAAGGCCGACGCCGGCGCCGACCTGAACCAGGCGCTGGCCACGGCGACCAGCCAGCACAAGAAGGTGCTGGTCTTGTTTGGCGCCAACTGGTGCACCGATTGCCGCGAACTGGATAAATCCATCAAGGGCAAGAGCGCATCGCTGATAGACAGTAAATTTGTGGTGGTCAAGGTCGATGTAGGCCAGTTCGACAAGAACCTGCCCATCGCCAATGCCTACGGCAACCCCATCAAGAAAGGCATCCCGGCGGCGGTGGTGCTGAGCGCCGACAACACTTTGCTGTATGCCACCAAGGCCGGGGAATTGTCGAATGCGCGCAAGATGAGCGAACAAGGCGTGTACGATTTTTTCAGCCAGGTCATCGCGGCACACCCTTAAACCCGGCATGCCGGACAACAACGCCGGCGCCGTGTTGCCTTGACTGCGGCAGCGGCTAATGCCCGCTGCCGCCGGCCTGCACCAGCCTGAACTCCGAAGGCGTCAGCAGGGTCCAGCGCTTGAAGGCGCGCCGAAAGCTCCTGGCATCCGAATAGCCTAGCAGCTCCGCCACGTCCTCGGTGGTCAAGCCGGCCAAGAGCAGACGCTTGGCCCGCTCTATCCTGACCGACTCGGTGATCTGAAAATACGAAGTGCCTTCGCGCGCCAGCAGCCTATGCAGCGAGCGCGGGCTGATGCCCAGCGCCGCCGCCATATCTTGCACGCTGTGGAATTCGCAGTGCATGCCGACCAGCTTGCGCACCAGGCTCTGCTTGCCGACCACGCCCATCTCGGCCAATTCCTCATCACAAACCTCACATGCCTGGCGCGACGCCATTTGCGCATGGCGGTATTGCGCCAGCAAGGGCGTGTCCAGCGTCGGCGAGGCAAATACAAGGCGGCTGGCATCGGCGCCGCAGCTGACCTTGCAAGCGAAGAAGTCTTCCAGCACTGAACGGCTGGCGTGCAAATTGCCGCGTAATTCCACTCTTTCCAATTGGGCCGGCGCACAAGGCAGCTGACGCATCGCACTGACCGCGGTCGCCAGGTGGTCGGCATCCAGGAATTCCTGTATCTCGGCATCGTCGAACAGGGCGTGCGACGCCAGCACCGCATTGCTCCCGGCGAGTTCCAGTTCCAGTTGCAGCATCGAACCCGCCACCAATTGATAGTGCAGGCCGAACTTGATCGCCTGGCCCAGGCTCGCTTGCGCCAGCATGCCCGCGCCCATGGGGCCCAGGTCACTCAGCGTCTTGCGGCTGCCGGACAGTACGCCGAGGTCGGCGCCGCCCTTGTGCCGGGCCTGCAGCATGCTTTCGCGCGCCTGCAGGTAGCTGATGCGCTGTGCGGAGCGCGGCCGCCCTGCCTCATTCAGGTCGAAGGCCGGGAACATCTCGCGCAACTGCCAGCGCTGCTCCAGGCCGATGGCGAACAGGCCGGCAAACGGGTGCGCAGGAAAGATCACATCCTGGACGGATAGCACGGGCGTATCGGGCGCGAGCTCGGTTTTTGCACCAGGCATGGCAGTGAATGTCCTTACCCAACGGGGTTTCTGCAACTAAGATTAGGCTGCCGGGTGTATTACCGGCAGCGACGCTGCCTAACTTACACCGGATAAGGTGGACAATCAATATTGCGCCGCAACAAGACGGCGCGCAGATAATAAAGAGACAAACATGGCCGAAACCAGCTTTGATTATATCGTCGTGGGCGGCGGTGCCGGCGGCTGCGCCGTTGCCAGCCGCCTGAGTGAAGACCCGAATATCAGCGTCGCAGTGCTGGAAGCCGGCGGCGGCGGCGACAGCTGGGTCGTCAAGACCCCGGCGGCGGTGATCGCCATGCTGCCGACCAGATTGAATAACTGGGCGTTTGAGACCGTGCCGCAACCGGGGCTGAACGGCCGGCGCGGCTACCAGCCGCGCGGCAAGGCGCTGGGCGGCTCGTCCGCCATCAATGCCATGTGCTATATCCGCGGCCACCGCAGCGACTACGACCACTGGGCCGCGCTCGGCAACAGCGGCTGGTCCTACGACGAGGTGCTGCCCTACTTCAAGCGCTCGGAAAACAATGCCACGCTCAACAATGAATTTCATGGCAATGACGGCCCTATCAGGGTCGGTCCCTTGCAGTCGGACAATCCCTTCGATGCCATCTATCTGGAAGCGGCCAGGCAAGCCGGCTATCCGATCAATCCCGACTTCAATGGCGCAGAGCAGGAAGGCGCCGGCATCTACCAGGTCACCCAGCACAACGGCGAGCGCTGGAGCGCGGCGCGCGGCTACCTGCATCCGCATATGGGCAAGCGCAGCAATCTGCAGGTGATCACCGGGGCCCAGGCAACCCGCATCCTGATGGAGGGCAAGCGCGCGGTGGGCACAGAATTCCTGCAGGGCGGACAAAAACGCAGCCTGCGCGCCAGGCAGGAAGTGCTGCTGGCCGCGGGTTCGCTGCAAACCCCGCAATTGCTGATGCTGTCCGGCATAGGCCCGGGCCAGGATCTGCAGCGCCTGGGCATCCCGCTGCTGCACGAGCTACCGGGCGTGGGCCAGAACCTGCAAGACCACCCCGACTTTATCTTCAACTATTTTGCCGACAGCCTGGACCTGATGGGTTTCTCACTAGGCGGCTCGGTGCGCATGACGCGCGAATTCTGGCGCTACCAGACTAGCAGGCGCGGCATGCTGAGCTCCAATTTTGCCGAGGGCGGCGCCTTCCTGAAAACCGATGCCGCGCTGCCGGCGCCGGACGTGCAACTGCACTTTGTAGTAGGCATGGTCGACGACCACGCGCGCAAGCTGCACCTGGGCCACGGCTATTCCTGCCATGTGTGCGTGCTGCGCCCGAAGAGCATAGGCGAGCTGACCCTGGCCAGCAGCGACCCGCTGGCCGCGCCGCTGATCAACCCGCGCTTTCTGGAACACCCGGACGATCTGGAAACCCTGGTCAAGGGCTTCAAGCTGACCCGCCGCCTGATGGACGCGCCGGCCCTGGCCAGCGTGCGCACCCGCGACCAGCTGACCGCCGAGGTCAAGACCGACGACCAGATCCGCGCCATCATCCGCGCCCGCGCCGATACCGTGTACCACCCGGTCGGCACCTGCAAGATGGGCAGCGATGCGATGGCGGTGGTCGATCCGGCCCTGAAGGTACACGGCCTGCAGGGTTTGCGCGTGGTCGATGCCTCCATCATGCCGACCCTGATAGGCGGTAACACCAATGCGCCAACCATGATGATAGGCGAGAAAGCAGCCGACCTGATACGGGCCGGCAGATAAGATTTGCAGCACTCACACCATACACTTTTTCCAGAAAACTCATGCTCACTTTCACATTTCGTTCCCGCCCTTTGATCGCCCGCGCCATCGCGCTGCTGTGCCTGCCATCCGCCGCCGCTTTCGCCCAGCCGGTGCCATTGGTGCCATTGGTGCCACCTAAGCCAGCCGAACCGGCCACCGTCGCCGCCCAGGCCAGGCTGAAACAAAGCCTGCCTTTCGCCAACAAGGAAGACTTTGACGATGCCCGCTACGGCTTCATCGCTACCCTGCCGGATGCCTTGATCACCGGCAGCACGCCGTATCCGGCCTGGAGCATGAAGCCGTTCGCCTTCCTGCAAAAGGATGCCGCGCCCGATACCGTCAATCCCAGCCTGTGGCGCCAGGCCCAGCTGAACAGCATCCATGGCTTGTTCAAGGTCACCGAGCGGGTATACCAGGTACGCAATTTCGATATCTCGAATATGACCATCATCGAAGGCGAGCAGGGCTTGCTGATCATCGACCCCTTGCTGACCAGGGAGACCGCGGCCGCCGCGCTAGCGCTGTATTACCAGCACCGGCCGAAAAAACCGGTGCTGAACGTGATCTACAGCCATAGCCATGCCGACCATTTCGGCGGCGTCAAGGCGGTAGTAGACCAGGCCGACCTCGCCGCCGGCCGCGCGCACGTGATCGCGCCGGACGGCTTCATGGAGCACGCGGTGGCGGAAAACATCATCGCCGGCAATGCCATGAGCCGGCGCGCCCAATACCAGTTCGGCGCCTTGCTGCCGCCGGGCGAAAAAGGCCTGGTCGATACCGGCCTGGGCAAGACCCTGTCGCGCGGCTCGCTGACCCTGATCGCGCCGGACGTGCTGATCAGGCAAAATATGGAAAAACGTGTGTTCGACGGCATAGAAGTGGTGTTCCACCTGACCCCGGGTACCGAGGCGCCGGCCGAAATGAATATGTACTTCCCGCAGTTCAAGGTCTTGGACATGGCGGAAAATACTTCGCACAATATGCATAACCTGTACACCCTGCGCGGCGCCGAAATCCGCGACGGCAATGCCTGGGCCCGCTATATAGACCAGGCGCTGGGAGCCTTCGGCGGCGACAGCAATTACCTGATCGGCCAGCATCACTGGCCCACCCGCGGCCAGCAAAAGATCGCCGACTTCATGAAGAAGCAGCGCGACATGTACAAGTTCATCCACGACCAGGCCGTGCGCCTGCTGAACCACGGCTACACGCCGAACGAGATCGCCGAAACCCTGCAAATGCCGGCCAGCCTGGCCAATGAATGGTCGGCGCGCGGCTATTACGGCACGCTGAGCCACAATAGCAAGGCGGTATACCAGAAATACCTGGGCTGGTATGACGCCAACCCCAGCAATCTGAACCCCTTGCCGCCGGTGGAGGCCAGCAAGAAATACGTGGAATACATGGGTGGCGCCGACAATGTGATCAGGCGCGCCCGCGAAGATTTCAAACAGGGCAATTACCGCTGGGTAGCCACGGTGGCCAACCACCTGGTGTATGCCGATCCGGCCAACCAGGAGGCGCGCGCACTGGCGGCCGACGCGCTGGAACAGCTGGGCTACCAGGCCGAAGCCGGCACCTGGCGCAATGCCTATCTGTTCGGCGCCTACGAATTGCGCAACGGCATGCCCAAGATCACCCCGCCCAGCAGCCTGAGCGCCGACGCACTGCAGGCGCTGTCGCTGGACCTGTTCTTCGACTTCCTCGGAGTGCGCCTGAACGCCGGCCGCGCCGAAGGCAAGCATATCGTGATCAACTGGCAATTCACCGACACCCAGCAAAGCTATCTGCTGAACCTGGAAAATTCGGCGCTGACCTATACCAGCGGGGCGGCGGCAACACGCGCTGCCGCCAAGGCGGACACCAGCCTGGCGCTGGACCGGGCTACGCTGAACGCCATCATGCTGAAACAGCTGACTTTCCCGCAAGCGGTGCAAAGCGGCAAGATCAAGCTGGGCGGCCCGGCCGACAAGCTGGTGGAATTGTTCAGCATGCTGGATGAGTTCAGCCCCATGTTTGAGGTGATAGAGCCGAAGAAAACCGCTATAAAATAAGTGCGAGTAAGCGCGGTGGCGCTATTTCCTGTCAGCATGGAAAATGGCGCCGCTCGCTTCAGGCGAAGGTTGGCGCCAGCGCTTTGCTAGCACTAATCGAACTATTGATTTGCCTTGCCCGGTAATGAGAGGTCCCCGGAAGCTATCTTGAAGACATCAAGGACGCATAAGAGCGGGTTATGCATGCTGGCATTGACGCGCAGCGCTGCCGTAACGCCGTCAAATCCCGCCGCGCTGACGACGCCGATATCGTCGAAGGGAACCCGCACCTCCAGTGTTTCGCCCTTAAAGACGGGATTCCAGCCAGGGCTGTCAATCAGGATGGGCAATCCTGGCCAGGTCTTGGGAAGCTTGGGCTTGGCGCCTTCCGGGATATCAACGACTTTGAGGGCGCCCTTGCCGCAAGCGTCGTCTTGCGCCAATACAACCCAATGCGAGTGCCACTCACCGCCACCGCCTGCGAACAGCGGTGTATCGTTGAAGTCTGGGTGCGAAGTGACCGCAAATGCCAGGATGCCGCTTTTCGGTTCAAACCCGACGACAGAAGGATCCATGCTGGTGGGCCAGACATAGGAGAAGACCCTGCTGCCGGCTAGCTTTCCGTTTTTTGTGGGCTTCAGGGCTCCGGCTTTACCCGATACGGCCATGTGAAACACAGCAATATTGCCCTCGGTGGTGATCTTCGTGTGGATGATGTCGTAGGGTGCTTTAACCGCGGCGACCGGATTGGCTTGGATGCCGCCGGTATGTCCCCCATCGTGCGTCATAGCGTGCGTCATAGCGTGTGTCATAGCGTGTGTCATAGCGTGTGTCATAGCGTGTGTCATTTCGTGCGCCGTGCTGGCCTGGCCGATTCCTGCCACTGCCAGGGTAAAGGCAACTCGGTTCAGTTTTTTAAGAAAGTTCATCAGATATCCTCTGTTTCGATTGTCAATGTGTGCTTGACGGCACGACAACAGTTTGTTGGATAACATCGTATAATTGGTATGAATAAGTCCAAATTACATACCTAATCGTCCAAAATCTCATGCCCCGCGATTCGTCCACTCCGATAGACAGGCTTTCTGCGTTGCTGGAACGATTCCGTGTCCGGGTGCATTTGTTTCACACCGGGCCGCTTTGCGGAATAAGCAATTTCGCCGCCGCTCCAGGACGTGGTTTTCTCCATGTCTTGCGCCGTGGCGAGATGGTGGTCACCCATAGGCGTGGTGCGGGCTTGTCCCGCCGCATTGAGGTGCGCGAACCGTCGCTGCTGTTCTATCCGCAGCCTTTGACGCATGACTTCCACAACGCGCCTACAGAAGGATCGGACTTCACCTGCGCCTCCTTGGATTTTGACGGCGGCAGCAACCATCCCCTGGTCCGCGCGCTACCGGCTTTAGTGCTTTTACCCCTTGATCGTGTTGAGGGACTGGAGGCATCACTGGCTTTGCTTTTTGCAGAAACAGACCGCGTCCGTTGTGGCCACCGTTTATTGGCGGATCGCCTTTTTGAGGTTGTGCTGCTGCAATTGCTGCGGTGGCTGCTCGACCATCCGCAAGAAGGCGGGATCTCGACCGGGCTCGTCACCGGCCTTTCTGACCCGGCCCTGGCCCGGACTTTAGTCGCTATCCATGAAGAACCGGGCAAACCCTGGAATCTTGAAAATATGGCGCGGCAAGCGGGTATGTCCCGCAGCGCGTTTGCAGCGCGGTTCAAAAAGCTTGTGGGTGAAACGCCGGCAGACTATCTGTCCGATTGGCGCATCAGCATTGCCCAATCGCATCTGCGCCGCGGCCGGTCCGTCAAATTCATAGCGGATGAACTGGGCTACGCCAATGCTTCGGCGCTCTCGCGGGTCTTTGCGCAAAGGATAGGAATGTCACCAAGGGCCTGGCTTGGCAATCAAGCCTGAGTGGCAAACCCGGAATGCCGGCAAAGCCCGCTTGTCAGCTGAGCTTCAAGATATGCTCCGCATATCTTGAAGAATCAGTTTTCTACCACTCATTGCACCACGCCGTTCCTGTCGACCTTGACGATGCGCGAAGCATAGGCGTCGCCGCCCTTGCCGGCGGCTCCGTCGACCGCCTTCTTGACATTCACCTGGGCCACGCCCGGCCCGCGCACATTGACCTGGGCGCGATCGGCCAGCAGGCTCCTGGCGTCGAGGTCGCCGGAGCCGCTCAATTTGGCCACCAACATCTTGGCGCTGCCCTTCAAACTGACCCCGCCGCGGCCGCCTATCGTCAGGTTGACTTGCGCCTGCTGCACATTGCCGGCCTCTACGTCGCCCGAGCCGGAAGTCTCCAGCTTCAGCGACTCGCTGATCGCATTCAGGCTGACATCGCCGGGGCCGGTATCCTTGATGATCGCGCGCGCCAATTCCAGCCCGCTGGTGTCGAGATCGCCGGAGCCGTTTAATTCGGCATTCAGTTCGGTGGCCCGGCCTTTCAGACTGGCGCCGCCGGATCCGGTGATCACGATATTCGCCTTGTCAGCCTGTAAACCGCTGGCCTCCAGGTCGCCGGAACCCGACATGACCATGTTCAGCCCCTTCAACTGCCCTGCCAACTCCGTCCCGCCCGAACCGTGCATCACGGCATTCACTTGCGCCATGCGCACGTCCTTGGCCTCCACATCGCCGGAGCCGCCCATCTCCATGTTCAGTTCCTGGCTGACGCCGCCGAACACGACGTCGCCGGATCCATTCATCTTGGCATTGATCTTCAGCGCATTCAGCCGCTGCAGGTTGATATCGCCGCTGCCGTTGCTCTTCAGTATCAATTCGCCGACATCGCCGGCAATCCGGGCGTCGCCGGAACCTTCATTGGAAAGCTCCAGCTTGTCGCCGCGGTATTTGTCGACTATCAGATCGCCGTTGCCGGCATTTTTCAGACGCACCAGGTTGGCAGCGGACACTTTGACCGTCAGCGGATGGTCGGAGACGCCGACCCCGATCTGAATCCCGGAATGCTTTTTCCTGTGCACCACCAGGGTGTCGCCGTTGACCGTGGTCTCGATCTGGCCGATCAGGTTGTCGTCGCCCGACACCTCTACCGCAGGGCCGCCCTCACCGGTCACGACCATGTCAAACGAGCCCGACATTTCTATCGCACTGAAAGGGCCGAGTTCGCGCTTTTCTATCGCCAGTTTTCCGCTGCCTTTTACCTCATCGCCACTGACATGCACTTCACACGCTGTCAGCGTCAGCAAGAGTAACCATCCCATGTGCTTGATCATTTTTTGACTCTTTTGTAGGGTGAAAATAAACGCCGCAATCCGGCAGACAAAGCATAGATCTTATGTTGGCGAAATGGAATTAAAAAGTGATGAACTGCCAATTTTGCGGTTTGAATGGCAAAAAGCGCTGACAAACCCGCCGGCCCACGGTTTTTCTCCGAACACCATGGAACAGGCCGGGCATGCACTGGAAGAATAATTCCTGCCCGGCCCGGCGCCTGGAATGCCTTTAGCGTCTATACTTTACAGCATCATTTTTCGCCAACAATAGCTGCATACCCTATGGATCAACTGATATTGCGCGCCCATGATGGCGCACAGGCCGGCATAACCACGCACGGCGCCCATGTCTGCTCATGGATACCGGCCGCGGGAAAGGAACAACTGTTCCTGAGCAAGACCTCTGAATTTCGCGAAGGAACGGCCATACGCGGCGGCGTGCCGGTCGTCTTCCCGCAATTTGCCGGCCTGGGGTCCTTGCCCAAGCACGGTTTTGCGCGCAACTCCCAGTGGCAGCTGCTGCGCTCCGGCCACACCGCGGCAGGTGCGGCGCAAGCGGTGTTCGGGCTGCATGAGTCTATCGCTACGCTCGCCCTGTGGCCCTATGTGTTCAGGGCCGAGCTGACGGTGACGGTGGGCGGCCAGGAACTGGACATCGCGCTGGCCGTGGAAAATACCGGCGATACCGCGTTCAGCTTTACCGCGGCGCTGCATACCTATTGCGCCGTCGCCGACATCGCCGACGTCAGCGTGCACGGCCTGGCCGGGTTGCGCTACCGGGACAGCGCCAGCGGCGCCGACCATTGCGTGGAGCGCAGCGAGGCCCTGCACGTTGCCGGCGAAGTGGACCGCATCTATGCCGATGCGCCGGCTCAGCTGGAATTGCGGCAGCCGGGCCAGACCACCGTGATCAGCACTACCGGCTTCAGCGACGCGGTAGTCTGGAATCCCGGCGCCGCCAAGGGCGCCGCGCTGGCCGACCTGGAGGCGGATGGCTACCGCCGCATGCTATGCGTGGAGGCGGCCTCCATCCTGCGTCCGATCAGCCTGCTACCGGGGGCCAGATGGGCCGCCAGCCAGAAGCTGCAACTGGCCGCGGAACAGAACTAATTCCGGCTTTGCCGGTCTAGCTTAAGCCGTCATTGACAGGCCGCTTGAAATGATTTCAAGCAGCTTCTTCCACTTCAAGGGCTGTCCCGTCCACATCGCCAGGCCGGATGCCCGTAGCAGCCTCATCACGGGGATATTAAGGAATACCATGCAAGCCTGTAATCACATTTTGATGTCCCCGTCCGCGGTGGATTCCGGACGCAATGCCGGGCTGATCGGCTACCTGCGCGCGGCGCTATTCGGTGCCGCGCTGCTGATCGGCGCCGATCTTATCGTGGCCCAAGCGGCCCAAGCGGCCCCGACAGCGCCGACGTTGCCGAAGGGCGTCAGCCAGCTGACGACGGTAGAAGGAATCACCGAGTACCGGCTGCAAAACGGCTTGAAGGTCTTGCTGATGCCGGATGCCTCCAAACCCACGGTCACCGTCAACATCACCTACCTGGTCGGTTCGCGGCATGAAAATTACGGCGAAACCGGCATGGCGCACCTGCTGGAACACCTGATGTTCAAGGGCGCGCCCAAGCACCCGAATATCACTGAAGAATTCAACAAGCGCGGCATGCGGGTCAACGGCACCACCAACCTGGACCGCACCAATTACTATGAAATCTTCCAGGCCGGCGACGACAACCTGAAGTGGGCGATAGGCATGGAAGCCGACCGCATGGTGAATTCCTTCATCGCCAGGAAGGACCTGGATTCCGAAATGACCGTGGTGCGCAACGAGTATGAAAGCGGCGAAAACTCGCCCTTCGGCGTGCTGCTGAAACGCATGCAGAGCGTGGCTTACGACTGGCACAACTATGGCAATTCCACCATAGGCAACCGCAGCGACATCGAAAACGTCAGGATAGAAAACCTGCAGGGTTTTTACCATAGCTATTACCAGCCCGATAATGCGGTGCTGCTGATTGCCGGCAAGTTCGACCCGGCCAAGACCCTGGACTGGATCGCCTCCTCCTTCGGCCCCATCGCCAAACCCAAACGCAGCCTGCCGGTATTCTGGACCGTCGAGCCTACCCAGGATGGCGAGCGCAGCTTTGCCGTGCGCCGCAAGGGCGACATACAGATAGTCGCGGTGGCCTACAAGGCCCCGGCCGGCCTGCATGCTGACAACGATGCCCTGGGGTTTGCGGCCGACATCCTGTCCGATACGCCCAACGGCCGCCTGCACAAGCAACTGGTGGAAAGCGGCAAGGCGGTGGCGATCGCCAGTATCCCGCTGGGGTCGTATGCGCCCGGCCTGCAAATCATCGGCGCCGTGGTCAAGAAGGGCCAGCCTATAGAGTCTGTGCGCGATGAACTGGTCGCCGCCATAGAGAGTTTCGGGAAAAATCCGCCGAGCAAGGAAGAAATGGACAGGGTAGTTCGCAAGAACGCCAATGCGGTGGAAAAAATCCTGAACGACCACGAGAAAATCGGCGTCGTGATGTCCGAGATCATCGCGCTGGGCGACTGGCGCTACCTGTTCCAGAACCGCGATCAGCAAACCAAGATCACCGCTGCCCAGGTGCAAGCGGCGGCCAATGCCTATTTCAGGCGCGATAACCGCACGGTAGGCATGTTCCTGCCGGAAGATGCGCCGCAACGCGCAGAAATCCCGGCTGCGCCCAGCATAGACGAGGTAATGAAAGGCTATACCGGCAAGGCCGACACCGGCAATGCGGAAAATTTCGACCCGACCCCGGCCAATATCGACCAGCGCACGCAGCGCAGCAAGATAGGCGGCATCAGTGTCGCCATCCTGCCCAAGCATACCAGGGGCGAGATGGTGTCGGTTGCCTTCAACCCGCACTGGGGCGATGAACAGAGCCTGTTCGGCAAGAAATGGATAGCCGCGCTGACCGCAGGCATGATGGCCAAGGGCACCAGCAAGTATAGCCGGGCCGAGCTGGACGACGAGATGTCCAAGCTGAAGATGAACGGCGGCATCTATAATTTCACCACCACCCGGCCCAATCTGCCGGCGGCCTTGCAACTGCTCGCCCATGTACTGCAGGAGCCGCGTTTCCCGGAGAGCGAATTCACGCAGCTGCGCAGCCAGGCCATTGTCGGCATGGAGGCCAGCCGCAATGAACCGAACGCGGTGGCGTCGCGCGCCCTGGCGCTGTATTTCAACCGCTATCCCAAGGGTGACATGCGCGCCGCCCAGTCCCTGGATGAATCCATCGCCGGCATCCAGGCGGTCACGCTGGATGAGGTCAAGGCCTTCTACCAACAATTCTACGGCGCCTCCAGGGCCGAGCTATCCATCGTCGGCGACGTCGATCCGGCGGCGGCAAGCAAACAGGTTGCGGCCCTGTTCGGCGACTGGCGCAGCGCCTCGCCGTATACCCGGCTTTCCAGCCGCTACGACGAGATCCCGGCCAAACGCGAGACCCTGAATACGCCGGAAAAAGAAAACGGCTACTACCTCGCCGCCATGAACCTGCCATTGCGCGACGACGATGCCGACTATCCTGCGCTGTACGTCGCCAACTATATCTTCGGCGGCGGCGCCGGCCTGAATTCGCGCCTGCTGAACCGGATACGCCAGAAAGACGGCTTGTCGTACGGCGGCGGCTCCAGCCTCAGCGCCGGCAGCGTGGACCGCGCCGGCTCCTTCAGCATCAGCGCCATCGCTGCGCCGCAAAACCTGGCCAAGGTGGAAACCGCGGTCGGCGAAGAACTGGCGCGCCTGCTGAAAGACGGCTTTACCGCAGAAGAGCTGGCGCGCGCCAAGTCCGGCCTGCTGCAACAGCGGGCGCAGAACCGGACCAGCGACGCCAGCCTGGCCGCCGGCTGGAACTTCAACCTCGACCATGGCCGCACTTTTGCCTGGAGCCAGGCGCTGGACGACAAGATCAAGGCGCTGACCCTGGACCAGGTCAACGCCGCCACCAGGAAAAACATAGACCCGTCCAGGCTGAGCGTGTTCATCGCCGCCGACCAGGCCAAGATGAAGGCCGACGCCGCCAAGTAACTCTAGTTCCCGCGCCAAGCGACAATATCGGCAGCTTTACTCAAGAGAGCATACGGGCCATCCCTAGGGATGGCCCGTTTTTTTCTGCCCGCCAGCAGGGAACCGGACACTATTTGTATTTTTTCTCTATCGCCGCACTGGTGCCGTCCCTGTCCATCTCTTTCAGCAAGTGGTTCAGGCGGTCTATCCTGGCCTGTTCCATGCCGGTATTGCAGGCCAGGTACATCTCGGTCTGGTTGAACACGAACAGCGGCACGATCAGCTTGCCCAGGCCTTGCTGCCTGATGATCTCCAGTCCCAGCAATTCACCGGTGGCCCAGAAATCGAAGCGGCCGTACAGCATCTTGCGCGGATTATCGATGTCGGCGCTGGCCAGTTCGGTGTTGAAGCCCTTCAGCGAAAAATACTCGGCGATCGCGTCGTTGCGATAGGTGCCGATCACGTAGGGGCGCAGGTCTTCCAGCGTCTTGGGGTGGCGGCTGTCGTCCGCCCGGGCGAAGACCATCCAGTTGTTTTTCACCAGCGGCCCCACCCATTTGTACAGCGCTTCGCGACCCGGGGTGCGCGAAGTGGAAAACACGCAGGTGTCGGGGTTGTTCTGCGCCATCTGTATCGCCCGCGCCCAGGGATAGGCGGCGAGCGTATATTTCTCGCCGGCCCGCCGCATCAGTTCCAGCACCTTTTCGGTGGACAGGCCGCTGATCTCGCCGTTTTTCGGGCTGACGATGTTAAACGGGGGATAATCTTCGGTGACTAGGTTCAGGGCCTGGGCCGGTCCCAGCACAAGGAGAGCCAGCATAGTGACCAGGATGTTATTGCGTTTCATGATCGCGCTCCCACACCGATTCCAGCGATGCCCGGCCTGCTTTTGGGTCCGCATTTCCTTGATACGACCTTATTTCCTGAGGAAAATGCAACAATTTGTTTTAGGCGTCCTTTGGATTTAATACTGCGCCGGCATGAAAGTCAAACCTGAATGTCACGATAGCGCCAAGGCTTGCAGGTAAAATATCGCTATTCTTGATGTGAGGAAATACCGATCCTTATAGCGATGCTATGCCGGGTATCCCTTCCTCCCTCTGTGCAGATCCACTCTTACGACAGGCAGGCGCGGCATGCAGATTGACAATTTGTCCTACGGTTCGGACCAGTCCGGCTTGATTTGCGGCTATGTATTCGAACCCGGAAAGCCGGGCAGCGCCCTCCATGCCGACGCCGTGCTCAGCTGGCTGCACACCCGGCAGGACAGCAATGACGGCTCCTTCATCTGGCTGCACTTCAACCTGGCCAATGTCGCCACCGAGAAATGGCTGCACGAGCATGGCCGGCTGCCGGAAGAGTTTTACGAAGCCCTGCACGAGGGTTCGCGCTCTACCCGTATCGAACACGCCAATAACAGCCTGATCGCGGTGGTCAATGACGTGCTGCACGACTTTGCCTTTGAAGCCTCCGACATCGCCACCTTGTGGCTATGCGTGGACCAGCACATCATGATCAGCAGCCGCCGCAAACCCTTGCAGTCGGTGGACAGGCTGCGCAACGCGGTCAATCACGGCGAGCTGTTCCAGTCGCCCACCGAATTGCTGATCCACCTGCTGCGCGACCAGGCCGACGTGCTGATAGGCATAGTGCGCAATGCGATCAAGCGGGTCGACGATATCGAAGACCACTTGCTGGCCGACCGGCTCAACCCGAAACGGGCCAAGCTGGGAGAATTGCGGCGGGTGCTGGTGCGCCTGCAAAGGCTGCTGGCGCCGGAACCCGCGGCCCTGTTCCGCCTGCTGCAAAAACCGCCGGCCTGGGTCGCCGAATCCGACGTGCAGGAGTTGCGCCAGTCGACCGAGGAATTTGCCGTGGTATTGAGCGACATGGCCTCGCTGCAGGAAAGGATCAAGCTGCTACAGGAAGAGATCGCCGCCAGCGTCAATGAGCAGAATAACCGCTCGCTGTTCGTGCTGACCATCGTGACCGTGCTGGCGCTGCCGATCAACATCATCGCCGGCCTGTTCGGCATGAATGTCGGCGGCATACCGCTGGCGCAGCACGAATCCGGCTTCTGGATCGTGGTCGCCATCGTCGCGACGTTTACCGTAATCGCCGGCTGGCTGGCCTTCCGCGGGCGGGATTAGTCGAGTCAACCCGGCCAGGCTAAGAGCTTGCCGCGAGGGTCCTGGCTAGGCGGCGCAACAACGCCTGCAGCAAGCTCTTATTCTGACTGCAGCAGCAGATTGGTCAGATACACCCCCCTGACCTTGTCCGAGCGCAGGCTGGTATTGGCGACCTTGGCCATATGGGTTTGCAGCTTCTGCAAACCCTCGGCGGTGCGTATCGTGTCCGGATCGGCGCTCACCAGGGTTTTTTGCAGCAGGCTGTCCAGGGTTTCCCGGTTTTGTTTCAGCCATTCGTCGTCTTCGCCATCGGCCTTGATCGAGATATCGGCCCTCACCCCATAACCCTGGATATGCACGGTGGGCAGGCTCAGTTGCAGGTAGCTCGGCTGCGGCGGGGCTACAGGCTGGCCGGCTTTGTAAAACCAGATGCCGCAGCCTATCGCTGCCAGGCCGAGCGACGCAATCAGCGTGACATAGGTCGTCAATTGATCCCGTTCAGCCTTTTTTGCCATGACAGACCCCATCCTGAAGTGGATACAGACTTGCACTCAGGCCACACGGTCTTGTTGATTTTTATTCAAGAAGAGGCAGGAAATGAGTCTTACCAGTGTAGCGGATCAGACCCGGCTTTATGCTATTAAATTAACAATTTTACAAATTTTCTGTGGGCCGGCTACGCCTGCGGCCAGTGCCGGGCAAGCACGCCGGCGACCTGCTCATGCTGCTCCAGCCGGGACAGCAAGGCGCTAAACTCCGGCCTGGCGCCCGCCAGATGCGCCCGGCTGCCCGACCAGCGCGAGACGATCAGCGCCATCAGGCCCAAGGCAGTCAGGAGCGTGCCATCCAGCAACAGTGCTGCAGGAAAAGTATCGGCAAACACGTCCCATAAATGATGCAGGCGCTGCTTGCTGCCGGCGATGATGCGCTGCCTGTCGTCTTCATCGGCCTGTGCGCACCAGCGTTCGGGAAAGTCGATGACGCCTATCGCCGCATAGCAATTCGCAGCGATATACATCAGCCCGCGTATCGCCTGCGCCCGCAAGCCTGGGTCGGCCGGCAACAAGCCGCAGGCGGGAAATTGCAGGCCCAGATGGATCAGGATGGCTGCGCTCTCGCTCAATACCGAACCGTCCGGCAAGACCAGGGTGGGGATTTGTGCCAGCGGATTGACCCGCCTCAATTCTTCCAGCCCGGCGCTTGCTTGCCAGGATGCCGCGTCCACCATGCGAAATTCCACCTGTGCCATCTGCAAGGCCGCCTCGACTATCGCGGCGCCGGAACCCTGGGTGCCATACAAGGTATACATCCGCTGCTCCTGCCATGTGAACGCGGGATAGCCCCGCTTGCTCTATAGAGGCTGTTGCGAAATTAGTCTGGCTAGGCGTCGCTGACGAAGACAGTGCTTTAGCACGGCTAGGAAGCGCAACAACGCCAGGGTAATTTCACAACAGCCTCTTAGAAAAATTCAAATTCCGTATACGCGTATTCCTGCAAGCCCTGCTGACTCAGCATGCCGCGGAAAACCTGGTTCTTTTTTTCATTGCCGAAATCGACCTTCGCGCTTTTCAGGTTGGGCATGCGCAACAAGTCCTGGTAGTCGGCCGGCTTCCAGTGGCGGTCGGCGATATGGATGAATTCCTGCAAGGTCGAGGCCTGTTGCAGGCTGCCGATATCCCGCAAATTCCTCAGCGTATCCAGGTGGACCCGCCGCAATTTACCGAGCCTGGCCAGCTCCGGCAATTGCCCAAGCTGGCCCAGCGCCTGCAGGAACAGGTATTGCAAACCGCTCATGGACGACAGGAAGGACAGGTCGCCGAGGCCGCGGATCTGCCACAGCTCCAGGAACTGTAGGCCCTGCATGCGCTGCAGCGCCGACCAGTCGCGGACTATGCATTGCTTGATATCGAGCAGGCCGAGCTGGGGCAGGCCCGGCAGGAAATCCAGCCGCTCCAGTTTCAGGGAGCGCAAGGTCAGGTCGTGCAGCAGCGGCAAGCTGGCGAGCACCTCTATCTGCTTTTGCTGGCCCTCCAGATACAGCGTGCGCAGCTGGCTGAAACGCGCCAGCGCCTGCAACTCGGGCCGCGCGGAGCTGGTCTTGCCCAGGTAGAGCGTGTGCAAATGCTCCGCCGGCAGGCGGCTCAGGAAATCGAAGTCTTGCAGCTCGCCTATGCCTATCGCCAGACTGCACAGCTGGTTCAGGCTGGCCAGGTGCTGCATGCCGGTCGCCTGTTGCAGGCAATCGGCCGAGAAGTGGCGCACATTGTCCAGGTGCTTTAAAAACGACAGGTCGCAGACGGCGCCGTCAAAGTCATATACCCGCAACTCCAGCTGCGGGCGCTGCGCGAACAGGCTCTCATTGAGCCGCTTGCAGGTCAGCAGGTCGGGCTGTGTCGTGGTTTGCAAGATGCCCAGCGCGCCATCCTGCAGCAGCGCGTCTATCTCCGCCGCCGTCAGCGCGCCGGAAAAATTGGCCCTGTCCCTGGAGATGCGGCTGGTGGCAAGTGGCATGGAAAATACTCGCTGGTAGACGGGCCATGAGCTAGCCCTATACCCAGCGACTTTACACCAAGCCGCCAGCCGTGCCTATAATCCGGTACAGGCTTGCGCGCAATAAACATTTCCAACATTCCCTGACCAGAAAGCGGACTTCCCGGTATGGCTAAGCACACCACCAACAGCCTGCTCAGGCAACGCGGCGACAAGCAACACGCCAGGGTCACCGAGATAGAATTATTCTTTGACCTGGTATTCGTGTTTGCGGTGACCCAGCTCTCGCATACCTTGCTAAAGGACTTGACGCTGGACGGCGCCCTGCATACCGGCCTGCTGTTCCTGGCGGTATGGTGGGTGTGGATCTATACCTCGTGGATCACCAACTGGCTGGACCCGGACCGGGTCCCGGTCCGGCTGATGCTGTTTGCGCTGATGCTGGCCGGCCTGGTGCTGTCGGCCTCGCTGCCGCTGGCCTTCGGCAGCAAGGGCCTGGTGTTCGCCGTGGTCTACGCCGGCATGCAGGTGGGCCGCACGCTGTTCATGCTGTGGACGATACGGCAGCCCCAGTCCGACACGCAGCGCGACCTGGTGCGCAATTTCCAGCGGGTGCTGGTCTGGCTGGCCTTGTCCGCCGTATTCTGGCTGGCCGGCGGCCTGGCGGACGGCGCAGACCCGGCCGGTCGTCTGCTGTACTGGCTGCTGGCGCTGGGCCTGGAATACGTGTCGCCGGCGCTGGGCTTCTGGGTGCCCGGCCTGGGCCGTTCCACCACCGCTGACTGGAATGTGGAAGGCGGCCACCTGGCCGAGCGCTGCTCGCTGTTCATCATCATCGCGCTGGGAGAATCGATCCTGGTCACCGGCGCCACCTTTGCCGAACTGGCCTGGTCGGCGCCGACCACGCTGGCTTTCGCCACCGCCTTCGTCGGCAGCGTCGCCATGTGGTGGATCTATTTCAACATCGGCGCCGAGCGCGGCAGCCATCACATCAGCAAATCGGCCGACCCCGGCCGCATCGCGCGCATGGTGTATACCTATGTCCATTTGCTGATCGTGGGCGGCATCATCGTCGGCGCAGTCGGCGACGAACTGGTCCTAGCGCACCCCAATGGCCACCTGGACGGCGGCGCGGTCGCCACCATCGTCGGCGGGCCGGTACTATTCCTGTTCGGCAACCTGATCTTCAAATGGCTGAGCTCGCCGCAGCCCTGGCTGCCGCTGTCGCACATGGCCGGCCTGAGCCTGAGCGGCGCGCTGCTGGTGCTGCTGATTTTTTACCACGGCTTGACGCCGCTGATGCTGTGTGGCGCGATGACGGCGATCCTGATCATGGTCGCGGTCTGGGAAACCGTCTCCCTGCGCCAGCCCCTGGTGGAAGAAGGCCAAGGGCGTGTTGACTTATGATTTGGGAGATGCGTTCAAGCCATAACGCGGGCTGGCAAGGCGGTGTAGCAGGGTTTCGAGCAGCATGCTGCTCGCCTGCGTAACGGTTATCGCTTGCAAGCGATAATGCGCCCTGCAAGGGTGACCGCAGTTAAGGCTGGTGCCTTAACAAGGAGTGCAACGCAGTCCAGCGCGCGTTATGGCTTGAACCCGGAGGGAATGGGTCTAAACAGGCGCAGGGCGTTGTTGCAGCCCGCTGACAGTGCTCGCACTGCGGCGCGTGCTACGCCTAGCCCTGCACCTGTTTAGACCCATTCGCACACCCAAATCATATGTCAACACGCCCCGGCTATTCCGGCACGTGGATTTTTTCCTTGATGTGCTTCAGGTTGGCGACCATGGTAAAGCTCATGATCACCAGCAACGACCAGGGACTCCACTTGCCTATGTGCACGGTGGACCAGGCCCCCATCTGGTTCGGGTATTTCCAGATGCCGAAGAAGGTACTGATGTTTTCCGCCAGCCAGATGAAGAAACCGATCAGCACAAAGGCCAGCAGCAAGGGCATCTGGCGGTCCCTGTCCAGAGGCCGAAACACTACCGTGGTGCGCGCATACAGGCCCAGCACGCAAGCGGCCAAATACCAGCGATAGTCGCCGATGTAATGATGGGTGAAAAAATTCAGGTAGATCGCCAGCGCCGCCAGCCCGGCCATCCAGTAAGGCGGATGATGCCGGATGCGCAAATCCAGCAGGCGCCAGGACTGGATGATGTAGCTGCCTATCGCCGCGTACATGAAACCGGAAAACAAGGGCACGCCGAATAGCTTGGTATAGCCGAAATCGGTATATGCCCAGGATTTGATGCCGGCCGAGGTCTTGAACACTTCCAGCACGAAACCGACAGCGTGGAACAGGAATACCGTCTTCAGTTCATCGATGGTTTCCAGCCTGGAGGCGAGCATGAACAACTGTATCAGCAATGCGACGATCAGCAGCACGTCATAACGCGGCAGTCCAAACAAGCCGGCGCGCGGCATCAGGAATAGCGCAGCAAAGAACAGGCCGACGAACAGGCAAGAGCGGGCCTGCTTGATGCCGAAATACCAGAACTCGGCGCAGAAGCGCGGCACGCCGCTCAGGCCAGCGCGCGGGTAAAACGCCATCAGGTGGCGGTCTAGCAGATTTATCATGCAGGCAGCCTGCGATAATCGGCACGCACCGCCAGCGCTTCCCTGCCGTCAGGCGTGATCACATTCATCACGATCTGCATCTCAGTTGCCGACTGCGGGGTCAAGATGATGCGCCAGCCCCAGTCCGGATCCGGCGGCGCGGCAAACGAGCCCAGCAGATTGACGACGCCGGCCTGATCGACCGCGCCTGCGCACTGCATCAGCTTCTTGTCCTGGTGCCAGGAATCGCCCCAGGCGGCGCTCGCCGCATTCTGTTCCTCGTCATAGCCCAGCAGCAACACTCCCTGCTGCAACTGGCCGTCGTGCTGCCAGTCGTAATGGAATTGCAGGAATTTGCCGCCGGCCGCCGGCGTGACCGCGAGCCTGGTGTCGGAAACATGTTCCGGCTTGGTTTGCCAGCTCAGGAACAGGTGGTTGCCGCCGACCCACTGGCCGAGAAATGCTTTCGACAGATTTGTCATCGTCCCCTCCCTTGCCCTTGCAAAGTATTGATATCATCGCACATGTTTGCAGACGTTCCAATCCAGGGTAATTTAGCTGTTAGCTTTTCAGGCGCTCTTCATCGAGGAGGAATTCATGGGCGGTCACAGCGGAAAATCGATACGCGTAGGCATAGGCGGCTGGGACTACGATCCCTGGCGCGAGACCTTTTACCCGCCCGATGTACCGAAAAAACGCGCGCTGGAATATGCCAGCCGGCAAGTCACCGCGATCGAGGTCAACGGCACCTATTACGGCACCTTCAAACCGGAAACCTATGCCAACTGGCATGCGCAAACCCCGGACGACTTCATGTTCTCGCTCAAGGCCTTGCGCTACACCACCAACCGCAAGGTATTGGCGGAGGCCGGCGAATCGGTCGATAAATTCATCCACAGCGGCCTGGCCGAGCTCGGTGAAAAACTCGGCCCCATCGTCTGGCAACTAGCGCCCAGCAAGCGCTATGACGCAGAGGATCTGGAGGCTTTTTTCAAATTGCTGCCGGACCGGCTGGGGACATTAAAACTGCGCCACGTGCTGGACCCGCGCCATGAGAGCTTCATGTGCGAAGACTATCTGGCGCTGGCCAGGAAGCATAAGATCGCCACCGTATTTACCGATTCGGCCGACTATCCTTCATTTGCCGATATCACCGGCGATTTCGTCTACGCCAGGCTGATGAGCGCACAAGCGGAGATAGAAAGCGGCTACAGCAAACCGGCGCTGAAGAAATGGGCGGCCCGCGCAGAATTGTGGAGTAGCGGCGGCCAGCCGGATGACTTGCCGTATGCGGGCGCGTTGGGAGACAAGGGCAACGCGCGCGACGTGTTCATGTATTTCATCAACGGCGCCAAGGAAAGGGCACCGGCGGCAGCGCAGCAGTTGATCAAAACCTTGACGGCTATGAAGTAAGTGACTTGAGTTAATACAGGGATTCAATTAATTAAAAAACTGAAGGCAATCTCAGTTAATGACTATTTAGAAATATAGTCGAGTTTCTACTATCTTTTAATACCCGATTTTCCTGCAAATTCCGCCCTAAATCGATGATCAAATTTTTTCAGCTCCGCATTAATCTGAAAACAATCACTAGACCCGCAATAGATTGAATAGTGTCGAGTGAGTCATGGACGTTCAGCAGCTTTCAGCCAATCGGCTACACCATTCACCCCCATAGAAAGTAGCGTGTCTTGGATCACTACAACGCGTTGCAACATAGTGCCCCCGTCGGACTCCTCTCGCTCTTCCGCTTCAGCAAACAGACGAGTCAGAAGCTGAGCAAGGCTATTGTCATGGTCATATAGAAATGGCTTGCTGCGACTGAGATAAATTAGATAGATTTCAGCCGCACCCAATGCTTGTTCTGGCTGAAGCTGTGACGTCGCGTTTAACCACTCATGGAATCCGAACAGCCGATTATTTTTACTATTCGAATCGCTTTCAAATATAGAAAAGCAACGCTGAATCAGCTTTATCGGGACAGGAACTAACGCTGTCTCTTCACAGAAAATATTATCCATCCGCGTCGCAACTGCGTCAGCATGGCGACCGCCTGCATTTAAGCCAGAATCAATTCCAATCAGGCATTGCTCTTGATGCTGGAGCACGTTTGTGGAGTTTGTCCAAACGGCTGCGGCACCAACCCAAGCCTCCGTGCGATCTAGCGTATTTAGGTCGTGACGGAGTTGAGCGAAGTCGATATTCCCTACCATTGCGGCTAATGCAGAAATACGTCCCCAAGTTTCGAGATCTTTTCCCTGGCCTTCGACTCGAATACGGGTCAGTAAGGGCTCCACCACCTCAAAGTGATCATGATAAGCATAGTATAGGCAAGGCTCTGCAATTTTCCAAAGTCCATTGGCATCCTGCATGGCAAGATTAAACAAATCCCAGCCGAGATCAAACATCTTGCTTTGCAAATACGGCAAACGACGAAGAAATAAAGCACTAATCGCTGGGGCTTCGGTCCGGGCGAACCGGTGTAGCGCAGCGATCAGCAATTCGGGAAGAGGATTTTTCCGCTCAGCGAAGTTGTTCGCGAGAATCATCAACGCTTCGACGACCTTTCCTCTTGCCATATTGATGCCTTGGGAAAGATGGTCAACATTATTCCCCGTTAAAGGGTCGGCCTCTAGGAGCGTGTTGAAACTGATGGCCAGAAAAACCAACCGCTCAGCTTCGTCTGGATCGTAGATTACATTTGCACATGCCTCCAGTGCATGTGCAGCCGTCCGGTTGTGATGCCAAAAAATCGGGTGCGTCCCCAGTTCATCGAGAATCTGGCCAGCTAATCGGACGGCATCAGGTTCTTCAACTGGCAGCCATTGTCCATTTGCCTGCAAATTGCCATGCCGATGTGCCAAATATACAGCCACTCCATATAACATGTCGTCCCGAAATTTATCCGGTATGTCTTTCCAGTGAGTTGACAAAAGTCTCAGGAATCGAGAAGGGTGACGTGAACAGGCCTCTTGTAGTTGAAAGCCGACTTCGCGTCCTCCGCCAATCAAGAAATCTGCCCCTGTTCCATGCCAATAGGAGTATCCATGATAATGAGCAAGTAAAGCCAATACGCTAGCATCGCTTGCACCAAGAAACACCTCAAATGAAAATGGTGCGCCGACCACCCCGCCTTGCGAGTAGCTATGAGGCTCTCGTATCAACGCACCAGCTTTGGCCTCATATGTATCCACTACGGCTTGTGCATCGGGTGAGCGTAAATAGCGTGGAATAGAAACGATCAATTCGGCTCGGGCCTTCAAGACCCAAAAACCGTTTTTTACGTCAGTAGCCCCATCGCTCCATAAAGTCAAAATTTTTTCTACCACCTCATCTTGTACTGGGACAGCCAGAAACCTAAATGCTGACGCGACTAATTCACCTACTTCGTAAGTAAATTCGAATTCCAATATAGTGACGTCGCAGAGCATCTTTCCGATGAGCTCTATGTTAGCTTCCGGTGATGCAGTACAGGCAAGGACCGCAAAGTATAGTAATGCACCCTCGTGATTGAAACAAAGCCGCTCGCGGTTACGCTGCCACCAGTCTGAATGCGTTTTCGCATGGTGAAGAAGTGAGCTTTCAACAGCACCCAGCAACACATTTAAATTCTCGACCGGATATATCCCTCCTTGCCTACGCACGACATCGAACGATGTATCGCGCAAGAAGCCATTCCGGTATTCAGTGTTCTTTTCACCATGGCTCGTTGCGCGTATCTCACTCCATCGCTCGATGGATCCCAAAGCTAAACTCAGTAAAGGTGGGGATTGCGTCATACGCTGGCGCAAAAAATTTTCATTGCTATCGCCGAATTCATGGGGATGACAACGCAACTTGCTATCGAAACTATATTGCAGCAAATCTTCGTCGGTGAGATCATCAGTTATGTAGTGCCAGAGCATTGTGTCGTCCGCAACACCTAAATTCACGCAGCGCGCGATCGTCCGCCCCAGAAAGCTATGTTCGGTAAACGGTAATTCAAGCAGTCGCCCAAGCAAGGGAGCAACCATCGCCATATTTTCAGACTTAATTTCAGACAGATGAATTGCTAGTCTGTCCGAAATTCGATGTTCCTTTAGATAGTCCAGTTCGAGTACTTCTGTCCAGAATGATAGGACGCCTGCGCTATCGTCATTACTCCATTGCTCAATGTGATGAGAGTGCGCTGCCAACCCTTCCACGTCCCGTGTAGACTTCAAGATGGGAACCAAATGCTTGAGCCAAAAATGATGCCACTCGGTAGCGCTGGCTGAAGTGTAGATCACGAGAAAAACATCGCGGTGTTTTTCTCGCAAGTCTCGTAACAAGGGCCAATCTTCATCTAACGGCAGCTGCTCAGCAAACGACTCGGCAACTAAGCGCCGAATGTGGAAGGCGACGCTGCCAGTCAATACCATTCTGATTTGCTTCCTGAATTCGCGGCGCTCCCCCAATACCAACTGTGCCACGAAGCTACGAATACTGGGGCGTACAAAAGGCACGGGCGGTAAGGCCTGTATGAATTCGTTCAACGTAACGCCGTTACGTACAACCCCACTTATAACCAACACGTCCAGTAGGGTCTGATGCCCGAACGTGAGTCCTCCGTTCTGAGTCTCTTGTAATACATTAAGACTACGTAGTTCCCGGAGGATTTCTTGCGAGGCAATGAATCTCTGTTTCGGCAACACTAAAGTTCGTAATTTCAGCATTTCTGAGGCGACGGCCTCAATCGCTTTTATAGCTGCCTCACCTAATGCTGTGTTAGCACCCACGATGATATCCAGATAGCGCTGAGCTAAAGCTTGGCTAGTCACGACATTAAAGCTCCCCTCTTGCAGAGCCAACTCGACAAACAATGCCAGTTCGCGGGGATTCTTTATCAGTTCGCGCGTCACCTTATCAATAGCCAAAACGGAAATTCCCAGCTGTTCAAGCAGGGGCGCTATCTCAGTATCCCAAATTAAGGGCAGGCACTTCAATTCGCGATCCCATCGTCGCTCCCTAACTCGCCGGTCGTAATGCTTATCGAAGTCCCGACAGGCAGTAACAACGGTGATATTTGGAATCAATAACAAGCGGTCTACCTGTGCTAAAAAATATGACAGAACTCGATGGTCACGAGCGATGGACAATACATCTAACGAATCCATCACCACAACCACCGTGGTATTTTCAGCGATGCGAGCGGCTTTCTCCACCCATTGCTCAGACAGGCCTTGTGCTTGTCGATCTTCAGATGTAGCTAAGTCGGCGAATTCACGCGACTGAATAAAGAGGGGAACGATGTTCGAGTTTGTTTTAGCGCGCGCCTCTAATGCTTCTTGCAGCTCAAGCATCGCACAGGTCTTCCCTGAACCAGGAAGACCTGTAAGCAGGATAGACCTATTTCCAGAGTCGATGGCTGCGAGTAGCTCGCTCACGATTGGTGTGGAAATGCGTTGCCCAGCAATGTCTCGCCGCCACGATCTGCCGATAGCAGAAGTACTGGAAAATGATGCACGTATCTCAGCCAAATTCATCGGCGGAACTAATAATGCTCCGGCGTTTCGAATAATTGATTCAAGTTCGCTTCTAGTTAATCGATGCTGAACAACGGCGGATATACTGACTCCATCCATGCGAGCACCCAGATGATCAAGACGTGTCCACAGCGCATTAAATGCAAGATCAGGATTACTCACCATATTACGTAATCGCTCACGCAGCACTGTCTCCATGCGATCGAATTCGTCCGTGGTGACAAACCTTGTCCGGCGCAGGAACTCAAAAGCAGAAATAGTGGGAGTGGACCTGCTCAGCAGGGACGACAAAGCCCGATCTACTTCCTCAAGCTTAGTGCTTAGACTGGCTTGGTAGCTAGGTTCATCATGTTGAGTTGAGCTATGTTCCTTCAGCTTCGCGAGGTCACCGAAATTATTCCGCGAATAGAAGCGAACTTCAGTGTTTTTGTCATTCGCAAGCAGGCAAACGGCTTTGCCCAACTCGTCGCCGAGATCGGTGATTGTCCATGCCTTGAAATCGACTTGGTTCTTTTTGCATTGTGAGGCAATTCTTTTACCATCAGTTTTTCCAACCACCACGTCGTCAACCGAATAAGTTATCGAATCTATTTCAAGCCACTGATAGTCTTGATCCGATAGGACCGTCAATGCCCAATCAAATGCCACCAAAGTTTGGTAAGCATCGCCGCGATTGGAGCGTATACCTGCGACGCTCATTTACTACTCCTCTAGAATGACAGCATTAATTGGGTATTTCCGATTATATGTAGCGACGGCAATCTCGATCAACCCCACGCAAGCTTCAATATCAATGCCTTTTTGCGCGATCCGATTCGATCATATGCAAGCATAAGTTCGGCAAATTGATCATTCTCAGTGCAAACACAGGTAAAGTGTTAAGAAAAGACAAAGTTGGTGCCCCTACTGTTTCGGCCCAGCTCATTTAGAATAAACAGCATCAGTGGCTGCGCTGTGAAGGGATTCGCGAACGCACTGCAGTAGGAGGTGGTGAGCGAAACCGGGTCAATGCACTTTCGGCGTCGCCAGCAAAGCCTTCAGATTTGCCAGCCGGTTTTGCGGCGTGATCACTTCTTCTTCGGTCGGCACCGCGTCACCTTCATCCAGCTGCATTTCCTTGATGAAGCGCGAGACGTCGCAATGCACGGGGGCGCCGGCGCGTTTGCGCTTCTTGCACCAGGTGATGTGCAGGCTGCGCTGGGCGCGCGTGATGCCTACGTACATCAGGCGGCGTTCTTCCTGTATCCGTGCGCCTATGGTTTCTACCGGCGCGTCCGGGTCGCCCTTGTGCGGCAGGATGCCCTCTTCCACGCCCACCAGGAAGACGTGCGGGAATTCCAGGCCCTTGGATGCGTGCAGGGTGGACATGCGCACCGCGTCCGGCTCTTCGTCCTTGCCTTCCATCATCGACATCAATGCCACCATCTGGGTCAGGTCCAGCAGGCTGCGGTGGTCGTCGGTGCCTTCCTTGCCGCCGCTGCCCTTTTGCTTCAGCCAGTTGGTGAAGTCGATCACATTCTGCCACTTGCCCTGCGCCTGGCGGTCATCGAAGCTGTCGTACAGATAGCCTTCGTAATTGATCTCCTTCATCATGTCGTCCAGCAGCACGCTGGCCTGGTCTTCGCGGTGCGCGTGCATTTCCAGGTGATTGATGAAGTTGCCGAATTCGCGCAGCGGCCGCAATTGGCGCTCCGGCAGCAACGCTTCTATGCCGCCCTTGAACACCGCCTCAAACAGCGAGCATTGCCACTGGCCGGCGAAAGAGCCGAGTATTTCCAGGGTTGACTGTCCGACCCCGCGGCGCGGCGTGGTGACCGCGCGGATGAAGGCCGGATCGTCGTCTTCATTGGCGATCAGGCGCAGGTAGGAGATGATGTCCTTGATCTCGGCCTTGTCGAAGAAGCTCTGGCCGCCCGAGATGGTGTACGGGATGCGCTCCTTGCGCAGGGCTTGCTCTATGACCCTGGCCTGGTGGTTGCCGCGGTACAGGATCGCATAGTCGGAATACTTGGCACGCCGTTCGAAGCGGTGGGCCGAGATCATGATTGCGACCTGCTCGGCCTCTTGCTCGTCGTCCTGCATGCCCATCACCTTGACCGGGTCGCCCAGGCCGTGTTCCGACCATAGCGCCTTGTCGAACAGCTTGGGGTTGTTGCCGATCACCGAGTTGGCCGCCTGCAGGATGCGGGTGCTGGAGCGGTAGTTCTGTTCCAGCTTGATGATTTGCAGGTCGGGGAAATCGACTTGCAGGGTCTTCAGGTTTTCTATGGTGGCGCCGCGCCAGGCGTAGATCGCCTGGTCGTCGTCGCCCACCGCGGTAAACATCGGCTTCTTGCCTATGCCGGTGACCAGCAGCTTGACCAGCTCGTACTGGCAGGTATTGGTGTCCTGGTATTCGTCCACCAGC
>JAZJYH010000017.1:0-26574 GCA_040390485.1 Pseudomonadota bacterium
CGTCGCCGCCCTTCATGTCGGACACGCCTTGCCCGCGCACCCGGTCGCCCTTGCGATCCCAGAGCGCTACCGCACTATCCTTTTCAAACACCGTATCCAGGTGGCCGACCAGCAGCACGCGCTTGCCCTGCCTGCCCTCGCGTTCGGCCACCAGGTGTCCGGCGCGCTGCATCGCCGCCGGCATGTCCACCCAGCGGGTCTTGAAGCCCAACTGCTCGAATTCGGCGCGGAACAGCTGGCCGACTTCGCGCACGCCCGCATGGTTCATGGTGCCGCTATTGATCTTGACGCTGCGTTCCAGCAGCTTGAGCGCATCTTCGCTACGCGCCTTGACCGCGGTGACGATGTTCTGCTCGGCGGCGGACAAATCGTCTGCATAGGCGGGCAGCGCGTGCAGGCCGCCGGCGATGAGGAGGGCGCTCGTTATTCGGCTAAAAGAATTCATGTGTACTCCTGTTCTTGTGTTTGTTTGTGTGCAAAAACTGCTGGACTTGAAGTTTTTGTAAAGGGGAATAGATCAGTACTAAAGCTTGATCGGACGAGCGGCGCAACCGAATTCGTCCGTCCCATATCTTACGCCAGGTCGGCGCCGATTTGCGAGCCGTGCTATTAGGGCTGATTTAGGGCTGATTTAGGGCTGATTTTGACTGCTGGAAGGTTTGTTCCGCTTATTCGATTCGCTTTAAATCAGTGCATGTTTATCGGACGGGGGCACGCGCTGGAAACGCTCTTTTTCTGCGACACGATAAACACGACAGCATGTAGCGCGAGGGCATTCAGTCGGCCACAAAAAGCTGCGAACTCTGAATGTTCGCATCTGCCGGCTTCTCTTGCTATCCAGAAAATCACGCCGTTTCGCGTATGAGGACGAGCTGCATTTTTTTGATGCGATTGGCAAGATAAAGCCATCTCATTTACACAGTTACTTCAACTTACACTTGAAACACCTTCAGTACATCTCATCGTGCGGCTCAAACGTTAGTGTAAGCATACGTCCCTGCGGCGAAAGGCTTAGTGGGCTTGCTATCGACAAATGGTAGAACCCTCGCAGCTGTGCAGGAGCTATTGGCGGGGACAAAGAAGTCAATGCATGGCGTTGGCGCGTCTTGTTAGTTTTCAACAGAAATCATTAGGATCGCTATGATCAAAAAAATTTTCAGCACGATGGCTGTGCTTTTATTGCCCCTAGCGGCATATGCGACTGAATATAGAACGGTAGAGCAGCCCCGCCAGGAATGCTGGAATGAACAGACGGCATCACCGGCAGCCAGTCCGGGATATGGCGGCGCCATTATTGGCGGCCTTGCCGGCGGATTGCTGGGTAACCAGGTTGGCGGTGGTAATGGGAAGACAGTTGCGACCGCCGTCGGAGCGATGACCGGCGCGGTAGTCGGTGACCGGATGTCGGGCGGAGCGCCGTCTTATCAGGCAGTGAGGCGTTGCCGTACAGTAGTGGAGCGCGTACGCGTTCCCGTCCCCCCTGTCCCCACTTATTACGAGCCCCTGCCAGTGGTCGAGCAAAGAGTGTACTACGTAGAGCCTGCCGAACGATGGTACGGCCCCCAGTGGAGATATGAGCGCTGGCATCATAAGCATTGGAAACACGAGCACGAGCACGAAGGCGACGATGACGATGAACATGGCCATGGAAGGCGCCGCCATGCACACGGCGACGACTAAACGCCAGTGATGGCGTCGCATTAATAAATTATTTCGATACGAAACGTTGGAGGCATTATGAAAAAGCTCTTTGCGATCTTGCCGCTTGCTTGTCTTTGCTTGACGGGGTGCGGCGGAGCGGTGGACGCTTATGTAGTCGTCGATTCCGGCCCCGTGGTCCCGCAGTCCACTTACGAATATTTGCGCCACCCAACGATCTCCGGCCTGGAATATTTCAATAGCGTGACCGGCTCAGAGTCGCACTTGACCACGGGGGCGGGCGGATATGTCGGGTACACGGGCGGCGACATCGTGACCTTTGCCTTAGGCGGTATTGTGCTATTCACTGTGCCGGGTGACTTGGCTCAGCCCTACTCCTCGCTATATGAGGCGAGCTTGTATTCCACGTCCACGCTCCGTAGTTCGACAGCAGTCGAAAATTTGATGGCATTTTTAATGGCCATTGACGATGACGGCAACTATACCAACGGCATCCAGATAGCTTACCCGGTAAGGGTGGCTGCGCAAGGATTGAGGGTAAATTTTAACCAGTCCGCTTACGATTTCCGCGCTGATCCGTCAGTGCAGTACGCAACGGCGGTTTTGTCCGGGAATACCCTGTTCGGCGCGCGCCAGCTGCCGTCACCGGCCGAGGTGGTACAAGCTTTACAAATTCCTTAGGGGCGACTCTCACAGAACACTGGCCATTTTGCTGTAGGGGCAATTTAGCCGGCAAAAGGACACATAAAAACCGCTTGGCGAACAAAAAACCCGCATCAGCACTAGGCTAGAGGCGGGTTTTAAGACGTCAAAGAAGCTCTTTGAACGTAGATCTGGTGGTGATAGGTGGACTTGAACCACCGACCCCAGCATTATGAGTGCTGTGCTCTAACCAACTGAGCTATATCACCAAGAAGCCTGCGATTATGCCATTCGGGTATTTGGGTGTCAAGCGCGCTTCTTAAATTTCATGAATTCATGGTTAAAACGACATGCTGGCGCTGTAATTCCGGCATTTTTGCTGCTCGTCGCTATGCCTGATGGCTTTGTAAGGCCAGTTGCAGGATTTGTGCGGCGGCGCTCGGCTGCAGGCAATCGATGACGATGCGTTCCGGGATCGAGCGCAGCCAGGTCAGCTGGCGCTTGGCCAGTTGGCGGGTGGCGATGATGCCGCGTTCGCGCATCTCTTCCAAAGTGCAGGCGCCGTCCAGGTATTCCCAGGCCTGGCGGTAGCCTACGCAGCGTATCGACGGCAGGTTGGGGTGCAGGTCGCCGCGCTGGCGCAGCGCGCGTACCTCATCCAGGAAGCCGTGTTCCAGCATGTTGTCGAAGCGGGTGGCGATGCGCTGGTGCAGTACGCTGCGCTCGGACGGTTCCAGTGCGATGGACAGCATCTCGAACGGGCGCGCGGCCCGGGTTTGTTGCGCCAGCAGGGTGGACATGGGCTGGCCGCTCAGCGTGATGATTTCCAGCGCGCGCTGTATGCGTTGCGAATCGTTCGGTTTCAGCCTGGCGGCGGTAACCGGGTCCAGCGTGGCCAGCCTGGCGTGCTGGCCGGGCACGCCTATGCGGGCTGCCTCGGCATCCAGTTCGGCGCGCAGCGCCGGGTCGGCTTGCGGCAAATCGTCCAGGCCGTCCAGCAGGGCCTTGAAATACATCATGGTGCCGCCCACCAGCAGCGGCAGCTTGCCGCGGCTGCGGATATCCTGCACCAGGCGGGCGGTGTCGGCCAGGAATTGCGCCACCGAATAAGACTCGCTGGGGTCGATGATGTCGATCAGGTGGTGCGGCACCGAGGCCAGTTCTGCGGCACTCGGTTTGGCCGTGCCTATGTCCATCTGGCGGTACACCAGGGCAGAATCGACCGAGATGATTTCGGACGGGATGTGCTGCGCAATCTGCAGCGCCGCAGCGGTCTTGCCGGATGCGGTGGGGCCCATGATGGCGATGACTTTGGCGGTATTGCTCATAGCGCTTGCGCCTGCGCTGTTGACAATGCGTAGGGTGGGCACCTGTGCCCACGCTGCTGTGGCTCTATGGGAAACGTATTCATAGCTGGTCCGCGTGGGCACGGGTGCCCACCCTACGGGCTTGCCTAATATGGAAAATTTTCACGCCTATTGCCCGCGCAAGAACATCTTGTCCAGGTCGTTCAGGCCCAGCTGCACCCAGGTCGGGCGGCCATGGTTGCACTGGTCGGCGCGTTCGGTATGCTCCATCTGTCGCAGTAGCGCGTTCATCTCCACCACGGTCAGGCTGCGGTTGGCGCGCACGGCGGTGTGGCAGGCCAGTGTGCCCAGCAATTCATTGCGGCGGTCTATCAATACCCGCGAGCCGCCGTATTCCCGCACTTCGCGCAAGACGTCGCGCGCCAGCGATTGGGCGTCGGCGTTTTTCAGCAGCGCGGGAACCGAGCGCACCGCCAGTGTGGTCGGCGAGATGGCGGCGATGTCGAAACCCAGCGACTGCAATATGGCGCGGTTGTCTTCCACCGTGCCGACTTCGACCGCATCGGCATAGAAGGTGATCGGTATCAGCAGCGGCTGCACCGGCATGCTGTTTTCATCGAGCGCGTTTTTCAATTGCTCATACAGGATGCGTTCGTGCGCGGCGTGCATGTCCACCAGGACCAGGCCCTTGGTGTTTTGCGCCAGCACATAGATGCCGTGCAGCTGGGCCAGGGCAAAGCCGAGCGGGTGGTCGTCTTCCGGCAGGGTATTGGCGGCGGCCCGGGAAAACATCGGTGCGAATGCGGATGGCGCCGCGCCGGCATTGGCATAAGAGACGATCTCGCCGTCGGCGTTGGCTACACCGCTGCCGTTAGCTGTAGTCTCGGCATTAAACAAGGCGCCGTAGTTGGCGGTGGTTTGGGCAATCCCGGCACCCGAACCGGCGCCATTGGCATGGCCATAAAATTGCGCGCCGAAGCTGGCTTGTTCGCCGCGTATCCAGGGCATGCTCCCATTGCCGGCCTGCACCGGCGCCGGCACGGTGCCGAAGGCGGTGGCCGAGGTCTGCGCCAGGGCGCGGCTGACGGCGTGGAACACAAACTGGTGCACCGCGCGGCTATCGCGGAAGCGCACCTCGATCTTGGATGGGTGCACGTTGACGTCCACCAGCGCCGGGTCCAGGTCCAGCGCCAGCACATAGGATGGATAGCGGTCGCCGTGCAGCACGTCCTGGTAGGCGGCGCGCACTGCATGGGTCAGCAGCTTGTCGCGCACGAAGCGGCCGTTCACATAGAAAAACTGGGCGTCGGCGCGCGCCTTGGAGGCGGTCGGCAGGCCGACGAAGCCATGCAGGCGCAACGGGCCGGCGCTCTCGTCCAGCGCCAGTCGGGCGCTGGCAAAATTTTCGCCCAGGATGTGGGCGCTGCGCTTGTCGATGGCGCTGACATTCCAGTGGTCCACGGTCTTGCCGTTGTGCGACAGCGAAAACGACACGTCCGGCCGCGCCAGCGCAATGCGGCGTACGACCTCGGCGCAATGGCCGAACTCGGTTTGCTCGGATTTCAGGAATTTGCGCCTAGCGGGGGTGTTGTAGTACAAGTCCTGCACATCGACGGTGGTGCCATGCGCGCCGGAAGAGGGACTGATCTTGCCGTTCTCTATTTGCCAGGCGTGTGCCGCGTCGGCGGTGCGGGTGGTCAGGGTCAGCAGCGCAACCGAGGCGATGGAGGCCAGCGCCTCGCCGCGAAAGCCCAGGGTGCCGACGTTTTCCAGGTCGGTCAGGGTGGCAATCTTGGAGGTGGCGTGGCGCGCCACCGCCAGCGTCAACTGGTCGGGTGCAATGCCGCGGCCATTGTCGGTAATGGCGATGCGCTTGACCCCGCCTTCTTCCAGGCGGATGGTGATCGTGCTGGAGCCGGCGTCGAGCGCGTTTTCAAGTAGTTCTTTGACAACAGCAGACGGGCGTTCCACGACCTCGCCCGCAGCTATCTGCGAAATTAGCTGGTCGGGCAGGGCCTGGATAGGGCGATAGGGCGTTTGGAGTGCATTCATCCCGGAATTATAACCTTGAGCGCGGACAATGAAGCCTGGTCGTCGTTGGTCGTCTATGGTTATCTATTAATGCCGAGAGCAGGCAAATTGCCAAATCCCCGTTTTCCTGCCGGCATGGTGTATGATTGCGCCGCAACAATCAAATGATCCGGTGCTTGAAACCGGACGAAAACGCGTAAAAATACATTCAAGCCACAACGCACACCCGGCCGCGTCTCAGCTGCGTCATAGCTGCGTCTCAGCTACGTATTTCGCACGGGCTGGCTGGCCCGCGACTGGCTTGAATCATTACACAAGATCAAAGGATCTTAAGGATACTTATGGATTTGATGCAATTACTGGACGTGATTTTGCACATCGACAAAATGTTGAATGTGCTGATCGACCAATACGGCACCTTGATCTACTTCGTCCTGTTCGCGATCATTTTCTGCGAAACTGCCTTCGTGGTCTTCCCCTTCCTGCCGGGCGATTCCTTGCTGTTTATTGCCGGTGCGATGTGCGCCAAGGGCTTGATGGACCCGGCATTGCTGATTACCCTGCTGATCATCGCCTCCATCGCCGGCAATTCGCTGAATTACTGGATAGGCAGCCTGATAGGGCACAAGGTGCTGGAGCACGATTACCGCTGGATAGACAAGAACGCCTTGCGTAAAACCCATGCCTTCTATGAAAAACACGGCGGCAAGACGGTAGTGCTGGCGCGTTTCATCCCGGTGGTGCGCACCTTCGCGCCTTTCGTGGCGGGCGTCTCGGATATGACCGTCAGGACCTTCCAGTTCTATAACGTGATCGGCGCCTTGTTCTGGGTGCTGTCGGTGACGCTGAGCGGTTACTTCTTCGGCAATATTCCGCTGCTGCGCGATCATTTGAATAGCATCATCTTGTTGGGCGTAGGCGCCGCCGTGATCCCCGTGGTGCTGGGTGCAGGCTGGAGGCTGTTCAAGGGCATGTCCGGCAAGCTGCGCTGAGAGCGGCCCGGTGTAAAGAAAAAACAGCAAGCCGCGGCTTGCTGTTTTTGTATCCTGACGCGGTTCGTGCCTGCAATCAGGTCAGCTTGTTCTTCGAGAGCGGCGGGTTCTTTGCGAAGTATTTTTTGATGCCGCGCAAGACGGCGTCGGCCATCTTGTCCTGGTAGTCTTCATCGGTCAGTTTCGCCTCTTCTTCCGGGTTGGAGATGAAGGCGGTTTCGATCAAGATGCTGGGAATGTCCGGCGCCTTCAATACCGCGAACCCGGCTTGCTCTACCGCTCCTTTGTGCAGGCGGTTGATGCCGCCTATCTCGCCCAGCACCACCTTGCCCAGCTTCAGGCTGTCGCTGATCTGGGCCGTGGTGGACAAATCCAGCAGCACGCTGGCCAGCTGCTTGTCGTGGTTCTTGATGTTGACGCCGCCGATCAGGTCGGCTGAGTTTTCCTTGTTCGCGAGCCAGCGGGCGGCGGTGGAGCTGGCGCCCTTGTCGGACAGCGCAAACACCGAAGAGCCGCGCGCGCTGGATTCGACGAAGGCATCGGCGTGGATGGACATGAACAGGTCGGCCTGGACCGCGCGCGCCTTTTGCACCCTGACCGGCAAGGGCACGAAATAGTCGCCGTCCCGGGTCAGCATCACGCGCATGTTCGGCTGCTGCTCTATCTTGGCTTTGAGCCGCTTGGCGATGGATAGCACTACGTCTTTTTCACGGCTGCCGCCGCGGCCCATGGCGCCGGGGTCTTCGCCGCCGTGTCCTGGGTCCAGCGCGATCGTGATCAGGCGCGTCATGAGCGGCGCCGTTGATTTAGGGCCGCCCTTATCACCCTTCTCGCCGTTCTTGTCGGCTTCGGCCATGGCCGAAGCCTGTTCGGTTTTGCTGTCCGGCCTGGGCACGGGTTTAAAATCAGGCGTTGGCGCCGCAGTTTCTCCGGGGCTGTCTTTCAGCCAGTCGCCCTTTTCTATCAGCGCTGCGATCGGGTCCGGCGGATTGGCCGGATACAGGTCGAACACCAGCCTGTGCTTGTAGTTGCCGACCGGCTGCAGGGTAAATACCTGGGGATTGATTTCTTCTTTCAGGTCGAACACCAGCCTGACCACGTTCGGCCGGTTCTGGCCAACCCGCACCTGTTTGATGTAGGGGTCGTTGGACTGGATCTTGGCGACCAGTTCTTTCAGCGTGGGGTTGAGTTCTATACCCTCGATATCCACCACCAGCCGTTCCGGGTTCTTGACGATGAAGTGGGTGGCTTTCAGGTCGCTGTCGTTTTCCAGCGTGACGCGGGTATAGTCGTCGGCGGGCCAGACGCGCACTGCCAGGATCTGCGCCGCTTGCGCCGCGCCGGGAACCAGTACCGAGATCAGTAGCGCGCCACCGGCCTTCAATACAGTGCGGCGTGAGCTTGATGTTAAAGATTGGGGGCGAACTGTAAGCGGGTGAGGCATTCTGAACCTTTGTCTGACAACGCTTGCAATTCTACCTCACGTCCTTCGCCGGCGATGCTTAAAAACACGTTCAGGTCCGGCGTCGGCAACACCGTGTCGGCTTTTTCCGGCCATTCCACGATACAGATATTGCTGGCGTTGAACTCTTCGCGAAAACCGGCATCCAGGAATTCTTCGGCGCTGATCATGCGGTACAGGTCAAAATGCATGAGCTTGACTGTTTGCTGGCGCAGGGTGATGGTGTACGGTTCGGCCAGGGTGTAGGTCGGGCTCTTGACGTGACCGGCGTAGCCGGCCGCGTGCAGCAAGGCGCGGGTCAGCGCGGTCTTGCCGGCGCCAAGATCGCCGTGCAGGTAGATGTTCAGCCCCGGCACCAGGCAGCGGGCCAGGCGTTTGCCTAATGCCTGGGTTCCTGCCTCGTCGGCCAAGTAAGTTTTATAATGGGACATTTCCAGTAGCGCTTTACTATTCTTCATGATTTCCGAAAACATACCATACAGCGCGACTCCTGTCTGTTCTCCGCGTTGCCTGCCATGAACCAGCAGGTGGCGCTGGCGCCCGAACCGGAGGCCCTGGCCGCCTTGGCGACCTGTATCAAGGCCTGGGGGCGCGAGCTGGGTTTTGCCGATGTGCGGATAGCCGACGTCGATTTGTCGCGCCTGGAGCCGGGCTTCCAGGCCTGGCTGGATGCCGGCTATCACGGTGAAATGGCGTATATGGCCGCGCACGGCAGCAAGCGCACCCGGCCGGCCGAACTGGTGCCGGGCACGGTGCGGGCGATTTCCGTCCGCATGGACTACCTGCCGGCCGGCGCCGGCGATGCAAACGGTAGCGGCGGCGACGATTGGCGGGCCAGGGAAGCATCGCATGCGGCGGACACAGCGGTGATTTCGGTGTATGCCAGGGGGCGCGATTATCACAAGGTCTTGCGCTCGCGGCTGCAGCAACTGGCGGAGCGCATACAGCAGGAAATCGGCGCATTCGGCTACCGGGTGTTTACCGATTCCGCGCCGGTGATGGAAGTGGCGCTGGCGGAAAAAGCCGGCCTGGGCTGGCGCGGCAAGCATACCTTGCTGCTGAACCGCGAAGCCGGGTCGATGTTTTTCCTGGGTGAGATCCTGGTGGATATCCCTTTGCCTGTAGATCCGCCCATTTCCAGCCATTGCGGCCAATGCAGCGCCTGCATCGACGTGTGCCCTACCCAGGCCATTCTCGCGCCTTACCAGCTCGATGCGCGCCGCTGCATTTCTTATTTAACAATAGAGTTGCACGGCAGCATACCGCTGGAATTGCGTCCGCTGATCGGCAACCGCGTGTATGGCTGCGACGATTGCCAATTGTTTTGTCCCTGGAACAAGTTTGCGCAACGCGCCAGCGTCGACGATTTTGCGGTCAGGAACGGCTTGGACAGCGCCAGCATGGTCAGCCTGTTCGCCTGGAGCGAAGCGGAATTCCAGCGCCTGCTGGAGGGCAGCCCGATACGCCGCATAGGGCATGAGCGCTGGTTGCGCAATCTTGCCGTGGGCCTGGGCAATGCCGCCGCCAGCCTGCGCGGCGACGCCGCGATTGTGGCGGCCTTGCAGGCGCGCCTGCAGCATCCGTCCGACATGGTCAGGGAGCACGTCGTTTGGGCGCTGCAGCAGCACGGCTTTTAACAACACCGGCCTTCAATATCCTGCCTTCACTCTATCGCATCGCGCAGGGCGACATGGATCAGCTCATCCATTTCGCTGGTGATGCTGGTCAATACCCCGGCCACCACAGAAAATTCACGTCCGGCCGAGCCTGCCCTGGCCGCGATGATCTGGGCATTGAAAGACACCATGCGGGCCTGCTTGGCGATGGTTTTTACATCGTTCATCATGCCGTGCAGCTGCTTTTTCAGCGTTTGCGCGCGCAACTGGGATTCTTTTTCATAGACCAGGGTGATGCCGTTCAGCAGTTCTATCATGGGGGTGGCGCTGCCTATCAGTTCAGCCAGCAAGCCGGCGGCCTGACGCCCGTGGGTGTTGTTCAGCACCCGCTCCGCCAGGCTGATAAATTCGCGGATTTTCTGGTCGCCCTGGGCCGGCCCAAAATACGCCAGCCGCAAGTCTTCAAAAAACACCCCGGGCAAACCGTCTTTGCCCTGGATCAGCGTCAGATGCGTTTCCCGGAACAGCTTGAGCGCCGCGGTGGCGGTGTTCCAGGCGCCTTCATGCTCTTGCGCGGCCAGGACCGCATGCAGGATGATGCGCTGCGACAGCATTCTTTGGCGGCCGGCGAGATTGATCAGGGCGCCAAATGCGTCGCTGGAGACGACCCGGGATGCCCTCGGCAAATTGGCGCGCGGCGCGCTACTCGACATTTCTTTCAGCATGGAGGATGACCTATATGTGATGAGATGTGTGGTGAAATCGGCGGTAAGCAAGCTCGCGCCGGGCAGCTTTTCGATTCAGCTGCCTCAGATGCCCGCCTGCATCGCCGCCAATAAAAAAGCGTCCCGCGAGCCTGGTCAGAAGACCGGTTCGGGGGACGCCGTTGTCCTTTGCCCGTCGCCGGGCGGATTGAATACTGGCGAGCCGCCATTGGCTCGCACCAGTAAATAAGCAAAGCTTATGCCATGTGGCTAAGGGGCGATTTCGCGGTGCGCACCGGGAGCAGGCTCAAGAAATTGCCCGGAAATGGGCCGAGCGCAGATGCATTACACAAAAATGGTGCGCCGCCGGGCTCATTGCGGCGCACGCCGTATGCCCGCCCGGGGCTTAGCCCAAGGCGAGCGATCTGCTCATCACTAACCAGAACGGCAGCGTGACGATAGACAGCAGGGTGCTGGCCGAGATCAGGAAGGCGACGAAGGGGCCGTTGCCGCCCATGCGCGCCGCCAGCACGTAGGCGCTGGAGGCAGTGGGCAGGGAGCAGAAAATCACCAGGATCTGCAATTGCAGGCTGGGCAAGCCCAGGTAGCTGCCGAGCAGCAGGGCGATGGCCGGCAGCACCAATAATTTGATGCTGAGGAAATAGCCGGCCATGGCTTTCGCCTCGTGCAGCGCAGACAGCCGCAGGCCGGCGCCGACTGCCAGCAGGCCCAAAGCGATCGAGGCATTGCCCAGCCGCGACAGCGTCGCATTGATGGCCTCATGCACCGGGATGCCGCACAGGTTGACGATGACGCCGGAGGCGGTGCCTATCACCAGCGGATTGCTGGCGATTTCCTTCAGCAGCTTGCCGCTATTGTGCGCCAGCGCATACACCGCGGCCATATTGCATAGCGGGACCAGGAAGCCGATCAGCAGGGCCATCAGCGCCGTGCCCTGGTCGCCGGCCAGGCGCGAAGCCAGCGCCAGCGCGATATATGAATTGAAGCGGAACGCGGTTTGCACGCCCGATTCGAACACCCTGGGTGCAGCAGTGAACAGGGGTTTGCCCAGCCAGCCCAGCAGCATGCCGCAGGCGGTGGCGGTAAAGGCGATCTTCAGGAAGTTGCCGGTGGCATGGAAATCAAAAGGCGTGCGCGAGGTGGTGTAAAACAGCAGCGCCGGAAACATCAGGTAGTACACGATCTTTTCCACGCCGGACCAGAAATGCCCGCCCCAGTTGGCCATTTTTGCCAGGGCAAAGCCTAGCAGTATCAGCATGAAGTCGGGCAGCAGCAGTGTGGCTATGGACATGGGCAGGGGAGTTGGTGGAGCGGGATTATTTCAGCAGTCCAGCCAGTTCCACCGCCGTTTTTATCTGCATCTTGTCAAAAATATGGGCCCTGTGCACTTCCACCGTGCGCATGCTGATGCCCAACTGGTCGGCGATCACCTTGTTCATCTTGCCGGCCAGGATCAGGTCCAATACTTCGCGCTCGCGCGCGGACAGGGTGGCCAGCCGTTCGTGGATCACGGCATTGGCGCCCGCTTGCAGCGATTGCGCCAGCGCTTCCTGCACCCGGTCCATCAGCTTATTGTCGTTGAAGGGTTTTTCAAAAAAATCGAAGGCGCCGCGTTTCAGGGTATCCACCGCCATGGGCACGTCGCCGTGGCCGGTCAGGAAGATCACCGGCAGGCGTTTGGTCAGCTGCCTGGCCGTTAGCAGGTCGAACAGGGCCGAGCCGCTGAGGCCGGCCATGCGTATGTCCAGCAGGATGCAATCGCCGTGCGGGTCGAACTGCATGGGCTGGTTCAGCGTCAGTAGGAATTTATCGGCGCTCTCATAGGTCGTGACAGCGATATTGCGCGAACGCGCCAGCCAGGACAGCGAGTCCCTGATTACATCTTCGTCGTCAATTATGTGCAGCATTCAATCTCCGTCCCGGGTCAGTCACCAGCTTGTTAACCGGCAGGGCGGTTAACTTTTGGGCGCTGCCGTCTTTATTACGTACCGCGTGCTCGCGAATACGTTTGTTTTTTTATCTATTCACCGGCAGGGCAAACCTGAAGATAGTACCACCGGCGGGATTATCCTGATGGGTCAGCGTGCCGCCATGGAATTCTATCGCGGTCCGGCAGATCTTTAAACCCATGCCCATTCCGCCCGATTTGGTTGAAAAGAAAGGCGAAAATAACTTTTCTGCAACCTGGGCCGGGATGCCGTGCCCCTGGTCGATCACGGACACTATGATAGTGGAATGCGCTGCGGTCTGCTCATCGGCGGCGGCGATCTCGGCTGCGATGCGCAGGACGCGGCGCGCCGGCGAGTTGTTTTGCATGGACTCTATCGCATTCCTGGTCAGGTTGAGCAGCACCTGTTCCAGCAATACCCTGTCCGCCAGCACTGGCGGCAAATCGGCGGCGATGCAGAGCTGTATCCCCACATAGGCCGGTTGCGCCTGCAATTCTATCAAGGGCATGGCCTCGTCCAGCACCGAGGCGATGCTGACCGGTGCGCGGCTGGGTTCGCGCTTCTTCACGAATTCATGGACGCTGCGTATGATCTGGCCGGCGCGCTGCGCTTGCGCATTGGCTTTGGCCAGGGCCTGCTGCAACAAGCCCTTGTCGATATCGCCGGCCTGGATCAGGTTGATGGCGCCGGTGGTATAGCTGGAGATCGCCGCCAGCGGCTGGTTCAGCTCGTGCGCCAGCATCGAGGCTATTTCGCCCATGGTGGCCAGGCGGGCGCTGGCGTGCAGTTTTTCTTCCTGCTGCCGACTGAGTTCCTGGGCCCGCTTCAACTCCGAGATGTCGAGGATGGAGCTCATCCAACCGGTCTGCACGCCGTTTTCATTGACCAGTGGTGATTCGTAGATCAGCACCGGGAAGCGCTCGCCGTTGGCGCGCTGGTAGATGGTTTCAAAGCCTTCGGAAGGCACGGTCCCGGCCAGCAATTGGGTGAAGCGCTGCTGGTATTCTTCCAGCGCTTCCGGGGCCCAGTAGGGCATGGGCGGCAAGCTGCCGACGATGTCTTCCGCCGGGTGCTCGATCATTTTGCAAAAAGCCGGGTTGACATAGGTCAGCCGGCCCTCCATGTCGCGCGCGCGCAGGCCGGTCACCAGCGAGTTTTCCATCGCGGTGCGAAACGCCACCTGCTGCCGCAGCGCGCCTTCCGCGGCCAGGCGGCGGTTGATGTCGCGCCATAGCGCGACCAGGCTCCAGATCAGGCCTATCGACAACAGGATGACCGACAAGACCAGCAGGTTGGCCAGTAATTTTGGTTCGCTCTTATTGCTATTGGTCCGTAGCGAGAGCTGGGCGCCCGGCAGGTCCAGGGCGCGATTATGGGTATACACATTTTTTCCCGAGCCGCCGGCCGAGCGGTCGGCATACACCTTCTCATCGGCGTCGATCAGCGAGATCTGGTTATCTTGCGCAAACCACCAGGGCACCATTTCATCCAGTATGCCGGCCAGCCGATAGCTGACCACGATACTGCCCAGGCGCTGGCCGTCCCTGAGCAGGGGAATATGGCAGTTCAGCAAATAGGCGCTCTTGCCGTTGGCCTCCAGCGAAGGCGGCAGGCACTGGGTCTTGCCGTGCGCCAGCTCGGACTGGCCGCGCGCGGGTATCAGGGTTTCCTTGGGCGGCAGCGGCGCATCCGAGGTGGAGACCAGCATCAGGTCATTGTCATCGAACCAGACGATGCGCTGGATTTCCCGGTTGCTTTTCATCAGCGCGCGGAAGCGCTCCAGCACGGCAGAAGGCGACAAGTGCGCATTGGCGATTTCTGCACCTATCAGCCGCAGGATTTCTTCATTGCGGTTCAGCTGGAACTGTATCGCCTGTTCTACCCACAGGGTATCGGCGATCAATTGCTCCTGGCGGTCTGTGGCTTCCATGCGCTGCGCCTGCCAGGGCAGCCAGATCAGCGTCGCCAGAAACAGCAGTACCAGCAGGATGGGCAGCAGCCAGCGCCATTTTTGGCCCTGCCAGCCGAGGATTTTGTCAAGAGTCGTCATTGCCGTAGTGTAGCCGAGCACGATGGGGTGTAGGTCCTTGATTGTGGTTATCCACAGTTGCGTGGAATTTCTTGCCATAGAATAATTATTTGATAAAAAAAGTTATACTTACGAAAATTTTCGGAGACCTCAATGAAACTCAAATCCCTCTTGTTTTCCCTCGTTGCCGCTTCGCTGGTGAGTGGCGCCGCATTCGCGCAGGCGCCTATCGTCATCAAGTTCAGCCATGTGGTGGCCAGCGATACGCCTAAAGGCAAAGCCGCCGAACGTTTCAAGGAGCTGGCCGAGAAAAACACCAAGGGCAGGGTCAAGGTAGAGCTGTATCCGAACAGCACCCTGTATAAAGACAAGGAAGAAATGGAAGCCCTGCAGCTGGGCGCAGTGCAGATGCTGGCGCCGTCGCTGGCCAAATTCGGCCCGCTGGGCGTGAAGGAATTTGAAGTCTTCGACCTGCCGTATATCTTCCCGTTCAAGGACGTGCTGACCCAGGTGACCGAAGGCCCGATAGGCAAGAGCCTGATGCAAAAACTGGAACCCAAGGGTATTACCGGCCTGGCATTCTGGGATAACGGCTTCAAGGTCATGTCGGCCAACAAGCCCTTGCACACCCCGGCCGATTTCAAGGGACTGAAAATGCGCATCCAGTCTTCCAAGGTGCTGGACGCCCAGATGCGCGCGCTGGGCGCCAACCCGCAGGTGCTGGCCTTCTCCGAGGTCTACCAGGCCTTGCAGACCGGTGTGGTGGACGGCACGGAAAATCCGCCGTCCAATATGTACACGCAAAAGATGCATGAGGTGCAAAAACACCTGACCGTCTCCAATCACGGCTACCTCGGCTACGCCGTGATCGTGAACAAGAAGTTCTGGGACGGCTTGCCGGCTGACATCCGCACCCAGCTGGATGCCGCGATGAAGAATGCCACCTCGTACGCCAACGCGATTGCCGACCAGGAAAACGGCCGCGCCATGGATGCGATCCGCAAGGCTGGCAAGACCACCATCTATGAACTCACCCCGCAGGAAAAAGCCGAATGGCGCAAAGCCCTGCTGCCGGTGCAGACCGAGATGGAAGGCCGCATAGGCAAGGATCTGATTGCCTCCATCCGCAAATTGTCCAGCGCCGGCGGCAAATAGTCCCGGAAATAACGCCGGAAATAATGCAGGATTCAGCGCCGGCTCCAGGGCCGGCGTCCGCATTTGCTCCCGCACTATCCACAGTAACAGCAATATCAGCACGCTCGGTGCGCCGGGCCTATAAGACGGACCATGCATGGAATCCGCCGGCCGGTGTTGCGCTCATTTATTGCGCTCATTTATTGCGTCCATTTATTGCACCCATTTTCTTGAATTGTCTAGAAGGTAACTATGAAATTCCTTGATCATCTCGAAGAATGGCTGATCGCCTTTCTCATGGGGGCCGCGACCCTCGTCACCTTCCTTGCGGTACTGCATCGCTACGCCGCCGGGCTCTCCATTCCGGTGGTACAGGATGCCCTGATCAAAATCAATACCAGCTGGGCCCAGGAGCTGACCATCTATATGTTCGTGTGGATGGCTAAATTCGGCGCGGCCTATGGCGTGCGCACCGGCATCCACGTCGGTGTCGACGTGCTGGTCAACAAGCTCAACACGCCGTGGAAGAACAAGTTCATCGTGTTCGGCCTGCTGGCCGGCGCCTTGTTTACCGCCATCGTCGGCACCCTGGGCGCGAAATTTGTGTGGGGCATAGGGCATACCGACCAGACCTCGGCCGACATGGAAGTGCCGATGTGGATCGTCTACCTGGCGGTGCCGCTCGGCTCTTACCTGATGTCTTTCCGTTTCCTGCAAGTGGCCTGGACTTTCATCAAGACCGGTGAATTGCCCAAGCACGACCATAGCCATGTAGAAGGCCTGGAAGACGAGGTGCAAGCATGAACGCCGCCATCATCTTTGTCTTGCTGCTGGTCCTGATGCTGACCGGCATGCCGATCTCGATTTCGCTCGGCCTGACGGTATTGACCTTCCTGTTCACGATGACCACGGTGCCTATCGAATCGGTGGCGTTGAAGCTGTTCACCGGCATCGAGAAGTTTGAGATCATGGCGATCCCCTTCTTCATCCTGGCCGGGAATTTCCTGACCCACGGCGGGGTGGCGCGGCGCATGATCAATTTCGCCACCGCGATGGTGGGCCACTGGCACGGCGGCCTGGCATTGGCCGGCGTGATGGCTTGCGCCTTGTTTGCCGCGGTATCCGGTTCTTCGCCGGCGACCGTGGTGGCGATCGGTTCGATTATCATGCCGGCGATGGTCAGGCAGGGTTATCCCAAGGGTTTCGGCGCCGGCGTGATTACGACCTCCGGTGCGCTGGGCATCCTGATCCCGCCCTCCATCGTGATGGTGATGTATTCGGTCTCCACTAATACCTCGGTTGGGCAGTTGTTCATGGCCGGTGTGGTGCCGGGTTTGCTGCTGGCGTTTTGCCTGGGCCTGACTACCTGGTTCCTGGCGCGCAAGCATAATTATCCGCGCATGCCCAAGGCCAGCTGGAAAGAGCGCCTGGTGGCCTTCCGCCGCAGCGCCTGGGGTTTGCTACTAATCGTGATCGTGATGGGCGGCATCTACACCGGCATGTTCACGCCGACCGAGGCGGCGGCGGTGTCCGCCGTGTATGCCTTCGTCGTGGCGGTATTTGTGTACAAGGATATGGGGCTGAAGAAGGTGCCCAAGGTCTTGCTGGATTCGGCGGCGATGTCGGCGATGCTGCTGTACATCATCACCAACGCGGTCTTGTTTTCCTTCCTGATGACCAGCGAAAATATTCCGCAGGAAATGGCGGCCTGGATCATGGACAAGGGCTTCGGCATGATCAGCTTCCTGCTGGTGGTGAATGTCTTGCTGCTGCTGGCCGGCAATGTGATGGAGCCTTCGTCCATCGTGCTGATCATGGCGCCCATCCTGTTCCCGGTGGCGATGAAACTGGGCATAGACCCTGTGCATTTCGGCATCATCATGGTGGTGAATATGGAAGTGGGCATGTGCCATCCCCCAGTAGGCCTGAATCTGTACGTGGCTTCAGGAATCACCAAAATGGGGATTACCGAGCTGACCATCGCAGTATTGCCGTGGTTGCTGACCATGCTGGCTTTCCTGGTGCTGATCACCTATGTGCCGCAGATATCGATCTGGCTGCCCAACCTGGTGTATAAATAAGAGCAATAAACTCAAATAAAATATGGAAAAAGCCGCATTGATAGCTATCAAATGCGGCTTTTTTCTGGGAAACAAAATATATGGCTAGGGGTTTTTATCATATTTTTGATGATTTCCATGGGTTTAACGCTGATTTTTCGCATAAGCAATTGGTTTATACATATATGCAACAGTGCGCTTTTTTTGTGCGTTTTGCTTGGAATGCCGCGAGTTTGCATGCTATATTCTCGGCAGATAAGAATTTTGCAGCATGGTCGGATTTACAAGGCGGTAGTGCATAAAAACGGTATTGATACCGAGGACACTGAGGAGACGCGCGTTTTAATACAAGCTGAGTGAGACACTCACTAAACAGCACAAAACGCGAAAGAAGTTTTAAAGGCGCATCGTTTGATGCGCCTTTTTTCTTTGGCGCGTCCGGCAGGGCGGGCCGACTAATGATATGGTTGAAGATGGTCTGGGGATGCTGGAGGCATCATGCTAAGTAAAGAGAGCGAACTTTTTTCGGCGGTGGTGGCTGCGCCTTTTGGCGCCATAGGCATACGCACGCAGGACAAGCTGGTGAGCGAGCTGGTCTACCTGCCGGCCAGGTTTGCGGAAAAAGACGCCACCGACAAGGTGGCAGAACAAGCGCAGAAGCAGATAGAGAAATACCTGCGCCAGCCAGACTTCCGTTTCAAGCTGCCTTTGCAAATAGTGGGCACTGACTTCCAGCGCAAGGTCTGGGAAGCGATTGCCGCCATCCCGCGCGGCGAAGTAAGGACTTACGGCCAGGTGGCCAAGCACATCAAGTCGGCCCCGCGCGCGGTGGGGCAGGCCTGTGGCGCCAACTGGTATCCCCTGGTAATACCTTGTCACAGGGTAACTGCGTCCGGTGGCCTGGGCGGCTTCGGCCATACCGATGAAGACAGCAGCTTCCACCTCAACGTCAAGCGCTGGCTGCTGGAGCATGAAGGCTATACCGTTTACTCCGATCATGTTCCGCTCAAGAAGGCCGGCTAATGCCCAGGTCCGTCCCTGCGGCGGCTGACGCCGCACCGGAACTGACTGCGCAGATACAGTCGCAGATAGACCAGTTTTGCGACAACCTGTGGCTGGAGGACGGGCTGTCCAAAAATACCCTGGAGGCCTACCGGCGCGACATGCGCCTGTTTGCAGAATACCTGTTCGGCCAGCACGGCAAGCACCTGTACCAGGTAGAAGAGCGCGATATCCTGGCCTATGTGGCAGAAAAACATGGAAGCTCCAAGGCCACATCTGCCAATCGCCGGCTCAGCGTGCTGAAGCGCTTCTACCAGATGGCGTTCCGGCAAAACCTGGTCAGCGCCAATCCCTGCACCAAGCTGAAATCCGCCAGGCAACCCAGCCGCCTGCCTAAAACCCTGAGCGAAAAACAGGTGGAGGCGCTGCTGCAGGCCCCGGATGAAACCACCCCGCACGGCTTGCGCGACCGCACCATGCTGGAAGTCTTGTACGCCTGCGGCTTGCGCGTCAGCGAACTGGTCGGCCTGCGTTCGGTGGAGGTGGGGCTGAATGAGGGCGTGCTCAGGATTACCGGCAAGGGCAACAAGACCAGGCTGGTGCCTTTTGGCGAGATCGCCAGGATGTGGATGGAGCGCTATCTGCGCGAGGGCCGGCCAGCCATCCTCAACGGCCAGGTCGACGATGCGCTGTTCGTCACCGCGCGCGGAGCGGCGATGACCAGGCAAATGTTTTGGATACTGATCAAGAAATACGCGCAGCAGGCCGGCGTGCTGGTGCCGCTGTCGCCGCATACCTTGCGGCACGCTTTCGCCACGCATTTGCTGAACCATGGCGCCGATTTGCGGGTCGTGCAGCTGCTGCTGGGCCACGCCGATATTTCAACCACGCAGATCTATACGCACGTGGCGCGCGAGCGCCTGAAGAAACTGCATGCCGAGCATCATCCCAGGGGGAGTTAGCTCCGTTCTCAATTCTTGAATAAAAAAACGCCCCGAGTTTCGGGGCGTTTTGCATTGCTACTGCAATAATTCTACTGGAGGGCGATAAAGCCCTCGTTGGATTATTGGAATTTGTAGTTAGCGCTAAAGGTGAAATAACGACCTGTGTTGTTATGCAGATTCTCGTTGTAGCCGAGTACGTTATAACGTGGATCGTAAGGCGCCTTGATGTCGAACAAGTTGGCAATCGAAATTCCCAATGTCAGGTTCTTGATACCTGTATACCTGTAGCCAACATCAACCGTAGTCCAGCTAGCAACTTTGCATTCTGGTACAAAGGTAGCATAGTCCTGACCGGGTGTACCCAAACCACCCAGCGAGTAGGTGAATTTATCCTTTGGCTGGCCAGAACCATAATGGCAATATGGAGTAGGGTAGGTAACATCGCCATCAGTACGACGCAGCAAGGAAATACTGTCTACGAAGTTGATTGCACCGTAAAGGTTATGCTCATTCTTGGTCCAGTTGGCAGACAGGCGAGCCTTGATGCGTGGGATATCGCCGCCTGAAGTTGCCCAGTCGGAGGTGCCGCCATTGGCGCCAACCACGTTGGCTTCAGCATCACCTTCTTTTTCTGCACGTTTGTAGGAAATCACATAAGTAGCATTAAAGCCGGTAGTCACTGTACCCCATTCGCCCAGGTTGGAACGATATTTCAGGTCGATGTCCAGGCCGCTGGTTTCTGTTGCACCCTGGTTGATCCAAGGTTCCTTAACCGCGATGAGCGGGCCGGAGTTAGGGATCAGGTTGCCGCTAGCGTCTCTCAGCCAGGTACCCTGGTTCTGGTCGCGTACTACGTTGGCTCCATTGGTGGCTTCATGGTCCAGGATGAACTGGGCATTGTCCAAAATAACTTCACCCAGCTTGCGGACTTTATACCAATCCAGCGCTACGTCGAAGTTCTTGGTAGGCGAGAGGACCAGGCCCAAAGTGTAGCTTTTCGATGTCTCAGGCTTCAGGTTGGGATTGGCGCCGCCTGTACCGGAAGCGCTCTTCGCGCAATCGAGCGTGTCAGCGCCGGGAGCAGGATTGGTGCCGTCTGGGCAACGGACACGGTCTTGCAACTGGGTCAGGAAGAACTGCGCACCACCTGGAGTAACCTGGGACAGGGCTGGAGCGCGGAAACCTTCCGAATAGCTACCGCGGACCGCTACGCTGTCAGTGGCCGTCCATTTTGCGCCAACCTTAGGCACAAAGTTGGATTTGATGCCTGGGTACTTATCGAAGCGGCCGGCGAAATCCATCTCGAAGTTTTTCGTAAATGGCGTACGGAACTCGACAAAGCCCGATCCCACGTTACGCTTGGCGTCGAGCTTGGTATTGGCGAAGCCCAGGATGTTACCGGCCTCTTTGTCGGCATCAGGTACGATGCCGATTTTTTCCTGGCGGAATTCCACACCGGCTGCAACGCCGATAGCGCCGCCACCCAATTGGCCAAATTCCGTGCTGCCCTTGGCATCCCATTGCAGAATTTCTGCAGTGCCCTTGTCAGTCGTATTCCGGAACAGGTTAGGGTCAGTCGACAGCGATGCCAGCGACCTGTTTTGCGTGATCAGCGTCCTCAGCACCGGCAGATACAGGCGTCCATTGGTGGTAGTGCTGACTTCGGACTTGTTCCACAGTATGGCGCTTTCCCAGTCTATGCCAGCGTTGGCACCCTTCAGGCCGCCTACCAGACGGTAGTTGTCAGTAGTTGCTTCAGAATTGCCGTCACCCGCGGTAGTAAAGCGATACGCCACCGCAGCGCGGGAAGTCGGGAACGGGTTGTCAGGATGGCCGACAGGCAGGATGGCCTGGAAAGGATCTGCCAAGCCGGTGGCCGTGAAGTTGGTGGTAGGAGCCCGGCCATTGGTGGAAATCGGCGCAGCCGTATACCAGCGCTCGGCCTTGGTGTAGGCGCCTTCCGCAAAGGCGGACATATTTTCACCGAGCTTCATCTCGCCGCGGGCCAAGGTACTGATGTCCTGGGCCTTGCCGCGCACCTGCTGGAAATCATCCAAAGAATATGCGCAGAAAGTTTTGCCGAGGAATGCGGCGTTGGCGCCATTGGCGGCAGTTCCCACTACCTTGTCTGCAGGATCGCAGTTGGTGGAGATGACGGAGCTGGACAGCGGGAAGCTGCCGCTACCTGGGCTGGTTTCCTTATAAAACACGGGCTGGCCGCTGATGGCGCTATTGCTGGAGGTGTTGGTCAGCGAAGAGCCGTTGAACTTGGCTCGGCGATTATTAATCTTGAAGTACAGGTCTTGCTCAATATCATTAACGCCGTCTTTGCTGCTGACTGCATCGCGTTTAGACACGTCTGCAGTGAAAAAGACGTTGTAGCCATCTTTGTTGAAGTCGCCGAAACCGACGAAGCCATTCACATTCTTGCGGCGGAAACGGTTGTCGTCGTTGGCGCTGTAAGTGCCGGTGATCTCACCGCCGCGATAATCGCGCTTGGTGATGAAGTTGATAACGCCGCCGATCGCATCCGAACCGTACACCGCAGAAGCGCCGTCTTTCAGGACTTCGACCCTTTCCAGAGCGGAAATAGGAATGGCGTTCAGGTCATACAGCGTGGATTGGCCGTTGTTAGGATTGGCGAAAGCCGATGGCGTCATGCGACGGCCATTCAACAGGATCAGGGTGGAAGTTGAACCCAGGTTGCGCAAGTCAGCCGTTGCGACACCTTTCGAGAAGCCGTTCTGGTTGGGCGTATCGTTGTAGCCGCCGGTGCCCAGTCCAGGCACGGTTGCTCTCATCAATTCCAGCACGTTAGTCGCGCCGCTGTTCTTGATCTCTTGCGCGGTAATCGTCTGGATAGGCGAAGTACCTTCTTTTTCAGTGCGCTTAATGTTGGAACCGGTAATTTCGACACGCTGAACCTTGTCAGCTGCCGTAACTGTTTCTTGTGCGAAAGCATTGCCGGCGAGGAACGCCGAGCCTGCCAATATGCTCAATGCCAGACGAACTGACTGAACACCTGTTTTTTCCTGGAAAATCATCAACTTACTCCCTGATGGTTATTGGGTGAAAACTAAATAGCGTGGAGCATGAGGTTTTCTTGCTTGCGAACCCGGCAACTTTGCACGCTAGTGATACTGCATAAACAGCTGTTTCTCGGACAGATTGTTCCCATTCCGGCAATTTTTATTGAAAATTAATTGCTCAAGACTGCTGCCAATATGTAAAGAGACTCTGCATTATGTAACGACTTGTTACGCTAGTGTTACATCTTGTTGCTGAAGGGATACGGAAAAATGAAATTTAATTTAATTAAATAGAATGTTTAGAAATGTTTTGGATTGCAGAATTTACTTCGAAAAATGGCAAGCATTCTTGATATTTTATTTTGTTTTGTTGTTATAAAGAAATTACCTATTGATAAGCGAAAATCGCATAAGGCAAGCAAAATTTCACCGTTTTTTTTACCCAGGGTTTTCCTTACAACTGCTGCCGTTGACGCCAATCTTGCCCTCCTTCAATAGATGCCGGTCTCTTGAAACGGGCTGCCATCATTTCTTTTTAAATAATATTTTTTGCTGATTTTCAGCAATCGCAACAGATATTATTATTTTTTATGAAACTTTAATGGTAAATTTTTGCCAAGAGGCAGAAAATCCGCATCATTTTGATGCGCTCAGGCATTTCTTTATTTGAACGCTGTAGGTGAAACGCCGATGGTAGACCTGGTATTTTATCCGGGGATATGCAAAAAATAATTTTCAGTTTTGGAAACTTAGTTGAAAACAAGTGCATCAAATTATGTTTCGTTTTGTAAAGTCATGTAGGAATAAGTAGGAACTGTCGCCGAATGCAGGGCAAGCCATGGGAGGCGGTGCCGCTTGGCGACGGGCTGCCTTCCTTCGGCTTCAATTTATAGGGCAAATGCATGCAGCTAATGGCAGGCGAGATTTTTTGAATTCACGCTTCGAATTCACGCTTTGAATTTATTCTCACAAGCAATTTTTATTCATTTTTATCGAGGGATGGCACATGAAAACACTGACGGCTGACGGACGGTTCAGGTTGAAAGTAATCACGATGGGTGTGCTCTGTGCATGCGGGCTAGCAGCACAAGCGCAAACTCCAACGCCGCCGGCCACTTCTGTGGCGATCGTCAACCCAGCTGCAGCGCCGGCAGCGCCCGCCGCCGCTACGCCTGCGGCGCCGCTGAAACCCTACAAGGAAATACTGAAGGACTCCAAGGAAATCAAGGGCTTCTTCACGCTGCATCAAAAAGACGAAAAAGTCTGGATAGAGATCCGGCCGGAGCAGCTGGAAAAGCCTTTCTTCTTTTCGTACAACATCCCCAACAGCATCGGTGAGCGCGGCCTGTACGGCAGCCAGATGGGACGCAGCTACCAGGCGGTGTTCAGGAAAATCGGCAACCAGATGCAGTTGATTGCGAAAAACACCGAATTCTATGCGGCGCCGGGCACACCGCAGCAGCTGGCGGTCTCCCAGGCGTTTTCCGACAGCCTGATCGCCAGTGCCCCCGTGGTCAGCTCACCGGCGGCGGACAGCAAGGCGGTGCTGATCGAGGCCGGTGCCTTGTTGTTTAACGATATCCCCGGCTATTCGACCGCGCTGGAATATGCCTACCGCATGGCGTATGCACTGGACAAGGCCAATAGCAGTTTCAGCAAGCTGAATGCCGATGAATCACTGACCGGCTTACTGGTCAATTCGCATTTTTTTGTGCCCAGGATAGCCGCCGCACCGCTGGTGCCGCCGGCTTTTCCTGTGCCTACGCCGCCGCAGACCACGCCCGACCCGCGCAGCTTTTTTGTCGGCTTCTACTATAATTTCGCGGCCCTGCCGGCCGAGCCTATGCGGCCACGCGCAGCGGACGACAGGGTAGGGCATTTCGTCACGACCAGCTATGACTTTACCGACGACCTGCAACCCAAGACTTCGCGCCACTATGTGAACCGCTGGCGCCTGGAAAAGCAGGATGCCACCGCTGCCCTGTCCGAACCCAGACAGCCCATCGTGTACTGGCTGGACAAGAACGTTCCTGAAAAATATCGCAAATCGATTTCCGAAGGCGTGCTGGAGTGGAACAAGGCCTTTGAACGGATAGGCTTCAAAAACGCCATCGTGGTCAGGCAGCAGGCCGATACCGATACCTTCGATACCATGGATGCTCGTCACGCCTCGATACGCTGGTTTGTCGGCGCCGACGTTGGCTTTGCGATCGGCCCTTCCCGGGTGGATGCCCGCAGCGGCGAAATCCTGGATGCCGATATCGGCATGTCGGACGTCTTTGCACGCGGCGCGCGCCGCATGGTGGCAGAGGACCTGGCCGCCATGGTGAATCCCGCTCCGCGGTCACAGTCCTTTAGCCAACATAGCCACAATGGCGACGGCGACTGCGAGTTTGTGCAGGAAGCCGGGATGGAGATGGGATTTGCGCTTGACTTGCTGGAGGCGCGCGGCGATATCGACATGAACAGCCCGCAGGCAGACGCGCTGGCGCAGGCCTATGTCAAGGACGTCATCATGCATGAAATCGGTCATACCCTGGGCTTGCGGCATAACTTCCGCTCGTCGACGATCTACAGCATGAAGCAGTTGCAGGACCCGAAATTCACCAAGGAAAACGGCATGGCCGGTTCGGTGATGGATTACATCCCTTTCAACCTGTCCGCCAAGGGTGAGCAGCAGGGCGAATATGTGATGTCCACGCTGGGACCGTACGACTACTGGGCGATCGAGTATGCGTATAAGCCCATCGCCGCAGCAACGGAAGGTGAAGAGCTGAAAAAAATTGCTTCCCGCTCAACCGAGCCGCAGCTGGCCTATGCCACCGATGAGGATTCTTTCGGTGCAGTGTCCGACCCGGATGTCAACACCTTCGACCTGGGCAGCGATCCGCTCGCATATTTCCAGAAGCGCCTGGGCCTGTCGCGTGAGTTGTGGGACAAGCTGCAAACGCGCCAGTTGAAGAGCGGCGACAGCTACGAGTCGCTGCGCCGCAGTTTCGACTACGGCTTCAGCCAGTTCGGGCGCTCGGTGCCGGTGGTCACCAAATATATAGGCGGCACTACCTTCCTGCGCGACCACGCCGGCACCGGCCGCGCGACCTTTACACCGATCAGCGTGGAGCGCCAGCGCCAGGCGCTGAAGCTGGTGTCGGACAGCCTGTTTACCGCCAAGAGCTTTGTCTTCTCGCCTGAGCTGGTCAGCCGCCTGGGGGTGGACCACTTCAGCCGCAATCGCAGCGACGTTTCCATCTCGGGACGCTTGCTGACCTTGCAAGCGGGGGCGCTGGACCAGCTGATGGCGGAGCCGGTTGCCATGCGCTTGCTGAACTCGCAGGAGAAAGTGCGCGACCCTCGTAAAACCCTGTCGCTGGCGGAGCTGTATGCCAATATACAGTCCGCGGTCTGGAGCGAACTGGCCAGCGGCGGCGACATCAGCGGGCCGCGCCGCAACCTGCAGCGCGAACACCTGAAGCGCATATCGAACACCTTGATCAGGCCCACTGCGAGCATGCCGGCCGATGCGCGCAGCCTGCAACGTGAAAATGCGGTGCAGCTACAGTCCAGCATCCGCAGCGCGCTGGGCAAGCCCATGAGCCACGAAGCCCGGGCCCACTTGTCGGAAAGCCTCAGCACCTTGAATGAAGTGCTGAAAGCATCGCTGGTCAAGGCCGGCGTCTGACTTGAATGCGAGGAGTCACCGATGCAATTGATTTCCCTTGAAAGCCAGCACCAGCAGGTGTTGTGGGATATTCTGCATACTTCGCTGTGGGACCCGCCGCCGGCGGGTTTGCGCCCGCGCGAAGTGCTGGATCTTCCCGGGGTCGCCATTTATGCAGAGCAGTGGGGCAGGCCGACCGATGTCGGCGTGCTGGCCGTGGATGGCGACACCATCATGGGCGGCTGCTGGTCGCGCCTGCTGAGCACAGGTCTGGGCTATGTCAATGACGACACCCCGCAGCTCGGCATAGCCCTGTTCCCGGCGTACCAGCGCCG